>DXZE01000021.1:0-6554 GCA_019415435.1 Erysipelotrichaceae bacterium
AGATATAAAAATGTCCGATTCATCTCCCATACAAGCAAGGGAGAATTCTCGGGCTGTTTCTTAAAATATTCCGGTTATAAAGATTTCAAGGCCAATTGCGATCAGGATGATACCACCTAATATGGATGCCTTATTAGAAAGTTTCATGCCAAACTTACGGCCTATTAAAAGCCCTGCTATACATATGAAGAATGTCACGATGGCAATGATTACTGACGCAGAGAAAGCCTGTAACAGATTATACGCAGCTATTGTAAAGCCTACGGATAAAGCATCTATGGATGTAGCGATACCCTGCACAAACAAAGCACCATGAGATACCTTTGTCTCTTCTTCAGCCTCTTCTGATTCCTTGCTGGTGAATCCATCAAAAAGCATCTTACCGCCTAACCAGCAAAGAAGTATTAATGCAATCCATGGAATAAACTTCTGAAATGCCTTGAAATAGCTGAGAACTGTATGTATGGCAAGCCAGCCTGCCATAGGCATAAACCATTGAAAGAAAGCGAATGTACCGGCAATTAATGCCATTCTCTTTTTCGGCATGCCAGGCTCATTCAGACCATTAGCCATAGAAACTGAAAAAGCATCCATGGCAAGTCCGACACCCAAGGCAACACTGTTTAAAAGAAATATAAGAATCTCCTTCATCCTGTCCTCCCCATATAAAAACCGGATGATCATATCCGGATTCTTTTATATAAGGGCATAGAATCCATGTATGACCATACGTCATACATGAGTCTCGCCAATCAAGACAGACCAGGCAGTTATGCCAGTATGTTGACCTGTCACTCTATAAGCTGAGCTGACTACTCCCTCACGCTTGAAATATTTAAGCAAACATGGAATCGGTTAGTCAAGACTGATAACAAAAAGAAGGCTTCTTGCCTTCTCTGAGTAATTCTTATTCCTTTGAAGCAGCCTTTTCTACTTCCTCATTGAAGTAGTTCTTGGCTTCATCATAGCTCATATTCAGAGCTACTGATAATTCATTAAACAGATAATCCTCTGCTCTTTTATAATATTCATCATCGACAGATGCCAGTTTCTTATGCTGTTCCAGTCTGGCCTTGTTACGGCCATAAGAAGTCTTGATAATGCATACAAGATCTTCCAGCTTGTCACTCTTTAAAAGATTGGCATACTGTGACTTCATATTTGCAGGCTTATTAGCCAGTGTATCAATATCAGGTGTTTCCTTGATCAGTTCCTGGATCTGTTCCTTTGTGACTAAGTCTCTCAGATGTCCGGCTTTATTTGATACAGGTACCTGCATCTTGGTAGATCCGCTCTCATCATAATATGGGACAAGAATGTAGCATTGTTCACCTGTAAAATCACTCTTGTGTTTTCCTACAATACGGCATACTTCTCTTCTGTAGACAACAACATCATTGATTTTATACATATCCATCACCTGCCTTCAACATGTTTATTTTAGCATATTTTAAGGCTATTTTAAAGGATGCTGACCTGGTAAGGGACATGCTGGAATAATGATGTTCAGATAATCTGAAGCAGGAAGAACTTCAAATACTCGGTCTCTGGAACAGCTGGCATAACCGGATGATCAAATGCTGCACCACGCTGTTCAATAATCCGGATACCAACACCCGCATCATTTGCGGCATCCACTAACATGCTTTCAAATTCTTCTTTCGGCATAAAGTGTGAACAGGAAGCTGTCGCAAGATACCCTCCTCTTGGTAACAGACGCATGGCATCCGCATTAATCTCTTCATAGCCTTTTTTGGCATTATGGAAAGTGCGGCGTGACTTGGTAAAGGCAGGTGGGTCAAGAATAATGAAGTCAAAGAAAGCATGCTCCTTTTTCAAAGCAGGCAGTACTTCAAAGACATCTCCCTGGCGCAAGGATATGGAAAGATTGTTTCTCTTTGCATTCTCTTCAGCCATCTGTAAGGCAGATTCACTGATATCCATCGCTAGTACTGAGGCAGCACCACCCTTTGCGGCGTTTAAGGCAAAGGAGCCTGTATGTGTGCAGCAGTCCAATACATGTCTGCCTGCGGCTAAGCGTGCCACCGCTTTGCGATTATACTTCTGATCTAAGAAGAAGCCTGTCTTCTGTCCATTTTCTACATCTACGTTATAGCAGATGCCGTTTTCACAAATCTCGGTAATACAGGAAGCAGGATGATTGTTACCATACCAGCCTTTGTATTGTTCCAGACCTTCTTTCTTTCTGAGTTCTCCTTCATTACGTTCATAGATACCATGAATGGTTTCACCCATATCAGAAAGCTGTGATAACAAAGCCTGATAAATAACATCCTTGTGTAATTCGGTTCCATATGATTCCACTTCACTGACAAGGATGTCATTGTAACGGTCTACCGTTAGTCCCGGCAGTCCATCGGATTCTCCATGGATCAGACGGCAGTCATTGAAGTCATCTTTCATGACATCTTTACGATAGGCTAGTGCATATTTAACTTTTCTTTCAAAGAAAGCATCGTTGTATGTTTCATTGGCATTATTGCTAAGCAGACGAACTCTGATCTTGGAATGTTCACTGTAAAAACCGGTACCCAGATAATTATTCTTATGTCCGAATACATCGGTAAATGCACCATTTTCAATATTCTCTGAAGCTTCTGTTATTTCATCCGCATAGATCCATGGATGACCATGACGGATACTTCTTTCCTGTTTGGCTGTTACAGTGATATGCGGGAATATTCTGTTCTGTTTCATATCTATCTCTTTTCCAATGCGTATAGTATCAGAAATCAGGATGTTTATAAAGAAAAAGGATAAGCATAATGCTTATCCTCATAGTGCTTATCTGGATCCCTTGTCGTAAGGAATGCCTTCTGCCTTTGGTGCCGCAGAATTCTTTGAGGAGAATACCAGGACAACCAGAGAAATGATATATGGCAGCATATTATAGAACGTCGATGGAATCGGCAGATTTGCAAGGAATTCAAACTGTGTATAAACGTTTGATAATGCTCTGAAGAAACCGAATAACAATGCCGCAAGTGCAATCTTATGAGGTTTCCACTGACCGAAGATCATAACCGCCAATGCCAGGAAACCGAATCCGGCAACACCGACATCAAACTTCCACTCAGATACACCTGCTGTGATATAGACAATACCGCCAAGACCGCCAAGTAATCCTGAGATCAGTACGCCAGCCCATCTCATGCGGTATACATTGATACCAACAGAGTCAGCTGCCTGTGGGTTTTCACCGCACGCTCTTAAACGTAAGCCGAACCTTGTCTTATATAAGACAACATAGCTGATGATTAAGGCAGCTAAGGCAAACAGCATGAACCAGTTGAACTGGAAGCCGCCAAGCTGTACAACAAGCAGTTTCTTCTGATTAATATACTGTAATGTAGTGGATACGTTAGAGGCATCCTGAGCTGAGTTAATGGATCTTACAAGTACAGTCGCAATAGCTGTCGCTAACATGTTTAAGGCTGTCCCTACCAGCGTCTGATCTGCCTTGAAGTTAATGCACGCTACTGCAAGAAGCATTGAATACAGAACACCGAAGATGATAGCCATGATAGTAACAATCAGTATCATGACAAATGGATTTGTGACAGTTGAGAACCAGTTCATGGCTAAGGCACCGCCAAGGGCGCCCATAACCATGATTCCTTCAAGACCCAGGTTAATAACACCAGAGTGCTCGGAGAAACATCCGCCAAGAGCTACCAGAGATAAAACTGATCCGAATATGATCGTATACTGCAATAATAATAACATCAGTTCTTACCTCCTTTACTCTCTTCTACCTTCTTTTCATACTTCTTTGCGCCTCTTTTATTCATGACATATTTAAAGAAGAGTACAAAGCCGCAGAGGTAGATAATAATACCGGAAATCATATCAGAAATCTGAGATGCATATCCAAGTTTTGTTAAGGAAGAACCGCCATCAGTAATGGACTGGATAAAGAACGATGCAAAGATTGTTCCAATCGGATGCAGACCGCCAAGGAATGTAGCCGCAATACCGTTAAAGCCCATGTTCGGTACAGACGTCTGCGTTGTAGACCATTTCTGATATCCGGATAGGAACAGGAAGGCTGCGCCGAGTCCAGCTAAGGCACCACCAATGACAAGTGTCAGAATGATATTACGGTTTTCCTTCATGCCGGCATACTTGGCGGCATTCTTGTTATAACCAGTTGCCCTTAATTCATATCCGAATTTAGTCTTGTTTAAGACAACCCATACAAGAATGGCACAGATAATTGCAATCGGGATTGCGATTGTAACATTTGTGTTATTCGCAAACAGCTTGTCTAATCCACAGGATGGGATTCTTGAAGAAGCATATTTGGCATTTAATGTAACAGTATATGGAGAAGCTGTCTCCTTGATACCTTCTCTGCCTAATACCATATTGCATATATATAACGTAATCCAGTTCAGCATAATGCCGGAAATAACTTCGTTAACGTTACGATATGCTTTTAAGGCACCAGAGATCAGACCAAGAAGTGCACCTGCAGCAGCTGCTGCAATCAGGCATATGTACCAAGGTAAATGCAATGCAATAGCACAATACAGGGATGCTACAGCGCCTGCTTCATACTGACCAGCTGCACCGATATTGAACAGTCCAACCTTATAGCAGAAACAGATGGATAAGGCACACATCAGTAATGGTGATGTCTTGACTAATGTATTGCCAAGGTTTTTGATGACTGCCTGCGGTCTGGCCTTTGTAAGGAAGTTCAGAATGACGTAACGGATGCCTTCTGATGCATTAGCAGGATTGATAATTAACAGAACAATATATCCGATCAGCAGACCGATCAGAATACACAGCAGAGATGATAACAGTGTCTGAACACCTGGTCTCTGCAGAAAGCTCTTCTTTTCAGTATCCATTATGCGGCCTCCTTTCCGGTATTCCTTCTGGCACCAGCCATATACAGACCAAGTTCTTCTGTTGTTGTCTTCTTAGGATCTAATTCACCAACAATTTCACCTTCATACATAACAAGAATGCGGTCAGAAAGATTCATAACTTCTTCCAGTTCCAGAGATACAAGCAAAATAGCACTTCCGGCATCACGTTCGGCAACTAACTGCTTATGAATGTATTCAATAGCACCTACATCAAGACCTCTGGTCGGCTGTACTGCAACAACAAGCTTATGGTCACGATCCAGTTCTCTTGCGACAATTGCCTTCTGCTGGTTGCCGCCAGACATACTTCTTGTAATTGTGACAGGTCCCTGAGAGGATCTCACATCATACTGCTTGATCAGCTTATTAGCATAGTCACGGATTTCCTTACGCTTGAGGAAACCAGCTTTAGATGTAAACTGCGGTTCCCAGTATCTTTGTAATACAAGGTTGTATTCCAGGGAATAATCCAGGACAAGACCATGTTTCTGACGGTCTTCAGGAATATGAGACATCTGGGCAGATCTTTCACGAATCGGTGCATTGGTAATATCTTTACCACACAGTGTAATCTTTCCTGACTTTACAGGTTCTAATCCGGTAAGAGCATATACAAGTTCTGTCTGACCATTGCCATCAATACCAGCGATACATACAATCTCACCGGCATGAACATCAAAGGAAACGTTCTTGACTGCATTGTTGCCATGAAGCTTGGAAGCTACTGTCATGTTTTCTACAGATAATACTGTATCACCAGGATGAGCAGGCTTCTTATCTACGACAAGCTGGACGTCTCTGCCAACCATCATTCTGGAAAGTTCCTTCTCATTAGTATCCTTGACATTAACTGTACCAATGCACTTGCCTCTTCTTAAGACTGTTACTCTGTCAGCTACTTCCATAATCTCATTCAGCTTATGGGAGATAAACAGAATAGACTTGCCTTCCTTTGCGAGATTCTTCATGATCTGCATCAGTTCTTCAATTTCCTGTGGTGTTAATACAGCCGTAGGTTCATCAAAGATCAGAATGTCATTATCACGATACAGCATCTTCAGAATTTCTGTACGCTGCTGCATACCAACTGTAATATCCTGAATCAATGCGTCAGGATCTACCTGAAGCCCGTACTTTTCTGAAAGATCAAGAACTTTCTTTCTGGCTTCATTTTTCATAAGAATGCCATGTTTTGTGTCTTCTACGCCAAGGATAATATTATCCAGAACGGAGAAACACTGAACAAGTTTGAAGTGCTGGTGAACCATACCGATACCAAGATCATTTGCATCGTTAGGATCATTAATCTGAACTACTTTACCGTCTTTTTTGATTTCACCCTCTTCAGCCTGATACAGTCCGAAAAGAACAGACATCAGTGTTGACTTGCCTGCTCCATTCTCGCCAAGAAGTGCATGAATCTCGCCCTTCTTCAACTGAAGAGTAATGTCATCATTTGCGACAATTCCAGGGAAACGCTTCGTGATGTGCGACATCTCGATAGCATAAGGAGTACCCGTTTCCATGTATATTGCCCTCCTCTCTTTTACTGCATTAAATGATTTTAAGAATCAAATAACTACTAATAATTATATAAAAAAAAGAAACAGGTTAAAAGATGTTCCTGTTTCTTTTTCAGCTAATCAGCCCTTG
>DXZE01000021.1:6564-33469 GCA_019415435.1 Erysipelotrichaceae bacterium
GAACCTTCGTCGTCTACAGTAATCTCTGTTTCAGGCATCTTATCGATTTCATCAGAAACCTTGATATCGCCATCATACATCTTCTTCACGAGTGCCTTGTAGTCATCCTCTGTGAAGCCATCATCCCATTGTGTTGTGCCAAGCTGTACGTAATTTTTGGATGGATCATCAGAAACCATACCGAGCTTCATGATCTTGCCCTTGTAATCATCCCACTTGCCATCCTTGATAGCATCAAGCAGTGTATTAACAGTAGCACCCAGACCCTTCATTGCGGAAGTGACTGTCTTGCCTTCACCATACTTATCATCGATTATTTTCTTCTGGTCAACGTCAACACCAATCAGCTTGCCATTGTCGCCAGAAGCCTCTGCTGCAGAAGTATAAACGCCGCCACCACAGCCGAATACAACCTGTGTGCCATCTTTATACCATGTGTCCATACGTGCTGTGATATCTGAATCACCATAGAACTGACCTGCATATACATACTTGATTTCTACATCAGATGCATTGCCAAGTTCTTTGGCTGCTTCATCAGCACCCTGTACATAACCAAAGCCATAACGGATAACGGAAGCTGCAGCCATACCGCCTAAGAAACCAAGCTTTGTATAGCCAAGCTTAACAGCTGCATAACCTGCCATGTAACCTGCTAATTCTTCCTGGTAAACTGCGGAGAATACATTATCACTGGACCAGTCCTTCTCACCAGATGCTTTATCCAGGTCATCCTGGGAAACGTCAAGAGCGATGAACTTTACATCCGGATAGTTCTTAGCTTCATCAACAATAGCCTGTGCAAAAGCATAACCTGGCATAATAATGATGTTATAGCCATCATCAATAGCCTCTTCAATAGAGGTTTCACGGTCTGAATCAGAATCATCTGCAGGCTTGTAATACTCAAACTTGGCGCCATTCTTTTCAGCCCATGCCTTGGATGCTTCATAAGTTGTCTGGTTAAATGACTCGTCAGTGATTTCACCATAGTCTGTAACCATTGCGATCTTCAGTTCAGAATCATCGTTAGAAGATGCCTCGGAACTGCCTGCAGCTTGTGAGTTGGAAGAGCATCCGACTAAAGATGCAGCCATAACTCCGGCAAGAACTGCTGAAACCAACTTCTTCATTTCTTTCCTCCTTATTATTGAAATGAAACGCTGTGCTATTGCTGATAACATGCATGCAGTAACAACACGATATGCATTATACATTAAAAAAAAGGTTTGGAACCATCAGATTCCAAAACCTTTTCATATGTGTTACAGATTAACCCTTGATGGAGCCTTCGTCATTGACCTTGATATCAGTTGCAGGCATCTTATCTGTAGCATCAGATACCTTGATATCACCATCAAACATCTTCTTTACAAGAGCCTTGTAATCATCTTCTGTGAAGCCATCACTCCATTGCGTTGTGCCAAGCTGTACATAGTTCTTGGATGGATCATCACCATCAACGAGACCTAATGTTTCAACCTTGCCCTTGTAATCGTCCCACTTGTCATCCTTGATAGCATCAAGCAGTGTATTAACTGTAGCTGCTAAGCCCTTCATTGCGGAAGTAACTGTCTTGCCTTCACCATAGTTTTTATCGATTATTTTCTTCTGGTCAACGTCAACACCAATCAGCTTGCCATTGTCGCCAGAAGCTTCTGCTGCAGATGTATAGATGCCGCCGCCGCAGGCGAATACAACCTGTGTACCATCCGTGTACCATGTGTCCATACGTGCTGTGATATCAGCGTCACCTCTGAACTGTCCGCCATATACGTAGTTAACTGTGACATCAGATGCGTTGCCTAATTCCTTGGCTGCTTCATCAGCACCCTGTACATAACCGAAGCCATAACGGACTACAGCTGGAACTGCCATGCCGCCTAAGAAGCCAAGCTTTGTATAGCCAAGCTTAACAGCTGCATAACCTGCCATGTAACCTGCTAATTCTTCCTGGTAAACTGCGGAGAATACATTATCACTGGACCAGTCCTTCTTACCAGATGCTTTATCCAGGTCATCCTGAGCAACATCCAAAGCGATAAACTTAACATCCGGATACTTAGGTGCTTCATCAACGATAGCCTGTGCGAATGCATAGCCAGGCATTACGATAACATTGTAACCATCATCATCAATTGCCTCTTCGATAGAAGCTTCACGATCTGCATCGGCATCTGTAGCAGGCTTCTTGTACTCAAACTCTGCACCATTTTCCTCAGCCCATGCCTTGGATGCTTCATACGTTGTCTGGTTGAATGACATGTCGGTGATGTCACCATAGTCGGTAATCATCGCAACCTTCATGTCTGAAGAGCTGTCAGATGATCCCTTTGCTGAGCTGCCGGCATTATTCTTTGATGACGAGCATCCGACAAGAGATGCTGCCATAACTCCGGCGAGAACTGTTGAAACTAACTTTTTCATTTCTTTCCTCCTTAGTAATGTGAAATGAAAGTTCACCTATTTAAATTCTATTGTAACCGGTTTCTTAATTCAATGAATTGACGGAATATATTTGTGAACTTTTTGAACTCAGTGTATAAAACTGAAAAAGAATATAACTTTATGAAACTTTCTTACAATTCTCATTGTATATCCCGTTTTCTCTGCTTGTACTGATATAATATGCAGGTGTTTTAAGATTGAGAGGAATTATGGTATTCAGCAGCCTTACATTTTTATTTGCTTATCTGCCAATCGTTCTGATTGTTTATTATGCGGTACCCTTTCGTTTCCGCAATATTGTTTTATTTGTCGTTTCATTATTCTTTTACGGATGGGGTGAACCGGTATATGTACTGTTAATGATATTTTCTATATTCATGAACTGGTTTGCCGGTCTCTTAATAGAAAAATACAAGAAAAGCGAACAGATGAAACATGCTCAGAAGATTCTGATCATCTGTATCGTTATTAATTTAGCAATGCTTGGCTTCTTTAAATACTGGGATTTCTTTGCGGAGAATCTGAATGCCATAGGTCTTACATTTATCCCTGTATTAAAGCTTTCTTTACCTATCGGCATATCCTTCTATACCTTCCAGGCAATGAGTTATCCGATTGATCTGTATCGCGGCGATACAGAGGTACAGCGTAAAGCTGTTAACTTTGGAGCTTATGTAACGATGTTTCCGCAGTTAATAGCTGGTCCGATTGTCAGATATCGTGATGTCGCAAAGCAGCTGGAAGATCGTCACTCTAATTTCAGTCAGTTCAGTGATGGTGTATCAAGGTTCATGGTTGGTCTAGGCAAAAAGGTATTGCTTGCTAACAGTGCAGGTCAGGTATGGGAAGCAGTCAATGCCCTGCAGGCAGATCAGACTTCTGTATTAACAGCATGGATTGGTATCGCCTGCTATACCTTTCAGATTTATTTTGATTTCTCCGGCTATTCGGATATGGCTATTGGTCTTGGCAAAATGCTTGGCTTTGAGTTTCTGGAAAACTTCAATTATCCCTATATTGCAAAATCCATAACAGATTTCTGGCGCAGATGGCATATGTCCTTATCCTTCTGGTTCAGGGATTATGTCTATATTCCTTTAGGAGGAAACCGTAAAGGCAAGGCAAGACAGTTATTGAATATCATGATTGTCTGGCTGTTAACAGGCTTCTGGCATGGAGCAAGCTGGAACTTTGTATTATGGGGTGTCTTCTATGGTGTACTACTGATATTTGAAAAGCTGTTCTTATTAAAGAAACTGGAAAAGGCACCTGGCTGGATCTGTCATATCTATACCATGGTTCTTGTTATGATCGCATGGGTATTGTTTGCCAATACAGATATTGTTAAAGCATTCCATTATCTTGGCATGTTATTTGGCAATGCGTCTTCTTTTGTGAATGGAACGACATTATATTTCCTCAGGGATAATCTTGTATTGTTAATTGTATGCATCATCGCCTGCACACCTGTAGCCAAATCAAAGCTGAACTTTCTCAGGCATCCTGGCTTTGACTGGTGCAAACCTGTACTTGTATTAGTCATGTTACTTGTATGCACAGCATTTATTGTGGATGGAACGTATAATCCATTCCTGTATTTCCGTTTCTAGGAGGCTGTTATGAAGAGAAGAAAAAGAATAGCACAGTTATTCATAGCGTGTATATTTCTGATATTTATCTATGCTTTAACGATTGCCAATCTGTTTGCACCAAAGAAGGATTTCTCTGATAATGAAAACCGTTCTCTTGCCAAAGCTCCTGAGCTTTCCTTACAGAATATATTCGGAGGAAACTTTGATACAGAGTTTGAAAGCTGGTTTACAGATCACTTCATTAACAGAGATACATGGATTGAAATGAAAGCATCTGTCAGAAAGAACGCAGGTGCTATTGAAAACAACAATGTTTATTTTGGCAAGGAAGGAAGACTGATTTCTGCCTATACTTCCTATGATCCAAAGATACTGGATCAAAACATCAAATATATCAATGATTTCTCAGATACAACCGGTTTAAAGGCGAATATCATGATTGTTCCTACAGCCGCATATGGTGAAAGGAAGTATCTGCCATTTGGTTCTTATAATATTGATGAAAAAGCATTGCTGGATAACATAGGCACACAATTCAAAGATCAGAATTATATGAATATAGCAGATAAGTTAGGTACAAGTGGTGATTATTACTTTAAGACAGATCACCATTGGAATGCGGCTGGTGCCGAGATCGGTTACGATGAGATATGCCGTGATGTCTTAAACAAAGATCCACAGGAGTTTACATATACAAAAGTCAGTGATGACTTTGAAGGAACCATGTATTCCCGCTCAGGAGCCTTCTGGACAAAAGGAGATTCTCTTTACAGAATGGATCCTGATCATGAGAATCCGGTTACAGTAACGTATGAGGATGGTACTGTTTCTGATTCCATGTTTATAAATGAGAATCTGAAGAAGAAAGATCAGTATACATACTATCTGGATGGCAATCATGCCTATGAAGATATTCATACATCAGTAGATAATGGACGTACGGCAGTTATTATCAAAGATTCCTATGCCCATATACTGATCCCATATCTGGCTCAGGAATACAGTGAAATCAAGGTATTTGATATGCGTTATTACCGTCAGTCTGTCAGTGCCCAGGTAACAGATCCTGATCATACAGATCTTTACTTCATCTACAGTCTGGATACATTAACATCTGATACAAACTTAGCAGCATTATGGTAAGAATATGATAAAGAAATTAACGTTTAAGAAAATGGGTATTAATGGAGAGGGCATTGCTTATCTGGATCATAAGCCTGTCTTCTGCAGTGGTGTCTACCCTGGAGAAACAGCTCTGGTTGATATTGAAGAAGATAAAGGAAGCTATAAAAAAGCAGTATTAAAAAAGATTACCTGGTATTCGAAAGAAAGAATACGTGATAATTATCCCTATGCAAATGCAGAGGGATGTCCGCTCTTTAATATGAAGTATGAAGCACAGTTAAAGTATAAAAAGGAACTGTTAGCGGAAGCTTTATATAAATATGCCAGAGTAAAGAGCCATTTTATCCGTGATATGCATCCATCAAAGGAGATCTACGGCTATCGCAGTCAATGCAAACTCCCTGTTTCTGAAGTAGATGGCAGACTTGTAACAGGTATGTATGAACCTGGTACGAATCACTTTGTGCCGATTGATTATTCCCGTATTCATAGTAAAGATGTGGAAACAGTCAGAACAGCAGTATTAAAGGCATTGAATCATGCCCATATGCATGCCTATGAGAATAAGACAGGTAAAGGCATACGCTATCTTGTCATCCGTTCTATTCAGGGAAAAAGCCAGTGTACATTAATTACAGGCAAAGAAGAAATCAGTAAAGAAGTTATTGAAGAAATCATGCGTATTCATGGCATGACGGGCTTATTTCAATCCATCAATACGGAAAAGAATACAGTTAATATCTTTGGCAGTCAGGTAAAGAAACTGGCTGGAGAAGAGACAATGACAATATCTGTACAGGATATTACCCTTCAGTTAAGTCCAAGATCCTTTTATCAGTTAAATGTCTCACAGGCTGAAAATCTCTATGAAATTGCTGTTAAGAAGACAGATAAATGTCATACCCTGCTAGAAGCCTATTGCGGTATTGGAGCGATGAGCTTAGCTGCCCATAAGAAAGCAGAGCAGGTTATTGGTATAGAATCCATACCGGATGCGGTAAAGAATGCACAGGAGAATGCGTCTTTTAATCATATTCATAATGTACAGTTTTTATGTGAAGATGCTGCAGAGGGATTGTATAAAACTGCATCAAAAACAGATATTGATATACTTCTGGCAGACCCACCGCGATCCGGAATGGATCAGAATATGCTAGATGCAATCCTGAAAGTAAAGCCAAAGAAGATTATCTATATCTCCTGTAATCCTGCTACATTAGGACAGAATCTGAATGTTCTGAAGCATCAATATCATGTTGTCACCATTATCCCGTATGATTTATTTCCAAATACTGCCCATGTGGAATCTTTGACCGTATTAGAAAGAGATAACTATAAAGAAGGTCAGGCTCATTAATCTTCATGGAAGATACCACGACTGCATAGGACTGCAGTCGTTTTATTATGGTCATATATAAAAACAGAACTGTTCAACATCTGAAACAGTTCTGCATATGTTAATTCTTCTTAAAGTGTTTTTTGACAGAAGCCATATCTTCAATGATTTCTACTGTACCAATATAACTGCCATCTTCTCCTCTTGCTGGCAGATAGAGAATTCTGATTGCCTTGCCTGGTAATGGTACCCATCTTTCCATCTTGTCTAATGTTCCTGCCTTAAACTGCGAAATCATATCTTCTACGACTGGTCTGATTTTGGCAGGATGGCATTCATAAACCTTTCTGCCAAGCGTAGACTTCGGTCTTGAGAATACTTTTCCTTCATTAGCATAGAATGTATTGATGTCATTATCATCAATGAAGGTAATATCAATTGGCAGTACTTTGAATAATGCCTGTAATTGTCTGATGGTTAATGTACCGCCATCAAAGTGAATTACACCATTGCTGATATCTTTTGTCTCCTTTTTTCTTTCGGATAAGATCTGTTCTGCCTCAGTCCATGTATCATAGGAATCCACAAATACTGGCCCCATTTCCGGAAGATCTTCATAAATAGATATCCATTCATCCCTGCTGAATTTTTCTAATGCTAATGGGAACAGGATCTTTTCTTCTTTATAGATCATCTCTTTGATACGGTCTAATACAGCAAGGATATCCTTCTGTTCAGATGCTAATCCATTTTCTTCTAATCCTTTGGCAAGTCTGGATACTTCATGTTTGATTTCATCATCAACACCCCACATGACTTCAGATGGACCAGTTACGTCATACTTCTTTAAGACAGGCATAATCAGTTCTTCTTTCTTGCCATAGAGTGTACGTATCTTACAGAGTTTATTCAGACCATCCTGAACAGCTTCCTGATTTCTTCTGAGAATAGCTGCACCAACTCCATTTACTAATCTTTCCAACGCTGCGTTTTCTCTGCGTAAGTTGGATACCGGATGTCCTTCCGGTATACCTTCATTCTTTTCCTTTGCCTTCTGTTCTTCTTCTGCCCATATTTCTGCTTCAGTACGTCCATGGAATAAAGCAGAATGCAGATCACAGAGTTTCATGACTTCACTTGTTTCCATGCCATCTGCAATCAATGACTGTTCTGCATTGGCTATCTCATGAACAGAAACAGAAGAAAACTGCTTTACGAAATCCTTGCGTACTTCTTCTACCGGTTCCCCATTACCTACTCTTTTAATTAATACTTTTAATTCATCAACACGATCATCACCAGTGGATGTATTTTCTACATCATTCTTTGCCTCTTCATCCGGGTGGATCACTTCAAAGCCAGCATCTTCAAAAGCCAGGATGATCTGTGGCATTGGAATACCTTTAATGGCAGAGCCCTTCTTGATTGTCATGACTTTACCCATAACTTTTAAAGCGACAGGTGAAGTAATATCTTTAAATCCCAATGAAGCCATTATATCTTTCACTTCAGGATATTCCTTAACAAGCTGTGCTACTGTTTTATCCAGATCAATTACCTTAGCCATTTTATTCACCATTTATCTTTCTTACGAAAGTAATATTAGGATAAGCTAACTGATTTATCTGTAACATTTGTTACAAAATAAAAAGATATCACAGATAATTCTGCAATATCTTTACAAGTTATGCATCAGAGCGCGAGAATCCATTACGCATATGATTCGAACGAATCAGCAGAATCTTATCAAGAAGTGCATATGTTTCTTTTTTAACAAATTCAGCAATTTCTTCATTCACTTCAGCCAGATGATAGACATCATGGAGCTGATTGTAATCTGCATCACCCTGTTGAATCATACGATGACTTTCTGACTGTACACGCATTGCATATCTTTCTATTTCCGCAATAGAATCAGAGAAATCCGCATCAGCCATAGCTCCGATCAGACGGTTTACCCAATAGAATGACTCGGTTGTGACTAAACCGGTTGTATCCCTGAGATATGCTGGTGTGTCATTCACATTTGCATAGAATGGTACAAATGCATTGAATACATTAGAACCATAGGCAATCCATTCTACAGCCTGTATCTCTTCTGAAACATATGGTCTTAACTGAACACAGGAAAGGAAATTATTACGGTTAATGCCAATCGGACGATACTTGCCGCGCTCATCTGCCTTACCATATTTTCCATATGGATCATATGGTGTTCCCTGATAGTGGGAAGAAAGAATGTACTTTACATCTTCTACCGTAATCTTCTTTTCAGGTGTAACTGCCCAAGGCAGATCATCTTCTTCAGGTTTGAAGTCTGCCCCTTCGCCATCCCAGAATGCAGAAGGCATCAGGTATCTCAGCATATACCACGCTCTTGGTGTGTTATAAGAATGATCTGAATCAGAATGAGATCCATAGGCATCCCTTGGATTGAATGTATCATCGAAGGAAAGATTCAGATGATTCTTCTCTGTAAATTCCTTTAAATCAGCAGAGCATATGTAATTTTCCTGTTTGCCATATGCATCATCAAAATCAAATGCATCAATGCCAAGCTGGTTAGGCATGACGACACAGGCATCATCCGGAACTCTTCTTGCCATCCAATGATGTCCACCGATTGTTTCAAACCACCAGATCTCATTGACATCCTGGAAAGCAATGCCATTCATTTCATAGGTTCCGTATTTTTCATGCAGCATACCTAACCGTTCCACGCCTTCTCTTGCGGAATGAATGTAAGGCAATGTAATGGTAACAAGATCTTCTTCACCAATACCACCCGGGATCTCTGGCTTATCATCATGAGCCTTTACTTTTTCCACTAATGGATCAGCAGCGAGAACTCTTTCATTAGAAGTGATGGTTTCTGTTGCAGTCATGGAAACATTTGCGTCATTGACCCCTGCTGCACTCCAGTTGCCTTCGTCACTGACTGCATTTGGCATTGCAGTATAACGCATCGGATTATCAGGAAGATCAATCTCTACATGTGATATGACACTCTTATAATGCCTTGGCTGATCTTCTGGTTTTACGACAATGAATTTCTTGGCACTGTAAGATCCGGCACCGGAATCTTCATTTCTTGCGGTCATTGTGCTTCCGTCATACGAAGCATTCTTACCAACTAATAAAGTTGTACAAGCCATAAGTATATAACCTCTTTTCCTGCTGTATTATAACAGACTGGATGATATCCTGAATGACATGATAGAATAAAGTATATGAAAAAAATTATAGTAATGTCTGATACGCACGGTTTGAAAAATGCAGTGCAGTATATTAAAAACACCTATACAGATGCAGATCTGTTGATTCATTGCGGTGATATATGTCTGCCGAAAGATTATGCTAAAGATCTTTTTATTGTATGCGGGAATTGTGATGATCCTTCCCTATATGAAAGTGTAAGAATCTATGAAACAGAAGGTCACAGAATTCTTGTGACACATGGTCATATGTTTTTTGACAGTATATTTGTAAATTACAATGCACTGGCCCGTTTTGCGAGAAGAAATGAATGTGACATCGTATGTTATGGTCATTCGCATATATATGATGATCGTATTGTGGATGGCGTAAGATTATTAAATCCCGGTTCTATGAATGCAAACCGGGATATGAGCAATCCTTCTTACATGATTCTTACAATTGATGGAGATTTAGTAACTACAGAACGTAAAGACTATTTTGGTTTATAAGTTTCTGATGAAGGCAATGTCATCAATATCATGCATATTGATACTTGTATGATCAGTAAATAAAAGCATATATCCGGCTGTATCAACTTTTCTGATATGGCCTTTTTTCTTATGATACATGCCTCCTTCTTTATCTGGATCTTCTGTAAAATATGTTACCAGAACCAGAGGATGCAGGGCTTCATTTTTGACTAGCATCTGGATCTTATGATCCAGATTATCCTTTTCTTCATCCGATAGTTCTCTTCTTATTTCAGTTAAACGTGAGCTTTCTTTGATTGCCTCATCATACCCTGTCAAAGCCGCAAATGGCGCAAACTGGGCTGCTCTTTGATCCATGGACATGTGCTTATGTGTACCGGACACATGATGAGGTAAATCCAGCATATCATCATAGCGGTGTTCATCATTCTGATCTTTACTGACCATTCTCATGCCTTATGTCCTCCAATCTGATTGTTTCTTTCTCTTGCAGTAGCACCTTCTTCAAAATCCATGCCTTTTACGACTGCATTCTTTCCATACTTCTGTTTAATTTTAAGAATTGCTTCTTCTGCTTTTCTTTCTTTTTTCTGATCAGAAACAGAAGTCTCTTTTTCTTCATTGAAAAGATCTGTCTGATGGAAATTCTGTATGCCATTTGCATCTCTGGCATTCCCTGATGCTATGGTGACTCTGCGTATCTTTAACTGTTTGTTTACAATCTGATTGTATAACTGTGTCATCTTTAAACGCATTGTATGACTGGCAGAAGTCCATGATCCAAGCATTACTGTACCATGCGCATGTTTTGGAACAGCCCTGCCATACCAGTCAATGGTAATATCCCCATCATAGCCTTCTTCCAGACTTGATGTATCATAACCAATCGTCAATACCAGTGCATCGGTAACCTTGCCCTTGTTTACCAGATCTAATGAAAGCTGATCTGTCATTTCCTTTACAATAACAAGTCCCTGTTTAAAGTCATAAGGACAGGAAAGTACCTGTCCGATTCCAAGAGAATGACGAAGAGGTTTGTAATTCTTGATTGCTTCCATCGTACATGGTTCATAGCCCCAGGCATGATCAATCAGGATTTCAGCATTGACCCCAAACATCTTATACAGAAGATCTTCATTATAGTAATCATGAAAATCACCAATAGAACAGCGGGCAATATCTCCCATTGTATAGATGCCTTCTTTTTCTAATCTTCTGGCAGTCCCTCTGCCTACCCGCCAGAAATCTGTTAAAGGCTTATGTGTCCAAAGTGTCCTGCGATAGGACATTTCATCTAATTCAGCGATGCGTACCCCATCTTTATCACCAGGAATATGCTTGGCCACAATATCCATGGCACACTTGCATAAAAACATATTCGGCGCAATACCTGCTGTAGCAGTAATGCCGGTTTTGCTTAATACTTCCTGAATCAGTTTTCTGGCAAATTCATGAGCTGTTAATCCATACAATTTCAGATAATCTGTCGCATCAATAAATACTTCATCTATGGAATATACATGAATATCTTCAGGAGCTATATACTGCAGGTAAATCTGATAGATTCTGGTACTGAACTCAATGTACAGTGACATCCGCGGTACTGCAGCCAGGTAGGAAAGTTCGAGATACTTGTCATTCTGTAATTCAACCGCATCCATAGAAGAGCCGGCAAACGGCTTCCAGTGTATGGCTCTGGCCCTGTCCCGGTTAATCTTTTCTACAGCCTGGCTGACTTCAAATAAACGTGCCCTGCCAGGTATACCGTACGCTTTTAAAGAAGGAGATACCGCAAGACAGATTGTTTTCTCTGTTCTGGATGTATCTGCGACTACCAGATTTGTCCGTAAAGGATCTAATCCTCTCATCTGACATTCAACCGATGCATAGAAAGATTTCAGATCTATCGCAATGTATGTCCTCTTTTTTTCCATGTCATGCATTTTACCATAAAGAAAAGCAGATCATTAAAGATAAACAATCTGACTTCTGTATTACTTGCAATGTAACAGTTTTTCCTTGCCATGAACAAGCTGTGTGATCAATGTGCAGTAAGGAACCGGAATGCCATACTGCTTTCCTTTTCTGACAACTGCGCCATTGATAATATCAATCTCTGTCTTGCGGTGATTCTTAATCAGATCCTGATACATGCTCGGATAATGAGTGCCTGCCTGATCTGGTGCAAATGAGGCAATGATGTGATTCACCACTTCTTCCTGATCCAGGTTTACACCTTCCTTAGCCGCAACCGAAGCAAATTCGCTGACAATTGTCTTTGTGATTTTATCACTTTCATCAATACTGCCATACTCTGCCATTGTGCAGTCAAGAATAGAACATAATCCATTTACAACCCCATTAACACAAGCTTTGCGCCAGATGCTGTACTTAACATTCTCACTGTACACTGCCTTCAGACCAGCTTTAGCAAAGACATCTACAGTCTTCCTGGCGATCGCTTCTCCTTCTGGCTTCAGATTCTGTATTTCAACATTACCATCACCATTTAATACAGGTCTGCCAGGTCCTGCCATACCGGCTGTCCACATGGTTACACCAAGCAGAATCTGTTCCATAGGAACATACTTCTTTAAAGTATCTTCATGACCAATGCCATTCATCAGACATAACACATATGTATCCTTATGAATCATAGGTTTTAGTGCAGTCATCATCGCATCTAACTGCGGTGCTTTTACAAGTACGACAATCAGATCCTGTTTCATATCTTCATCCGGAATTTCAGATGGCTGGTATACGTCAAAGTGTTCAATAACTTCTTTTCCATTCACTGACGCAATCATTCCGTTTTTACGGATTGCCTCTATATTATCTTTCCAGCCGTCAATCAGGGTTACATCATTACCTGCTTGTTTCAGATACAGTCCAAAGCGTGATCCCATGCCTCCGGCACCTGCAATTGCAATTTTCATATTGTTATCTCCCTTCACTGATTTTTATTATAGTTTTCTCCTTCACAATTTGTTGTTTTTTACTTCACAGAGTAAAATATTTTCATGCATTATCATATTGAAAATAACCGGATAGACATTGATACAGAAAATACATATACAACCATTCGTGACTTTCTGAATGATTACAGACAATCCCGCAGGAATCAGTATCTGTTATTACAGAATCATCAGATATTGTTAGATAACAAGCCTGTTAATAATGCAGATACAGCAATTGAAGGAAGAATATTAACACTTGTACTTCCAGAAGAAGAGATTGACTGGAAACCTGCAGAAGAAACCTGTACATGTATATATGAGGATCCTTTCTGCTATATTGTCCATAAGGATCCAGGTATCATCATTCATTCTGAAGATAAGGATGATATACATTGTCTGAATGCCTATGCGGCAAGATACCAGTTACAGCATCATATCCATGCCCCGATAAGACCGATTCATCGTCTTGATAAAGATACAACCGGATTAGTCTTTTACTCTAAAATACGTTTCTTTCAGCCATGGTTTGATCAGATGCTTGCGGAAAAGAAAATAGCCAGACAATATCTGGCCATCTGTTATGGAAATATCAAAGAAGGAAAACGTTTCAGCAGTCATATGCGGATAGGAAGAGACCGTCATCAGTCAGGTAAATATCGTATTTCTTCTACAGGAAAAGAAGCTTTTACAGAATTTACCTGTTTAAAAAGAAAAGGACCTTATGTGCTGATCCAGTGCATACTGCATACTGGTCATACCCATCAGATCCGTCTTCATTTAAGTGATATGCATTTACCGATTGTCAATGACCCGTTATATGGAAAACCTTCCAGGGATTTCCAGAATATGGGATTATGGGCAGAGAAACTGTCCTTTCATGATCCTATAACGTATCAGAAACATACAGTACATGATCTGAATAATACAGATTATGACTGTTTCAGATAATCCTGCAGTTCATCAAAATGATTCTTCATATCTTCATAACCTAAATGATATACATCTGCGAGAACACTTAAGTCACCTTCAAACCGGTTGATATTAATAGGCTTTGAAGGGCAAAGCATAAAGATACGTTTTGATGCATACAGCTGGTCTAAAGCATCCAGGGTAATATTGTATCTGGGTGCTTCTTCCAGCAGATCCCTTCTTAGTTCAGGATATCCTGCATATTCACGATTGATCAAAGCACGCGGTATTTTCTGCACATCTTTACGATAACTGACATCTCTTGTACGGATGACAATAATTTTCTTAAATCCTTCCTTTAATGCCCATTGATAAGGGATCTTGACGCCGCATCCACCATCCAGATACAGCTTTCCATCCATTTCCACTGGTTTGGAAACATATGGAACAGTTGCACTGGCTGATACTGCCTTGAGAATATCACTGCATTTTCCTCTTTCAAAATACTCAGCCTTACCTGTTTCTACATTTGTCGCGACTGCGACAAATCTTCTGGAAGGATCATTAAATCTTTCTTCATTCAATGGATAATCTGATGAGATTTCATTCCATAGATAAGAGAAACCTGTAATTCCATGATCTCTTTTCATAGCACCTAAACCTATATAATCAGAATCATGACGGAAAGAAAGATTGATGCGTATACTGCGTCCAATCTGACCAGAGACATAATTCACGCCTGCCATAGCACCTGCAGATACACCAATTGTTGTCTGCATATTGACATCATTCTCCATCAGATAATCCAATACGCCCTGGGAATACAATCCTCTAAAAGCACCACCTTCCAGGACCATACATCCATCTGTAATGCGTGTGCCTGCTTCTCCAAGAGGCAGTTCGTTTATATACTCATACTGTTCTTTCATATGATTCAGATCCTCTTATCTTTTTCATATTGTCTTATTTTTTCATTTAGTTTGTTATAAATATGTTCCCTGAACCATGGTTCGGAAGATTTCTGTACAGCTTCATCAAGGGTAAACCATCCAACTGCACTGTTCTCATCTTTCTTAATAAAAACAGGATCATGCATATCTGCCTCAAGCAGATAAGTTACATTTAAATGCAGATGAGAAGATACATACGCACCATGTTTGATATGACCATCTACTGTTAATATTTCAATAGAGAAGATATCTTCTGATAATGGTTTTACATGTTTTACACCTGATTCTTCTTTTACTTCCTTCACTGCTGTTTTCAGAAGATCATGTTCACCATCCGCATGACCTCCCAACCAGCTCCAGGATTGATAAATGTTATGATATACCATCAATACATTTTTATGTGTATGATCGCATACCCACGCACTGGCAGTCCAATGAGCCATGCCATTTTCTCTTGTCCAAAGATCTAAACCTGTATCAATCCATTTTAATAATTCTGCCTTATCTTTTTCTTCCTGCTCATTGAATGGCTGATATTTTACAATCTGTTCCCTGATATCCATAGATACACCTCATACAATATGCAGATCTTCCAATACTCTGGCAACACCATCATCTCTGCAATCAGGCGCAACGATGTCTGCATTTTCACGAACATCATCCCTGGCGTTGCCCATTGCTACACCAATAGCTGCAGGTTTGATAAATGGCGTATCATTGCCAGCATCGCCAAAAGCAATCACATTATCCCAGGTTAATCCATATTCCTTTAAAACCCGGTTAACGGATGTTGCTTTATTCACATCTTTCAGGAATACATCAAATCCATGTCTGAAAGACCAGGCAAACTGCAGATCCGGTATGCTGTTAACAAATGGCTGGATGATACTCTCATCGCCAATGATAAAGGTACCTAAAGGATAACCATGTTTCAGATGATGATCCTTTGTCTTTGTGCAATCCAGTACAGAAGATTCCCATGGTGCACCTTTCTGTACATAGCCATCCATGAATTTCTGATGGTTGGCATAGGTCGCAATGCAGTCTTCAAACTTAAAGCCTAAACCAATACCATTTTCTTCACAGATCTTTGTGATAGCTTCCATATGTTCTTTCTTCATAGGATGCTTTTCAACAATCGAACCATCTCTTCTTGTAACACAGGCACCATTGATAGTACCAATCAGATCCATAGGCAGATCTTTAAATAAAGAAGGCTGTAAAAAGGTATAGTGTCTGCCTGTATTAATCATGACTTTTATACCTTTATCCATAGACTTATGAAAGTCTTCTCTTAACCTTTCAGAGATAGCCTGACTGCTACTTGGAATAATCGTGTTATCAATATCTACTACAATAATCTTAATATTTTCCGTATTCATATCCATGCACGAATTATATCATAAACGTGTTATGATTATAGCCGTGCATGTGCCCGTAGCTCAACTGGATAGAGTGTTGGCCTCCGAAGCCGAAGGTTGTGAGTTCGAACCTCATCGGGCACACCATCTAAAAACACACCAGCTTATCACAGCTGATGTGTTTTTAATTTGTCTCTATTTTATCTTTTTCATCTTTACGATGTGTACCTAACCCGTTAAAGAATGCCTTGCATTGTTCATTCTTGGTATTGTATACGGTTCTGCCTTCTTCTACAGAATGCGTTAACCATACAGAACCACCGATAATGCAGTTATCACCAATATAGGTATCACCGCCAAGAATCGTCGCATTGGAATAAACAATGACATTATTACCAATATTCGGATGCCTCTTGCCGCCTTTTACCGGGAATCCGTTCTCATCTAATTCAAAGGATTTTGCGCCGATTGTAACACCCTGATACAGTTTGACATGATCACCGATAACTGCTGTTTCTCCTACAACAATACCTGTACCATGATCGATGCAGAAATAGGTGCCTATCTTTGCGCCAGGGTTAATATCTATACCGGTCTTGCCATGGGCATATTCACTCATGACTCTGGGAATATACGGTACTTTCAACTCATAAAGTACATGAGCGATACGGTAAATCATAATGGCATAGAAACCCGGATAACATAAGATGACTTCTGCCTTGCTTTTGGCTGCCGGATCTCCATCATAGATAGCCTGGATATCAGTCATCATTAACTTCTTTATATCCGGCATACTCTCTACAAATGAAGTAATAATCTTATCTGTATCTGCCTTAGTCTTATGATAAGCATATACAGTATCAATTGCCTTATGCAGAGTTTCGACTGCCTGATTCAATGCATCTTCTACACTTAAGCCATGAAAATGGAAATAATCCGGTAACATCACTACCTGAATTTCCTTTAAGGCATCAATAATATCCATGCGGTCAGGCAATGCCCCTGCATTCTTATCATCATGATCTGTAATCTCATTCAGTTGTTTCAGAATATCTGTATTCATATCTTTCATAGTCGTACGATCCTGTTATTGATCATTATACCTGCAGTATCAGGAAAAGTTAGCTTCATTTCAGCCTTTCTGTATGATGTTTTTCCTTATTTTCATACAGTTTTTTATCAGCTTCATTGACCAATGCCCTGACACTTTCTCCCTTTCCTGTATAGGCACTGATGCCTATACTGAGAGAAATATCATAGGGAGCCTGATCTTGTTCTTTTTTCAGTTTTAAGAGACGATTTATCTTTTGAAACACATTATCTATTTCCAAAGGATCTTTTGTTTCAAATAATATGGCAAACTCATCTCCGCCAAAGCGGCATATAACCGCTCTTTTACGAAGTGAGGAACAGGCTTCCTTGAGACTTTCCGCTACTCTCTGGATAGCCTTGTCTCCTTCTATATGGCCATATACATCATTGATTCTTTTAAACCAATCCACATCTATCATTGCCATATACAAAGGATAGCTGTGATTATCCATTCTCTTTAATACCGCATGCAGAAACTCTCTGCGGTTATTTAATCTTGTTAAAGGATCCTGAGAAATCTGATCCTCGGTTTCCGCAAGGAACAGTAAGACAAGATTAAATGTGATCGTTACGCATAGTACAGGCAGCCATGGATGAAAGTACTGTACAATGCCAGCTATGGCAGGAAGTATCGGAAAATATATGGCAATCCGCATTCTGTTTTTATTATCCATATTTTCAGGTTTATGGTAACAATAGAAACATGTCACTTCAGAAGCAATAATATACAGAAAATCTATGCCATAAAGCGTCAGAAACATAGGACCTCTTGTATACTCCATATTCCCTGAAAAAGTAAACAGCATGCCTTGAATCATGTTTACCACAAGCAGAAGATTCTGTAACAGAGCCGGTATACCTGTGATTGTTAAGGCATGTTTTTTATTGATGAAAGATACATTGCATAAAGTACATACATAACAATACCACCGCCAGCACATCATGCCTGCCGACACGAAATAAATGCTTTTTATCAATATGTACCAGAAAGGACTGAATGCCAGAATGTGATCATTCAGCAGATTAACAAGCATATCTGCCAGAATATTGATTATCGACCAGGATACCGTAAAAGACAGTAATCTTCTTGTCTCTTTCTGCACGCCAATCAGACCATGGAAATGCAGTATCATCAAAATAGCGATACAGAACAAGTTAATTTCTGTGTAATATACAACTCCAATACTCATTAGTTACTATCATACCACGCCTGTATTTTTAATTCATCATTGCAAGCTTTGTGTCTAATAAATGCATGCTTACATGATTGGACATACAGCTCACTTCCCCATCGGTATGAATCCAGACAGGTTCTTCTGTACGGATTTCCATTTCTTTCATACTGCCAGTATACACACCATTGAATTTCACATGATTTCCTTTATAGGCATATGGGAATATTCTGAAGAAATCCGCATGAGATATTGAGTCTCCAAAACAATAGTCTAATTTGCCATCATTTCCTGATGCTTTAGGGCAGAACATAAAGCCTCCGCCTTCATATGGTTCATTCATACAGACAGCTAGTAACATACGGTCTGCTTCTCTTGTTTTGCCATCAAAGGTAATCCAGGCTGGAACTGTCTTTTGACGGGCAATCAGTTTTACAGCAACGCCAATATAAATCAGTTTACCCAAATGGACTTTGTTTAATGCCTCCTTTGCCTTTGAAACAGCCACTTGCTGGCAGATAGCCGCATCGAATCCCGCACCAGTAGAAATCAGAAAACGATGATGTACAAATCCATCTTCGGAAAGTTCTTCATCCTGAAGAATGTTACTGCGGTTAAGATAAATGACTTCCCCTACATCCATTCTGCGTATGACAGTTCCCTGTAATATCCTTTGTGCATTCTCCAGTGCATCTGAAGGCATATGCAGTGCTCTGGCCAGATCATTGCCACTGCCGCATGGAAGAAAGCCAACCTTTGTATGTTCAAAGTCCATCAGGCTGTTAACAGCCTGATTCATTGTGCCATCGCCACCCGCTATGACAAGATTCCTGTTTTCATGGGAACATGTCAGGTTTCGTACAATACTGGCGATACTTTCTGTTTCTGAAGAATAATGAACTGTATAAGGAACATGGGAAGAGCGGAATACAGTTTCTGCCTTCTGCCAGTATTTCAGAGATCTTCCTGATGCTCCGGCAGGATTAATGATAATATCAAACATTTTATTTATCCTCTTTATCGAAGGAGAGCTCTGTATGCTGACCATCTTTAGAAATAACGGTGTTGTCAAAAATTGATCTGACTTCATTCTTATAATGCCAGGGATCTGGCATCGAAGGACTGTAGTGCGTTAACCATAGTTCCCTGACATCAGCCTTAGCTGCAATCGCTGCAGCTTCCTGCATCATCATATGCTTGTTTAATTTAGCCTTTTCAAGCTTCTCATTGTCTCCATACATACCTTCCGTAATTAAAAGATCAGCATGTAAAGAGTGGTCTGCAATAGCCTTGACTGGTCTTGTGTCTGTTGCATAAGTAAACTTCAGACCCTTTCTTACATCTCCAAGAACCATATCCGGGGTATAGGTCTTGCCATCTAACTCTGCTTCATTCCCCTTCTGCAGTGTTCCCCATAGTTTCATAGGAACCTCATTCTTTTCTGCCTTGGCTTTATCAAATCTTCTTTTTCTGAATAACTGCATTTCATAACCATAACAAGGTACGGAATGCTTTAAGCCAAAGGCTGTAACCATAAGATTCTCTATCTGAAAAGAAACTTCATTCTTCTTTAATTCAATGTACTTTAATTCGAAGGGAACCCATCTTGCGATCTGGTAAACACCCTGCAATACGGATTCCAGACCTTCCGGACCAATGATTGTGACTGGTTCTGTGCGGTCTGCCTTTCCCATGCTCAACAATAAACCAGGCAATCCTGCTGTATGGTCAGCGTGGAAATGGGTTAAAAGAATCGTATCAATATGACGGCAAGAAAGTCCCTGTGCATGTAAAGCAATCTGCGTACCTTCCCCACAATCAATCAGCATCTCATGTCCTTCCCAGCGTACAAGCAAAGAAGTCAGCCAGCGCTCAGGTAATGGAACTGTGCCGCCTGTGCCAAGTAATGTAATATCTATCATATGTTCTGTCTTTCTTTCTAAATGGTATCACAACTATGCATCAGAAACAGCAGATACGATTCTTATAAAGGCATAAAGAAAACCCGTGTTGCCGGGTTTCCTTATGATCATCCTTTGTAATGCTCACGGGACCATTTTTCAAATTCTTCATCTGTAGCCAAGACAGCATGCGTCTTTGTTAACTGATGAATATGTCCCTTTGTATAATCCACACCTTCTTTATCCTTATCATATTCCAGAGCAACACGCTTCTTCTCTACGATAGGATTCGGATGCGGGATAGCGCTCAGAAGAGAACGGGTATACGGATGAACAGGATTTGCAAAGATTTCATCTGTTGTACCCGTTTCAACAATATGGCCAAGATGCATTACACCAATTCGATCAGAAATGTACTTAACCATAGATAAGTCATGCGCAATAAACAGATAGGTTGTGCCTAATTCATCCTGAAGATCTTTCATCAGGTTGACAACCTGTGCCTGTATGGATACATCCAATGCAGAAATAGCTTCATCAGCGATAACAAGCTTAGGATTCATGATCAGAGCTCTTGCAATACCAATACGCTGTCTCTGGCCGCCAGAGAACTGGGATGGATATCTGGTCGCATGTTCACGGGATAAGCCTACCTTATCCAGCATGGTATTGACCTTTTCATCCAGATCCTTCTGGTCCTTATACAGATGATGAATTTCCAATCCCTGGGCAATGATTTCCTTAACCTTTTTTCTTGGGTTCAGACATGCCATAGGATCCTGGAAAATCATCTGCATATTCTGTCTCAGATATGCTTCATCTTCTTTGGAAAGCTTTCCACTGATATCATGACCCGCAAAGTCAATCTTACCAGCAGTAGGATCATACAGTCTGATCAGAGCTCTTCCGGTTGTAGATTTACCAGAACCAGATTCACCTACAAGACCATATGTTTCACCTTCCCAGATGTCAAAGCTGATGCCATCAACAGCCTTAGTTGTGTAAGTACGGGATATTTTAAAATACTGTTTTAATCCTTCTACATGAAGAAGAGGTTTAGCATTGTAATCAATTTTACTCATGCAAGTCCACTCTCCTTTCTCATCTTGGCAAGTCTTTCACGCAACTGTTCCGGCAGCTCTACCTTAGGTGCTCTTGGATCACACAGCCAGGAAGCTACACGATGCTTTCCACCAACATTGTACATAGGTGGTTCGGCCTTGTAGTCAATAGCCAGGGCATATGGGTTTCTAGGAGCGAAGGCATCACCCTGGATTCTCTCCAACAGGTTTGGAGGTGTACCTGGAATGGCAAACAGACGCTTGGAATCCGTATCTGTATCCGGCATGGAGGCTAACAAACCCCATGTATAAGGGTGTCTGGGGTCATAGAAGATTTCATTGACATCACCTTTTTCAATGATACGGCCTGCATACATGACATCGACATAGTCCGCAACCTTTGCGACAACACCAAGGTCATGCGTAATGTAAATAACAGAAATATTATGTTCAGTCTGCAGTTTCTTAATCAGTTCAAGAATCTTTGCCTGAATCGTAACATCTAATGCAGTAGTAGGCTCATCACAGATCAGTACATCCGGATTGCATGCTAAGGCAATTGCAATGACGACACGCTGGCGCATACCACCGGATAACTGGTGCGGATATTCCTTAAATCTCTTTTCAGGATTTTCAATACCGACTTCTTCCAGAAGCTTCAAAGCTCTCTTTGCGGCTTCTTCCTTACTTGCCTTTTCATGCAGGATGATCGGTTCCATAATCTGCTTGCCAATGGTCATGGTTGGATCCAGAGATGTCATTGGATCCTGGAAGACCATGGCAATATAACGTCCATTGAAACGATAACGGATTTCTTTCTGTGAAAGCTTGGTCATATCGACCGTTTCTCTTTCACCCTTCTCATTAGTAAATGTGTATTCAATACTGCCGGAATCAATTCTTCCATTTCCAGCCAGAATACCCATGATTGTCTTAACCGTAACTGATTTACCAGAACCAGACTCACCGACAATGGCAATTGTTTCACCTTTGAATAAGTCCATTCTGACACCACGGATTGCATTAATCCTTCCGGCTGATGTTTCGAAAGATATATTCAGGTCACGGATTTTCAGAACGTTATCTTTTTTTTCTCTTTTTTCTGACATGCATAACCTCCTCAGCTCTGTTTCTGGTTAGGATCAAACGCATCACGGATACCATCCGCAAACAGGTTGAAACTCAACATCAGTAAAGCTAATACAATAATCGGGAAAATCATGATAAACGGATGAACTGTCATAGACTTATATCCATCAGATATCAGGGAACCTAATGAAGCCTCTGGAGCCTGGATACCTAAACCTACGAAGGAAAGGAAAGCTTCCGTAAAGATTGCATTAGGAATAGAGAACATGGACATGATGATTAACTGTCCGAAGATGTTTGGCATAATATCCTTGAATATAATAGAGAATGACCTGGCACCTAATGTTCTTGAAGCAAGAACATATTCAGATTCCTTTAATTTCAGCATTTCTGCACGGGCGATTCTGGACATGCCGATCCACCCGGTAATCATCAATGCAAAGATGATGGAAACCATGCCGCCAGGCAGAATTAAGGAAAGTAATGTTACTGCAACAAGTGTAGGAATACCATTTAATACCTCGGCAATACGCTGCATGATCATATCAACCTTACCGCCAAAGTAACCGGAAATAAGACCATATGACATACCGATGACAATATCAATCGCAGCTGCAACAAGAGCGATAATAAGAGATACTCTTGTACCTTCCCATACTCTTGTAAACAAGTCACGGCCATTGGTATCTGTACCAAACCAGTGATACAGACTGTCAAAGCTTCTTTGTGCATAGACATTGACACCCTTTTCTGTACCACTGAATATTCCCAGCTTTTCCAGACCCGGAATACGTGGTGGCAGAGACTGCTGTGCCTGCTGGATATCTGTGCCATTGTAACCAGAGAACATTGGTCCGAATATTGCAAATAAAGCAATAATAACAATGATCACTGCCCCAACAACAGCACCTTTATTCTTTTTAAAGTGCATCCATACATCCCTGGCATAGGATGTTGCTTCATAAACCTTATCTGTCAGACGTTCGTCACGCTGTACAAAGACAAAATCATCTGCCGTAAAGTCATCCACAATTTCATTTGTGAGAACTGGTTTCTGTGTATGAATTTCCGTCATATCAATTGTCCCCCTTTGCGACACGAATACGTGGGTCAATGACACCATAGAGAATATCAATGATTAACATCATAACGATATACATAGCAGAGTATACAAAGGCACAGGCAATAACAACGTTATAGTCATTAGACTGAATAGCCTGAACCATCTGCATACCAATACCAGGAATACCGAATACCTTTTCAACAACCATGGATCCGGTTAACAGATTAACAAGGATAGGTCCCATGATAGTAATTAAAGGAATCATTGTATTTCTTAAAGCATGATGTACAATCAGATCCTTTTCCTTAACACCTTTTGCTTCTACAAGCAGAATGTAATCAGAACCAAGTACATCAATCATTTCAGATCTGGTAAATCGGGATACATTCGCCATTGGAAACATTGCCAGGGCAATGGTTGGAAGAACAGATGAAGCAAATGGTTTTGCGGAACTATACAGAATCGGTGCCCATTTGAGCTTGAAGCCTACAAAATAAGCTAGTAACAATGCAAAGACATAAGAAGGAACAGATACACCGATAATCGATATAACCGAACACAACGAGTCTATCCATGTGTTATGGTTTAAAGCAGCAGCTATACCAAGCAGAAGACCTAAGATAGCACCAAGAATGAATGCCTGACCACCAATACGGATAGAAAGCAGTAAAGGCTGAGCCAGCAGACTGGATACACTTCTGTTTTTGGCAAGGACGTAAGAAACCCCGAGATCGCCATGAAGCATATTGCCCAGATATTTAAGAAAGCGTATAAAGAACGGCTGATCGAGTCCGTACTTTGCATATAATGCAGCCTTCTGTACCTCTGTCAGTTTTTCATCGTTGAATGGAGAACCAGGCATAAAGTCCAGCATCAGAAACAACAGGAAAATAATGACAACAAGAGTCAGAATACTGATCAGAACACGCTTTATGATATATTTTGACATATTGCAAATCCTTTCTAATCAGAGAAAACTTACTGATAAAACAAGTAATAGAGCGGTTGCCCGCTCTATTACAAGGTTTTGGCATGAATCACATTAAGCCTTTTTAACCATATGACGGTAGTTATCAACACCAGCGTTGTGGAATTCAATTCCGGAAACCTTAGGGTTGATCATCATAGCACCGCCGTTCTGGTAAATTGGGCACATTGCATAATCGTCAAGAAGCATCTTTTCAGCTTCAACCAGGTCTGCCCAGCGCTTCTCAGCATCTTTGGAATCAGCGCCTGTTTCAGCCTTATTCATTAATGCATCATAATCGTCATTGTAGTAAGTAACGTTCTTAGCATCATAACCAGATGTATCGGACTTGAACAGATCGAGATATGTCTGAGGATCTGCATAGTCTGGTCCCCAACGTGTTAAGCCAAGCTGATACTGTTTTGTATCTCTGGAATCCATAGCATCCAGTCTTGCCTTCTTTGTTGTCTGGTTCATTTCAATCTTGATACCAGGTAATGCCTTCTGGATCTGATCCTGCAGGTTCTCAGCTACTGCCTTGGAAGCTTCAGAATCTTCATAAATCAGAACTAATGTTACATCGCCGCCCAGAGCTGCCTTAGCCTTTTCATAAGCTGCTTCAGCGCCATCTGTATCAGCTGTTGGTTCAATTAATGTACCAGCTGTCTCACGATAATCCTTGCCATCTGGTCCATAAGCGAATTCCTGAGGAATGAATCCTTCAGCAGGAACGGAACCATCCTTCAGCACATCATCAGTAATTGTCTTACGATCAATTGCCTTGAAGATTGCTTCACGCAGATCCTTGTTCTGTAATGGTTCATATGTTGTGTTGTAGTCAAGTCTCCAAGCATAGCCTGTCAGACGGGTTGTGAATCCATCTTCACCCTTGTAAGCATCAACCTGTTCAGAAGCAAGCTTTACAACATCCATTTCACCCTGCTGGAATGCCAGCATAGCTGTCTGTGTATCCTGCTGGAATTGGAATGTGACCTTATTAGTCTTGATATCATCTGCGTTCCAGTAATCCTTGTTCTTTTCAAATGTATAATGGTTGCCCTGTTCCCATTCTGTCATTGTATAAGGGCCGCAATAGACCAGATCATCGACACCGCCGACCGCATACTGGTCTCCCTTTTCTTCATAGAACTTCTGGTTAACAGGGAAGAAGGATGGGAATGCCATCAGACCAAGTAAGAATCCGCAAGGCTGATCCAGATGTACAACGAATGTCTTATCGTCTGGAGCTTCAACACCTAATTCAGACAGATCCTTTGTGCCGGCTGTAACATCGGCTGCGTTTGTAACGCCGATTGTTGTCATAATGAAATTATATTCTGATGCAAGATCTGGTGATACCAGTCTCTGCCAGCCATAGACGAAGTCATTCGCTGTCAGATCATCACCATTGGACCATTTTAGTCCATCTCTTAAATGGAATGTATATGTCTTTCCATCTTCACTCTTATCCCAGCTTTCAGCCAGATCAGGCTGAGGCTGTCCCTTGTCGTCCAGTTCTACAAGACCAGCTTCGCACATGGTCTGCATGATAAATGAGTTGCCATCGGTTGCTACATCATAGTCCATTGTTGTCAAATCAGCATCCAGAGCTACTGTAATGCTGTTGCCAGACGAAGAACCTCCGCTGGCTGTACTTCCGGAACCACCGCTGCTGCAACCAGCCAGCATGGCTCCTGCCATTACAAATGCAAATGGCTTTTTCCAGTTCATAATATTTCCTCCCTTCAAGAAATATACTTTGTATTTTATTCACGATGTAAACACATTGCAAGTTTTTTCATGACTCTTTCATGTGAAATTGTAAATATATACACTTTTAAAATGTAACTTCTTTCATAAAAATATTTGTTTGCGTATTACAAACAAGTGCATTTACAGCATAAACAAAGCAAAATATAAGATTCTGATTTACATGCATACATATGATGTTTTTTACAAAGAATATTTTCAGAAAGTTATGAATCATTAAAAAACGAGAGTCTGTTTAAGAATCCCGTTATACTATATTTCCGTACTCATGCCTTGTTTGGATCCCCGCAAATAAACCATTTCCAGTCAATGATATCCTTCTGTATTTCATCATAAACAAGCTGGGCATATGCTTTAGGAACAAAAGCGGGAATCCTCGGCCATTCAATGGCCGAGATGAAAGCGTAATTTGTATAATAATCC
>DXZE01000022.1 GCA_019415435.1 Erysipelotrichaceae bacterium
GGGTAACTGTGAGATACGGAAACATTCCTGACAGTCTGGAAACACAGGAAAAAGAAAAGCGGCTTATGCCGCTTTGAAGCTCGGTTACTTGTAGCCGAGTAGTTCACTCATAGGGTAATCATAACAGGCATTAAAAAAGTATGAAATATTCCATACTCAGTTGAAATGATCTTCGTTCTTATAATGCCTGGCACCCCATACAATGCCAAAAACTACAATAATAACGAGAATAATCAATATAATTGCTGTACTAGCGGTCATAATACACTCCTTGTTAGTTATATCTAACATCATCATTATAGGTTCAGAATGCATAATGTCAAAACATGAAATGGATAATTGTGGTATGTTAATGATGTTTTGGAGTAAAACATGTTGAATAAACTCAGATATATATTTCTTGTGACAGCAGGGACAGGATTGCTTGCCTTTGCGATAGATGTATTTGCGATGCCGAATAATCTGATATTCGGTGGGGCAGCCGGATTATCTCTGATTATCGGTCATTTTATTCATATGGATATGGCTGTTATTACCGGTTTCCTGAATGTGATCTTTCTGATTATGGCATACTTTATGGTGAATAAGGAACTGATGATAGGATCGGTATTATCTTCCGTTCTGTATCCATTGTTATTAGGTATGTTTGAAAACATACCTGCTTTAACGCATGTATGCAATGATCCTATGCTGGCATCAGTAATCGGTGGATTATGCGGTGGTGCCGGGATAGGTATGATCATGCTTGCCGAAGCTTCCAGTGGTGGTACGGATATCCTGTGTGTAGTAATGCATAAGTATATGCATATGTCTGTAGGTACTGCACTTAACCTTTCAGATGGCATTATCATGTTAAGCCAGCTTCTGTTTAATCCGGCAGACCGGATCTTCTATGGCATTATCTATACATTATGTACGTCTCATATGATTGACTGGGTATTAATGTTAGGAAATCAGAAGGTAAGAGTAACAGTTATATCTTCACATTATGAAGAAATACGCAAGGCATTATTAAAGGCTGATATAGGTGTTACCATGTATCAGATTGTGACAGGGCTTGATCAGAAACATGAACTGGCATGTGAAACCATTATTAATAAAAAGAATCTGTCCAAAGTACAGAGAATTATAAAAGATGCAGACCCTTCTTCATTCTCTTCTGTAGAAGAGATTAATGAAGTACATGGAAGAGGGTTTACACTTGCCAAATATACAAAACCATTAGACTTATAAGAAAAGAACTCATGAGAGAATTTCATCAATTCTTTCAAAGAGTTCTTTTTCATCTGTATATGCATGGATATGAAAGTATGGATCACCTGTTAACATGGCACTTAATTCTGTTTCAGCATGACGATAGAAGATATATACAGGTTTGCTGTATCTTTCTGCATAAGCTAATTCATAGCCTACACCTAGGGAAGGGTGTGTACATTCTGCGATTACAAGATCACATTCCCTTAACCAGGCAGTATCCTGATCATAGATCTCTTTATCATGATTTCCCTGTTCAAAGGCAGATAATGATAAGTCTCCTACATGTTCGGTTAATACAGTATCTGTTTTCTTAATGTGTTCAATCATACGGTGGTATCTTTCGGTATCATCCTGACCACCGCGTATAGATCCGGCAAAGTATACTTTTTTATGCATTTGGTATATTCTTCTTTCTGTAATCAATATTTTAGCAGGAGATAATACATATGGATGATCTGAATGAAAAAACACTGCATAAAGAATATCTGTTTGAAGGAGATATTATCAAAGTCAGAAAAGACAAGGCAGAGATGCCGGATGGACAGATGGTCCCAAGAGAAGTAGTAGAACATCCCGGCGGTGTAGGAATAGCTCTGGAAGATGAGAATGGCAAGTTCTTCTTTGTGACACAATGGCGTTATGCACAAGAGGGCATTACATTAGAGTATCCTGCCGGAAAGCGTGAAAAGGGTGAAGATGATCTGTTAACTGCCAAAAGAGAGATCGTGGAAGAGACAGGTTATGAAGGGACAGACTGGGTATATCTGGGAGAGATTTATCCAACCCCTGCCTATGATACAGAAACAATAGGCATGTATTATGCAAAGAAGGGTAAGTTTTTAGGACAGCACCTGGATTCAGATGAATATATCAATGTGTCTGAACTGACATTGGATGAAATAACCGATAAGATTGTTTCAGGTGAAGTACATGACTCAAAAACAATATGCATGACTTTTATGGTTAAGGAATTTAAAAACAGAGGAAAGATCTGAGGAACATACATATGGATAAAATAGCAAGTTTTACAGTGAATCATTTAAAGCTGGAACCGGGTGTATACGTATCCCGTAAAGACAAAGTAGGCAAAGAAGTACTAACAACATTTGATTTAAGACTGACAGCTCCTAACAGAGAACCAGTTATGAATACAGCCGAAGTACATACAATAGAACATCTCGGCGCTACTTTCTTACGCAACGATCCGGAGTGGAAAGACAGAACCGTATACTTTGGCCCAATGGGATGCCGTACAGGATTCTATGTGATCTTTGCGGGTGACCTGGAATCAAAAGATATCATTGATGTCATCACAAGAATGTTTACGTTCATTCTGAATTTTGAAGGTGATATTCCTGGAGCTAAACCAGATGAATGCGGCAACTATCTGGATCAGAATCTAGGGCATGCCAAATGGTGGGCATACAGATATCTGCATAACACATTATCAAATATTGATGATGCACATATGCATTATCCTGAATAATTAAAATCACTGGTGCTCTATGCCAGTAATTTTAAAAAGAGATCCTCCTTCCATAGTTAAGGCTTCTGTATATGTATTGCCGAAGAAAATGCAAAACCCTCAAAATTTCTGAAGAAAGTCAATTTTTTTGATAGGATATATGCCATATAAAGAAAAAGATTATGAAAGGAAAACATATGAGTGTGAAATTTGGAATTATAGGTGCTATGGATGTAGAGACTGCTTTATTAAAGTCTTCTATGCATATAACAGATAAGAAGGTAATAGCTTCACAAGAATATTGTGAAGGGTATATAGGGAATATAGCATGTGTAGTAGTACAGTGCGGTGTAGGTAAAGTAAGAGCTGGTATGAGTGTACAGGTACTGCATGATGTATTTCATGTAACTCATATTATTAATACCGGTGTTGCCGGATCTTTGAATAACGATATCAATATAGGTGATATCGTTGTATCTAAGGATGCAGTCTATCATGATGTTAATGCAGTGAACTTTGGCTATGCATTAGGAGAATTACCGCAGTCAGGTCATCTGTTCTATGAGGCAGATAAGGATCTTCAACTTGAAGCAATAGAGGCAGTAAAAAAAGCTGCCCCTGATGTAAAGCCATTCTCTGGAAGAATCGCTTCAGGGGACCAGTTTGTATGTACAAAGGATAAGAAAGAATGGATCAGAGATACATTCCATGCGGATTGTACAGAGATGGAAGGATGTGCCATAGCCCAGGCATCTGTATTAAATAATATTCCTTTTGTGATTATGAGAGCTATCTCTGATAAGGCAGATGAATCTGTAGAAGAAAGCTATGATGTATTTGAAAAGAAAGCCGCAGAACATTGTGCACATATAGTTTTATATATGCTTGAGAATCATCATTAATGTTTTGAATCTGTATGCAGGGCATGTATCACTGTTAAAAAGCAGCATGCACTTGCCAGCATCAGACACCCGCTTATCGCATCATGATAAGCGGTATTTTTTAAGGATGCTGATTCATTAGCAAGATTCAGAGAATACTTTAATTCGTAGAATGTTCTGATTGCCCGAAACAGTGTATAGACTGCCCCAACAGATAAAACAGTTGTCAGGATAACAAGAATGATTGTTGGTATAAATGTTCTGGGATTGATTTTCTTAGGCATATCATTATTTTACATCACTGTTGCAGGAATGCGTGAATAAGGTAAAATAAATACGCTGTTTCACGGCCGAGAGTAGCGGCTACCTCTCGTTAATTAAAATAAGGAGATGATTTCATTGAATATTAAAACATTAGTCCGCATTGCGATGACAGCTGCGATCTATACAGTTGTCACATTAGTTCTGGCACCACTATCTTACGGTAACCTGCAGGTAAGAATATCGGAAGCGTTAACGATGCTGCCGATTATATGGAAGCCTTCTGTTGCAGGGGTTACCCTTGGATGTTTCTTAAGCAATCTGATTGGTGCTTCCATGGGTCTGAATCCTACAGGATATCTGGATGCTGTAATTGGAACAACAGCGACCTTCTTAGCTGCCTGGTGTACATGGAAGCTCAGAAATATCAGAGTTAAAAACATACCGGTATTATCAGCACTTATGCCGGCAGTATGGAACTTCTTCTTTGTAGGAATGGAACTAGCTGTACTGTATATGCCTGAACATATCATGACCGGTATGTTAATAAACGGTACATGGGTTGCCTTGGGAGAAGTGATTGCGGCTGTATTAGGTCTGTTTTTAATCAGAGCATTGGATAAATTAGATCTCTTTAAATAACAGACAGGAGTTATAGAAATGACTAAGAAGCTGTTAATTACCTGTATTGTATTGTTTCTTGTAGTAATAGGCCTGGCAGGTTACTTATTCTTTGGTAAAGACAATAAGAAGAAAGAAGAGACTGCGGATACAAAGGAAAAGGTACAGGAAACTGCAACACCAGTACCTGCCGCTACACCATATGCTGGTGAAGTAAATGGTGTGTTGAATCCGGAGTTTACTGATACAAACAGTCTTTTATTACTGGCTAATAAGAAACATCCTCTGCCAGAAGGATATGTACCAGATGATCTGGTAATTCCGGATGTTCAGACCAATGGCAATACCGTATATATGAGACAGGAAGCTGCGGATGCCTTAAAGGAAATGTTCACCGCTGCCGCAAATGATGGTGTGACATTACTTGCTGGTTCTGGTTACAGAAGTGAAGATTATCAGAAAACACTGTATAACGGTTATGTACAGCAGTATGGGGTAGAGACAGCTGATACGATCTCATCAAGACCTGGATATTCTGATCATCAGACAGGACTTGCTTTAGATATATCTGATCATGATGGGGCTGCTTATCTGAGGCAGGATATGGAGAATACACCGGAAGGGCAATGGTTAAAAGACCATGCCCATGAGTATGGCTTTATCATGAGATATCCAAAGGGTAAACAGGATATTACAGGCTATGCCTATGAACCATGGCATTTCAGATATGTAGGTAAAGAATGGTCTGAAAAGATATACAGTAAAGGTGAATTTGAAAGCTTTGAAGAATACTTTCATGTATCTGGTGGTGATTACGCTGACTGACAGTGTTTCACTATACCTGTTCCTCATGGAACAGGATAAATAACTGTCTCTTATCTTTCTTTCATCCTATGATAATTGTTTCTATGAAGAATACAGGTACAGTAATCAGAAAAATGGAAGAATTATTAAATCAGTCTTTTCAAAGGAATGTCCATGCCCATGAAGATGATCTTCCAGTAGTGAATGGATACTATACAGGTATTGCTTTGGCAATCAATGCATTAGGCTATCAGTATTATTATGATCATGACAGATGCTGGTATGTGATACAGAAAGACAGGTATAAGAATAAGCCATTTAAAGAGTATCTGAACTATGCCGCAAGGATCGCAGATGGTCATTGGCGAATGATGATGAAAGAACCTCTTCAGGATGAAGACAGTAAGAGGCTAAGAGAATATTCGGTTATTGAAGGTATTGATGATGTGTTATACATCTTTGATAAAAGATTACAGTGGATGGCTGATAACAGATGCTATAAGGTAGTAACTGTTAGGAATCATGACAAGTCTTAGGACAGCAGGAGAATATATCTCTTACTGTCTTTTTTGAATGTTATAATAAAGCGTATGAATAAAGGACTTTTTATTACATTTGAAGGACCAGATGGAAGTGGTAAGACAACAGTATCTACAGCTGTATGCAAAAGATTACAGGAAGAAGGCTATGATGTTGTCTATACAAGAGAACCAGGTGGTTCTGATATAGCGGAACAGATCCGCAGGGTTATCTTAGATTCAGAGAATACAGATATGGATCCACGTACAGAGGCATTGTTATATGCCGCAAGCAGACGCCAGCATTTAGTAGAAAAGGTATTACCTGCATTATATGCAGGAAAGACAGTAATCAGTGATCGCTTTATTGATTCTTCTCTTGCCTATCAGGGTGTAGGCAGAGGCATTGGTATTGATGCAGTATATTCCATCAATCAGTTTGCGATAGAAGGACATATGCCTGATAAGACTGTATTCCTGAATATTGATGCGGAAACAGGATTAAGAAGAATCAATGCCAACAGAAACTATCTGGACAGACTGGATCAGGAATCAGAGAATTTCCATGATAAGGTCTATGAAGGATATAAGCAGGTTATTGAAAAGTATAGAGACAGAATGATTATTGTGGATGCATCAAGAGATGTGGATACAGTTATTCAGGAAGCTTATACAGCAGTGAAAGGACTCCTTGATGCTTAAGGAGATGCTTAAGGACAGAGAAAAGAATGTATATGAAGCACTGTATAATTCTATTAAGAATGACAGGATATCCAGTGCTTATCTTTTCTGTGGACAGACAGGATCTTTAAAGAAAGAAGCAGCGGTATTATTAGCTGAAACTATCATGTGTCCCAAAGTAAAGCATGATTTTGCATGTGAATCATGCAATACATGCCGGAGGATATATGAATCTTTTTATCCCAAAGAAGAAGTAAAGACAACTGGTGCATTACAGCCGGTAAAACATGCAGATCTGATATATCTGGATGGGACAAAGTATCCGGTATCCAAGGAAGATGTGGATGCCATACAGGAACGTTTTTCCAAGACAAGCTCAGAAGAAGGAAATGGGCAGAGAGTGTATGTGATTCATGGGGCAGAGAATGCTTCTGTCGCAGCCCAGAACAGTATGCTTAAGTTTCTGGAAGAGCCAGGTAAAGGCATTACGGCAATATTAACGGTAGATAATATTCATGCTTTATTACCCACGATTATATCCAGATGTACGGTATTGAACTTCAAGGCCGCAGATGATGCATATCTTGAAGAAACGGCAGTGAAGAAAGGTTTCTCAGAAGAAGAGGCATATCTGGTATCACATGTGATACAGCAGGAAAGTGATCTGGACGCATTCATGCAGGATGGTGAAACTACTTCTCTGTATAAGAATATGAAAGGTATGCTGGAACAGTATCTGAATCAGAAGGGTATGCGCAGAGATGAGCTTACCATTGACTATGAAGCTAACTGGAAGTCTAAGCTGAAGGATAGTACAGCCGCAAAGAAAGAAAATATGATACTGATCAGAGGCTTTCTGAGTCTCTTAATGCAGTATGGTGAAGATGTCATTACTGGATGTGATAAAGGACCGTCATGGTATCATAATGCAGTAAAGAGTGCATCAGGGAATAAAGAAAACTATGTAGGATTGATCCGTATAGCATCAGAAGAGAGAGATCTTTGTAATCGATACAATGATCTGCATCTGATCGTCTATCAGACGTTCTACAGACTGGAGGAATATAACAATGAGCATGGCTTATGAAGATAAAGAAACAGAAGTAACTGCAGAACAGTATACGTATTCTGTTGTAGTAAGATTCAGAGGAGAAGGGAAACCATATTCCTTTGGCAGCTATCAGGATGATTTTCATAAAGAAGACTGGGTTGTCGTAGAGACACAACAGGGTATGGAAATGGGACAGGTACAGGCAGATGCCTTATCTGTACAGAGATATTCTTTAAGAATGCCTACCCGTCCGGTATTGAGAAAGGCAACTGCATCTGATCATCAGGATTATAAAGATAATCTTGAAAAGGAAAAAGAAGCATTTGATATATGCAATGAAGAGATAAAAGGCTTAAATCTGGATATGCATTTATTAAGTGCACAGTATACATTAGACAGATCCAAGATCTTATTTGTATACCTGGCAGATCAGAGGGTAGACTTCAGAGAATTGCTGAAAAGATTAGGTTCAAAGCTCCATTGCCGGATTGAATTGCGTCAGATTGGTGAAAGAGACAAGGCCAAGATGACAGGTGGTCTTGGTACGTGCGGTATGGAATTATGCTGTTCCAGATTCAAGTCACACTTTGATGTCATATCGATTAATATGGCAAAGAACCAGCTGCTGGCCTTGAATATTGATAAATTAAGCGGTATGTGCGGAAAGCTGAAGTGCTGCTTAAAGTATGAAGATGCTGATTACAGAGAAATGACCAAGGGTCTTCCTAAGATGGGCAGTCAGGTAGAATATGAAGGTGATATATACCGTATCACCAGCATGAATGTCATGTCTGATGAAGCCAAGCTTGAAAATCGTGATGATGTTGTCTTTGTGACATTAGAGGATTTAAGGGAAAAGGCTATCCCGCGCAAGGGTGTTGTCATGAATTCCAGAAAGAATCCGGATGGACATAAGAATGTCAGAAAAACAGTTCATAACAATGCCCATGAGGATACTTCCAAAAACAATCATGTTTCTTATGACCTGGAAACATCTGCCAGGGAAGAACCTAAGAAAGAAGTACGTTCCTTTGGCAAGAAGGCAAATACAGATAACAAGCATAAGAAACCTAATCCAAGAAGAAATCCAAGACATGAAGAAAAGCGTCCGGAAGGCAAGAATGTTACAGTCAGAACATTTGGAAAGAAGAAGGAAGAAAAGTGAAGAGACAGAAATCGTTCGAGAATAACAAGCCTACCCTGTTTCTGGTTCCTACTCCTATCGGTAATCTTTCTGAGATGAGTCCAAGAGCACTGGAAGTATTGAACCAGGTGGATGTTATTGCCTGTGAAGATACACGTACAAGCGGAACCATGTTAAAGCATTTCAATATTTCCAAAAAACTGATTGCCTATCATAACTTTAATGAAGAAAGCAGTGCGAAGGGTATCCTTCAGTTATTGGAAGAAGAAAAGAATGTCGCATTGATATCCGATGCCGGCTATCCGTTAATCAACGATCCGGGTCAGAGAGTAGTCTTTGAAATTACGGAGGCAGGATACAATGTTGTCCCTGTATCCGGACCTTCTGCTTTCCTGGATGGGCTGGTAGCTTCTGGCTTAGTGGCACAACCGTTTATCTTTATAGGTTTCTTACCGCAGAATAATACAGACCGTAATAAGAAACTGCAGTTATATCAGGATTATCCGATGACAATGATTTTCTATGAAGCACCGCATCGTATCAAAAAGATGTTAACAAGCTGTCTGGATATTCTTGGGGACAGACAATGTGTGATTGCCAGGGAATTAACCAAAGTCCATGAAGAGTTCTTAAGAGGAACTGTTTCAGAGATGATAGAAGTATCAGATGATCTCAAGGGTGAGATGGTTATCATCATGGATGGAAATCATGAAAACAAGAAGGATGAGATAGATCTTTCCATGATTCTTAACATGGTACAGACATCTGTACAGGCTGGTATGAGTACAAGAGATGCGATCAAGGAAGCTTCTTTAAAAACAGGTGTTTCAAAGAATGTAATTTATGATGCAGTTAATGAAACAAAGCGCAGCTGATGGCACATACATGTCGTTTTGTTGTATGATAGTAGCTATAACGGGGGAATAGATATGTTTAACGATCCTGAAATTGATAAGCTGATTATATATGTATTACTGGGTATGGTCCTGGTTCTTGGTATTGCGGTGATCGCACTTGGTATACGCAGAAATACATATTACATTGATGATTCTGGCAGAGAGATTCCACCTGCTGGAAAGAAGAGAAATGCTGCTGCACCTGGACCTGCCCCACAGCCACGCAGAGTAGAACAGCCTGCTGTACAGGAGACAGAGGCTATGCAGAGACCTCCTGTTCAGCCGCAGCCAGCACCTGAGACAAGACCATTAGAGCAGACTCTGGATGTTCCGTGGACAACAAATCAGAACAGAAAGCTGCTTGGTGTACTTGTGAAAGTATCGATTGGTGATCAGGTATGGGAGAAAGAGATTACAAGATTACCTTGCCTGATCGGCAGAGAATCCATGTCATGTGATCTTGTTGTCAGTGAACCGGCTGTTTCCAGAAAGCATGCAAGATTTGTGGAGAACAATGGTAATCTCTACATTGAAGATGTATCTGAACATAATGGTACATACCTCAATGGAGTCAAGCTTCCATCTCTTGGCAAGGCACGTCTTCATGAAGGAGACAGAATTAATCTTGGCAGAGCTGAGATCATTGTCGAAAAGTTTATCTATTAATTTCAGAAAGGACTGTTTACATTACAGTCTTTTCTTTTATGATGAATAAAAGAAAGAAATAAACTTATGAAGAAATGTCCGTATTGTGGATTTGAAAATAAAGATGATGCAGTATTCTGCGGTGGATGCGGGGAAGAACTGCCGGTAGAAAAAGTGCCTGTAGAAGAATCAGAGAAGCTTGCTTTTGCGTATACAGGCAGTAAGACTGCCGCAGAAACAATCAGTCAGAATGCCTCAAACAATAAAGAAGTCAGAAAAGCATCTATTGCATGGATTCAGGAAAGATATCCGCTTTTTAAAGATATCGTTGTTTCAGATGATACCTCACCAGTATTAGAAGAATTAACAGATTGGGATACACAGTTAAACGCAATGGATTATGAAGAAAGAATTGTATCATTAATGCATTGTACAGAGAAACTTTCTGTTTCAGATATCGCTTCTGAATTATCTATTTCTGAAGATTATGTCAAAGGACTCTTACAGGATGCTTATAACAAAGCACAGGGGAAACCTGCAAGAAATGTAAAACCACACATTGTTGAAACTAAAAAACCTGAAAAGAAAGAAAAAAATAAGAAAGATAAAAAAGAAAAGACAAAGAAAACAGAACATAAGCTATCCTGGAAAGTGAAAGTACAGATCGTCATAGCTGTTATTGTTGCGATAGTTTTAGGTGTATTCTTCGGCACAAGAAGCTATGGTAATACCCAGTATGATGGTGGTGTTTCTTTATTAGATCAGAAGAACTATAAAGGTGCTGTTACAGCTTTACAGGATGCCGAGAAGTTTGGTCATGGTAATGAAGATGTACTTTTAAAGTTAGGGGAAGCCTATTATGGTAATGGACAATACAATGAAGCTGTTACCACTTTAGAAGAATATCTGGATAATCATTCTGATTCCAATACCGCAAAGAAAGATTTAGTAAAAGCATATGAAAAATGTGCGGATCAGGCATTAAAAGATTCTGATACAGACAAGGCAGAATCCTGCTTAAAGAAATCCTATAGTCTTGTACAGAATGAATATACCTATATCCGTTTACAGGCAGTTAAGAGTGAAGATGGTACATTTACAGATAAGTCATCTGGTGCTGTTTATGATAAGTATGGAAGACCAGTGACAGCCAGTTTCTATGATGATAATGGAGACAGACTGTATCAGGTGGATATTTTCTACAAGAAGGGACATATTTCCAGAATGGAAGAATATACCGTAGATGGTGCCAAAAAGACTATCGTCAAAGATATTCCGACAGATGGAACTATTACGGTAAACTGGCTTTACAGTGAAGACAGTCCGATACAGTACAATGCCATATCAGAAGTAATGGATAATAATCTTCTTTCAATGAAGACCATCTATGATGGCTATGAAACAGATACATATACATGGTCGTATCAGATGAGTAATCAGAAACCTGTTTCTGCAGTTATACAATCCGATGACAGTGAGATGAAGGAATCTTATAGTTATAAGAATAATCAGTTATATACCATAAGCAGAGATACAGATGATGGAACATATACTTACACATATTCTTATGATAAGAAACAGTTAAAAGAGATTGATATCCAGAAAGATAAGAAAAAAGGAAAGATTACATACAGCTATGATAAAGATGGTAATCTTACCAAAGTAAAAGAATCCGGAAAGATAACCGATAATCTGAATCCGGATCCTTACAGTGGTAATCGTACGATTACATATACATATACTTCAGATGGAACTCCATTGACCTGTACTGTTACAAGCAGGAAGAAGACAGTCGGTCAAGGTATCTATGTCAGAAATACAGGCTGGATCATGCTGTATCAGTAATGAAGCTGCTGTTTTGTACTTTCTATTAACAACGGTACTTCCGTTAGTAACATCACAATCCATCCAATCAGATTTACCCATGCGAATACAAAATGTCCGACAATGATGGAATCTGCGGCGTTATACATTAACTGCAGAAGATTCCCCAGAACTACTGGAATCGTAAAGGATAACATTAGTTTTGGTACATTGCCGGATGTTATGTCTTTTGTCATAGTGACAATGTCAGCACTTTATGATGATTTCCTGAAATCTTTGTTTGCATCATCAAACTGCATGTTATGGAACATGTAGTCTGTTTCATCTGTTACTGCGGCAGGAGATGGGAAGTATACAGTACCTACTGCATTACCTGTAATCTTATGGAATACAGAATGCCATGCTTTTTCATCAATATCTTCTCTGATTAATACATCCTTATCATCTGCCGGTATATTTCTTTCATAGAGATCCGTGCATTCATGAAGCCATACGCCGCCTCTTGTTAAAGAACCTGTAACAGTATAGCTTCCTCCTTCTTTCATCTGCAGAGATAAAGCTTTCAATATACCTGATACAAGAATCATACCCGGGATATAGTCTAATGGAACACCATTCAGATTGACCGGATGTTCCCTGGAACCATTGCGTACAGATAAACCGGTAATATCTTCTGCACAAGGTGCCCATCCCGGTCTTTGTCTCCAGACAGTATCAGAGAAACATACCAAAGATCCATAGATGACATTTGGATTGAGCTTATGTATGTCATCGATACCCAGACCAAAGTGATCCAGACATCCATCCTGATAGGATGAGATAACAATATCTGCCTCTTTGACTAACTGTTTTGCTTTTTCTAACTGATCAGGAATATTAAAGTCTAGCTGGATGGAATGCTTGCCTGCCCATCCATCTAATTCAAGCATTGCCTGTTCCTGATGCATGAACTTACCACGTCTTATCATCAATACATCAGCACCCTGTTCTGCAAGTAATCTTGTGCAGGCTGGTCCGGCAATGATATGGGTCAGATCCAGTACTTTAATACCAGACAAAGGACCTTTCTTTGGATCATATGATCCAAAGGATTTCTTTTCTGTATCTGCCGTCTTTGTTAATCTGTATAAAGGCATTTCATTAACAGCCTTACCTACATCAGTATGATCCCATTCATCTCTTGTCCGTAACATACAGCCGCAGGCACCATCTTTAAAAACCTGTTCTTCTAACTCTTCTGCATTCCATTTGGAAATAGCTTTCGCTGTAGTAATCTTATCTATTGGCAGGGATGTAAAGACAAACTGATCCGGATCTTTCTCAATACCCAATGTCTTCATGATCTTTCTTTTCTGTGATTCATAGTAAACATGGGCAGAGAATAAACGGTTGTCTGCTGTCTTATATTTATAGAAACTTCCATTTAAGGCATTATCTACCCGGATAGCACTCTTATATCTGCTGTCTGTGAATTCCTTGTTTCCTTCATAGGCACACATATACAGTCTGATAACCTGTAAACCGGCAAAGGCTGTATCACATATAACCGGTAATGGCTTATGATCCGGGTTACGCATCTGACCAATGCTTTCGGCCATTGCCGCATCTAAGGCAAGTACAGCAGCGGCTGGTCCTGTCTGTAATACATTCTCATCTTCAAACAAGCGGTTGACTGCCTCCAGGCGCAGTTTCAGTAATACCGGTTTTAATACACCCGGGAATGGATTATGGGTAAAACAAGCTTTGAGAAACTGGTTCTTACGTTCTGGTGATACATTGAAAATAACCGGAATATTCGGATATAATCCGGTCTTTTCCTTCAGGTCTTTGTAACAAATGGCAGCCTGTTCTGCCTTCTTACGCATGATATTCATATGATAAACCTCTGATATTTATCTGTACTTATTATTTCATAGATTCACATAGTAAGCTAATAATTCTCTAAGAAAAAGAGGGTTTTATGTATATAGAAATCAGAGAATACTTGCATAGTGATAATAAAGCAGTCACAGATATATGGAATCAGGTAGTAGAAGATGACAATGCATTCCCACAGGAAAAGCCATTATCTTATAAAGACGCTGATGCCTTCTTTAAAAATCAGACCTATACAGGTACAGCTGTAGATAAAGATACCAATGAAATAGCAGGTATGTATATTCTGCATCCGAATAATGTGGGCAGATGCGGACATATTGCTAATGCGTCTTATGCAGTCAGAAAAGATATCAGAGGAGAACATATCGGAGAAAAGCTTGTGAAGGATTGTTTAAGGATGTCACATGAAAAGGGGTTCCGGATATTACAGTTTAATGCAGTTGTCAGCAATAACATTCATGCCATTCACTTATATAAAAGACTTGGTTTTGCAAAGATAGGCACGGTACCAGATGGCTTCCATATGCCGGATGGTTCCTATCAGGATATTATTCTTTTCTACCATGCAGTGTAATGCATGGTATTTTCTTTTGTTTCATAAGGAATTGCATAAGTGAAATGATATAATGCTTAGGCAAGGGGATTTTTATGAAAAAAGTGATTCCGATGATTCTGGGACTTGCATTAACATGCAGTATTCCCAGCGTAAATACCATATACGCTGATGAAGAAGATAGTACTTCTTCTGATCTGCGTATTCTTTTTACAAATGATTTACATGACCGTATTCTTTCTTCCAGTATGGTACAGTCTGATAATACTGTAACCCGTGCAGGCGGATATGCGTATCTGGCCAAGGCAATAGAGGATAACCGTAATGACAATACGATTGTTTTAGATGGCGGTGATTTCTCTACTGGTGGTGTATTCAATGAATTATTTGAAGATGAAGCACCTGATCTGACCTTAATGGGTAAGATGGGATATGACGCGGTTGCCCTGGGTGATGCTGAGTTTGACTATGGGACGTCATCCCTGGCAGAGATGCTGAATCATGCGGATAATGCGCCTGATGTCATAGCTTCCAATATTGAATACGGCGATGACAGTGGTTCTGAAAAGCTTGAAAAAGCCATGAACCGTAAAGGCAAGACAACCAGGATTATTGATAAGAATGGCATTAAAGTAGGCATCTTCTCGGTTATTACAGATGATACGGCTAAAGAGATCCCTGATCTTGGTGATGTATCTTTTTCAAGAGCCAGAAAAGCCGCGAGAAATGCCGTAAAGGATCTGGAGGATGAAGGGGCTGATTATATCATTGGTCTTGTTCATGGCGGTAACATTGAGGAAACAGATGACAGTGCTGTAGAAGAGATTGCCTCATCTGTAGATGGTATTGATCTGATTATCAGCGGTCATAATCATAATGCATTTAAAAAACCGGAAACAGTCAATGATACTTCCATCGTAAGCACCGGCTGTTATGGAGAAAATCTTGGAGTCGTAGATGTTGATTATGACAGTAAGAACATTGATTATCATCTGGTACAGATCAATACAGATGGTGAAAAGGATCAGAGTATTGATGATGCCATAAGTGAATATCAGAAGAAGGTACAGGAAGATTTATTCAGTCCATATGATATTCAGATAAATGATACAGTTGTCCAAAGCAGTTTTAACTTCGACCCGATTTCCAAAAACTATACCGGATTAACTGGTAATAATACCGGTGACTTAGTCGCAGATGCTTTCGCAAATGCATACAGTGACTGGTATGAAAACTGGTACTCTGAATGGTCACAGGATCGTGCGGAAAGGCTGGAGGATGCGATTGAAAAAGAACAGCAGAAACAGTCTGAAAAAGCAGAAGCACAGGCTTCTTCAGCTCCAGAAGAAACCAAAGAAGCGACAGCTACATCAGAACCATCTGAAGCGCCAGAGATTACAGCCATCCGTAATGAAACACCTGGTATCCGTGAAAATGCAGTTGGTATTGCGGTAAAGGGAATGATTAATGATACCTTCTATGAAGGAGATATCAATGCCTCAGATGTATATAACGTTGTCGGTAATGGAGTTGGTACAGATGGATCCAATGGTACATCTCTTGTATTGTTATTCTTAAAGGGATCTGATTTAAGAAAATTAGCGGAATATGATGCGACTGTAGGCAAGACAGATGATCCGGCAGAACAGATGTTCTTCAGTGGCATGAAATATGATTATTCGGATTACCGCATGGATTATAATCATGTTGAAGAAGTATATGTCAAAGCTGTTTCTGATTACTATGTACCGGTAGATAATGATGCATATTATCCGGTTATTACAAATCTTGAAGTGGCAGAACGCTTAAAGAGATTAAATGATATAACGAGTGGGAAGTTATCTGTAACATTCTATGATGAAAATCAGAAGGAAATCACAGATCCTGATAAAGCAATATTAAAAACAGAAGATGGATATGAAGTAAAGGAATATACTGCCTTGATTTCCTATATGCGTGATTTTGAAAGAAATGATCAGGGTATTCCGGAAGTCCCGGAAACATACAGTACTGCCAGAGTTGTTAAGAATATAGACAGAGATTTCTCTCTGATTGCATTCTTCAAGAATACATCCAGCTATGCATTGCACAGATATATTCTCATCCTGGTTATCATTGCGGCAGTAATAGCCGCATGGAAGCTTGGCTTCTACAGAATCAGAAGAAAGAAATAATGGGTATTTACGAAAAAAGGCGGTATTTCCACTAGAAAAGAAATGGACACATGAAAATTAACCGTGCACGAAAAATGCGAATTTATCCAACCACTGAGCAGCGAAAGAAGATAGACAACACACTTAACTGCTGCAGATATGTATATAACAAAATGCTTGAGCGTAACAATAAAGCATATCAGCGTAGAAAAGAGCACCTTAGCTACTATGATATGCAGAACCTTCTGCCTGAAATGAAGGAATATCTTCCATGGCTGAAAGATGCAGACTCTCAGGCACTTAAGCATTCATGCAGAGCACTTAATACTGCATTTTATATGTTCTTTTATACCGACAGGGTGTCGGAAATAGAAAGAACATGACTAACTGCTCGTGCGGCAGTACTTACGCCTGCAGAGACAGCTATGGCGGGGATACACGAAGCATCAAAGGATGCGGTGTATCTAGTTATCTATCGAAGAAGCAGGAATTACGAACAAAGGTGGTTGCACCTTTTGGTGGCAGCAGAATACCACCTAAATTTGTATAAACCCGAAATAATAAATAAAGGAGCAGAACTATGAGTGAACAGCAGGAAATTAAATTAACCCTGGATCCACAGGAAAATGATGATGCATCTCCTGTAACAAGTGAACAGACCGAAGAAAAGCAGCCTGTTGATCAGATTGATGAAGCAGAAAAGAATCTCAGTGAGGAAGAGAAGAAGACTGTCGATGACTTTGCGGAAAAGATAGATATTACGCAAAGCAATACAATACTTCAGTATGGTTCTGCGGCCCAGAAGAAAGTCTCTGATTTCTCAGATTCAGCTTTAAAGAATGTACGTACAAAAGATCTTGGTGAAGTCGGTGATTTATTAACCAATTTAGTCACTGAATTAAAGAACTTTGACACAGATACTACGGAAAAGAAGGGATTCTTCTCAAATCTTTTTGATCGCAGCAGTAACTCCATAAGTAAGTTTCAGGCAAAGTATTCAAAGGCTGAATCAAATGTAGATAAAGTATCTGACATGCTGGAAAAACAGCAGATAGTACTGTTAAAGGACATTGCCTTATTAGATCAGTTATATGAAAGAAACCAGCAGAATACTAAGGAACTTACCATGTATATTCTTGCCGGAAGAAAGAAACTGCAGGAAGTCAGAAGTACACAGTTGCCTGCATTAACAGCCAGGGCAAAAGAGTCTGGCTTGCCAGAAGATGCCCAGGCAGCTAATGATCTCGAACAGGCATGCGTACGTTTTGAAAAGAAATTGTATGATCTTGAGTTAACAAGACAGGTATCCATACAGATGGCTCCACAGATCAGAATGGTACAGAATAACGATACGGTTATGACGGAAAAGATTCAGTCTACCTTAGTAAATACCATTCCATTATGGAAGAACCAGATTGTTCTCTCCTTAGGTATCCAGCATTCCAGGGAAGCCATGGAAGCACAAAGAGAAGTTTCCAATATGACAAATGAACTTCTGAAGAAGAATGCGGAGACCCTGCATCAGGCAACAGTAGATACAGCCAAAGAGTCTGAAAGAGGTATTGTGGATATTGAAACACTCCAGCATACAAATAAGGAACTGATTTCTACCTTAGATGAAATCCTGACAATACAGAAGGAAGGCAGAGAAAAGAGACAGGCTGCCGAGCAGGAGCTGAACAAGATAGAGAATGAACTGTCTGATAAGTTACTGGAAATCAATTCAGACAGGAAAGAATCACAGTAAGCTTTAGAGGGATTATTTCCCTCTTTTTTGGTGGTTGAACAAAAATCATCAAAATGCCATCTGATTTGTCTACAGATGGCATTTTAATGCGGTTTAGTCAAGTTTTACGCCAAAGCTGGATCCATTATCCGCAATCCATTCATTATCACCTATGCGATACCATGTATATCCACCAGACTGTATGGTCTCATAGATGGTTACTTTATCTCCCGGATATACATTTTTACCGGTATCTGTACCTGAACCGGTAGAAGGAGAATTACGGACATTGATATCCTGTATCTTAGCAGAAGCAGTGATGTATACCGTACCGGTCCTGGTTGCGGCAGCAGGGACAGGTGTCTCTGCAGGCACTGGAGTTTCTGTTGGAATCGGAGTGGCTTCTGTAGTTTCAGCTGGCTTAGGTGTAGATACAACTTCAGCCTTATCAGTGTCTTCTGATTCTTCTGTCTGTTCTAAGAAAGGAATCTGGAATCCTGTATGATCATACAGGAAACCATTGATATCTTTTCCAAAGACAATACCGCAGACTACTAAAGCAGCCACTATTACTGCCACAATGATAATGATAAGCAGTGTCTTTGAATGTTCTTCATAGGCGTCTTGTTCCTCATCCTCATAAGACGTATCAGAATTATAAGGATTTGCAGAACCATACGGATCTGTATTATATGGGTTTGTATAATCATATGCATTATAAGGATCCTGTGTCTGATCAGATTGTGTATCATCAGGACGCTGATAAACGTCTGTAGGCTGATTATCTATGTTGTCTGAATCTTGTTGCACAGAAACCTGATCTGTATCTTCATCAAATACAGGTTGTCCACAATAAGGGCAGAACTTTGCGTCTTCATCTATCTCTCTGCCACAGTTTGTACAATATTTCTTAGCCATAAATTCCCTCCAAACAAGTAACTCAATTATAGATGAAAGCACGCTTTGTGTATCCTAAATACTTATAGTGTAAGGGTCAATAGGTATGCATCTATAAATTGAGATCTCAGATCGGTATCCTTTAGTCATAGAAAGAATGCAGGATATGGAGAAAGATGTCCACAGTCATGAATGGTGGCTTCCCTATATTGAAGAATGCCGTTCCTTGAACATCAGTTTGAGTGATTATTGTGAAGAAAAAGAATTTTGTTACGATGCGTTTTACTGGCATTGGATTCCTGAAAGTAAAGAAGATCTATTAGATGGACTGAAAGAGACATCTGAGAATCGTTAACTGCATTTAATATTCTTTTCGCATAATGCGATAGCATGACTGAATGTATAAATATTTCCAACATTCAGTCACTCTATCCACTCTTAAAGAAACGATTCATAGAAATGCACAGCGGTTATATAATCCATTTCTTTTGTTTTGAAATTGAAAATATCTGTACGTATAAGAATGTCATTGCTTTATTTGCTATAATTCATATAAACAGCGAGGATACAGACTATGAAATGCTGGAAATGTGGAAAAGAAATTCCGGATGACCGGGAATATTGTGGATATTGTGGTGCTAAACAGAAGAAAGAAACATCTGTTTTAGATGATGAACAAAAAGAACAGCCTGTTTTGGCAGATCAGGATGCTTCTGAAACAAAGAACGAAGATCCTGTAAAAGAAAAAACAGAAGAATCTGTTACAGTTGAAACAGAGAAACCTGATTCTGAGAAAGAAGATATATCTGTTTCTGAAAAGGATGACAGTACAACAGATACAGCAGAAGAAAAGGCGGATGTTTCTAAAGAAGATAAGGAAGAAAATACAACGGATTCCAAAGATGATGATAATCATCCTGAATCAGTAGAAAATATCTCTGTAGAAGATACTACTGAAAAAGTAACTGAAGAGGCTGATGATAAGGACAATCTTGTAGAAGAAAAAGAAACTGCAGACTCAAATACTGATGAAGAATCTTCAGATGAAACAGAAGATGTATCTGATGATAAGGAAGAGACACAGAGTATACCTGTGACTGATGATATACAGGATGCTGAGTTTACAAACTCAGAAGAAGATCATAAGGAAGAGAAGAAATGGAAGATGCCTGACTTATCAGAGTATGGCATAACAATTAATGCGGAAGATTTTCATAAGGTATTTGCCAAGATCAGAAGACCTTTAGAAGATCAGCCATTTAATGGTGTCAGCGCAGTCATTTCATTCATTGTAATATGGATTGTAAACTGGATTACTTTCCGCTCGTTTGGAACAGGTTTTATCATTACGGCAGTATTGGTTATTGGTGTGATGATTCTGATGGCTGTTGAAAACCATGATCAGTTCAATTGGCAGAAGGCATTTAATCAATCCTGTGAGACAGTGACAAGCGGTGCCTTGCCGATGATTATTGGAGGAATACTGCTGGATTCTGCCGCAGGACAGTCTTCTTACAGTTTTATACATTTATTCTCTACTTCTTTCTTTGGTATGTTCTTTATCTTACTTGCCGGAGTTATCTTTATCTCAGAGATATTCAGAACCCGTAAGTTTAATAAATATGCAGAAGTAGTCTTAACGGCATTCATTATTCTGGTTGTATTATGGATTGCCTCTGCGACAAATCCTAATGCATTTATCTCACTGTTCCATTAATCATGTATAATTCTTCTGTGACTAAAAAGAAAAGAAAAAGAAGACCAGTACATAAAAGAAAAGTATCAAAGAAAAGAATCAGACAGATGGTTATCTGTCTGATTGTTCTTGCAATGATTGTAATTCCTTTATCAGTCTGTTTAATCATACGCAGTTACCATGAAAAAGAAGAAACACCTGTAGAAGGTACATTAGTTAAGAATGACTATGACTGGTCCAGATTAAAGCAGGACGGATCTTTTATGTCCTATAAGGATGATAACTATACATCTTTACAGGGGATTGATGTCTCTGATCATCAGAAATGGATTAACTGGAAGAAAGTCAGGGATGCAGGAATTGACTTTGTCTTTATCAGATGCGGATACAGAGGCTATACAACTGGTGATATCCGCCGGGATTCTTATTTTACCTATAACATAACTGAGGCTAAGAAACAGGGATTGCAGGTAGGCGTCTATTTCTTCTCACAGGCAGTGACTGTTGATGAGGCAAGAGAAGAGGCAGAGTATACCATAAATCAGATCAGGGATTATGATATAGACCTCCCGGTTGTATTTGATATGGAAGAGGCAGGTCAGGGCTCTGGGAGAGTGGATTCTTTGTCAAAAGAAGTCTGGACACAGAATGCTGTAACATTCTGTCATATTATAAGAAATGCTGGTTATACACCAATGGTATATAACAGTACCAATCTCTTTGAAAAACTATATAACATTAACTATTTACAGGAATTTGATACATGGGTCGCAGAGTATGATGCGGATTATCCATCCTATCCTTATACCTTCTCTATCTGGCAGTATTCGAGTACCGGTACAGTAGATGGCATTGAAGGCGGTACGGATATGGACATCATGTTTGTTAAGAAAGACTAGATGTCTTTCTGACGGATAACTGTACGTACAAATTCCGGTGTAATTTCACCATGAGTTAAATTCTGTATATCTTTAAAAATATCTTCTCTGTCTGTTTCAAAAAGACAGGATACAGTTTCACTGTATTGGAAGTCACGGACATCGGTATATCTTCTTAACCAGTTTTCTAATGTTCCGGAAAGGTTATAAGGATATGTCACAAGATATTGTGATACTGTTACATCTTCTGTCTTAGGTGCGTTAAGAAGACATTGTGATACGGAAGAAGAATAAGCACGTATTAAACCTCCGGCACCTAATTTAATGCCTCCGAAGTATCTGACAACACAGACACAGACATCTTTCAGATGACTCTTTTTTAATGCTTCAAGCATAGGTACACCAGCTGTACCAGCTGGTTCATGGTTATCAGAAGATCGCTGTATTTCATCATGGTCTCCACATATGTAGGCAGTACATACATGTGTCGCATCATTGAATTCCTTACGAATAGATTCAATGTAAGTACGGCATTGTTCTTCTGCTGTACATGGTGCAGCACAGGCTATAAAGCGTGACTTATGAATAATTTGTTCAAAACGCTGCTCTTCTTTTAGTCTCATAAAGGTATTGTATAATAAATAACAGGTAAATCACTATGGGCAGAATACAGAAACTTGATTCACAGACAACAAATATGATTGCCGCAGGAGAAGTGGTCGAAAGACCGATGGGCGTTGTAAAGGAACTGGTAGAAAATGCCATTGATGCAGGCAGTACCAGAATTGTTATTACAGCAGAACAGGGCGGCATTGAGAAAATAACCGTACAGGATAATGGATGCGGTATGGACAGTCAGGATGCGAAGATGTGTTTTGAACGTCATGCGACTTCCAAGATCCATAATCAGAATGACTTATGGGCAATTCATACATTAGGCTTCCGTGGTGAAGCATTGCCTTCTATTGCGGCAGTAGCCAAAGTGACATTACGTACCAGTGATGGTAATGACTCTACTGAGACAATCATCTCTTATGGAAAACTGCAGTCTGTAACGCCATATCCATGCAATCAGGGTACAGAGATCAGTGTAGAAGGGTTGTTTTATCATACTCCTGCAAGATTAAAGCATATGAAGAGCGGCAACTATGAAGCTTCTTTAATACAGAATGTCATCTCTTCTTTTGCCCTGAGTCATCCGGAGATTGCTTTTCAGTTTATTCATGATGGCAGGGAAGTATTCCGTACAAGTGGTCAGGGAGATTTATTAGAAGTAATTTATACAGTCTTTGGAAGAATGGCTGCGGAGAATTCTATCCCGGTATCTTTTCATGACTTTGACTATGAAGTAAAAGGGTATCTGATTAAGCCTTCCATTACCAGAGCATCCCGTAATATGATGCATATCTTTCTGAATGGGAGAATGGTAAGAACCTATAAATTATATAAAGCCGTAAAAGATGGCTATCATGGCTATATACCTGAACAGAGATATCCGATGTGTATCTTATCTGTAGAGATGGATCCGCATCTATTAGATGTGAATGTACATCCATCCAAGTGGGAAGTACGTATTTCCAAGGAAATACAGTTGGAAACATTATTAAGAGATAAGACTGCAGAAGCCTTATCCAGCGGTAATTCAGTCACTCCTGCAAAGGTACATGAGACAAAAACAGAATACTATGAACCTTTATCCATAGATATGGAAGAATTACAGGAGAAGCCAAAAACATTCACTCTGGATGAAGAATTAAAGAAAGCAATCCAGGCTGAGGCTGAAGAAGATAATCAGATCTTAAAGGAAATAGAAGAAAAGAATCAGGTAAAACAGGAAGAAGAGAAACCTGTATTTCCTGCATTAGAGGTATTAGGACAGTTTCATCATAATTATATGATTGCGTCCTCTGATACGGGCTTAGTCGTTATTGATCAGAAAGGAGCTTATCAGAGAATCTTATATGAAAAGATTCTCCATGAATCTGATCAGAATACAGTTATGCAGGATCTTTTAGTCCCTGTGACAATCCATTGTGATGCCGTATTAGTGAACAGATGTCAGGAGATCAATGACGCATTACAGGATATTCATATTCAGTTAGAACCATTCGGTACAGATACATTAGCTGTACACAGTATTCCTTCCTGGATGAAGGATATCGATGAACAGGCATTCTTTAATGATCTTTTAGATCAGTTTAAAAATGATAATGCCCGTACCTATGCCCGTATGGCTAAGGAGAAAGCAGCCCGGCTTGCGATTAAACATACATCCAGAAGAAAGAATACATTATCTGTACCAGAGATGCAGGAGATGGTACATCAGTTATCAGAATGTGATAATCCTTTTCATACACCTCAAGGGAAACCTGTATTTGTTATCTTTGAAGAAAAGGATCTTGCAAAGGAGTTTCGATGAAGAAAGTATTGGTAATAGCAGGACCTACTGCTTCAGGGAAGACATCTTTCTCTATACAGATAGCAGAGAAATACAACCTTGAGATTATCAGTGGTGATTCCATACAGGTATATAAAGGACTGGATATTGGTTCTGGCAAGGTGACTGAAAAAGAGAAACATGGCATTAAACACTATCTGATCGATATTCTTTCACCTAAGGAATCCTATTCTGTATCTGACTTTCAGAAGATGGCCAGAGATCTGACAGATCATTCAGAGAAACCTATGATTATCGCTGGTGGTACAGGCTTATATCTTAAGGCATGTCTATATGATTATACCTTTGATGAAGAATCAGAAGATCTGCCTTCTGTAGATCCTTCCTTTGAAAAGATGGATGAAGAAAGTCTGTATCAGTTATTGGTTAAGGTAGACCCGAAACAGGCAGAAAAGATCCATCCGAATAACCGGAGAAGATTATTAAGATCTTTAACAATATGGAAACGTACCGGTAAACCACAGAGTGAGATTGTAGGAGAACAGAGTCATAAGCCTGTCTATGATGCCTTTATTGCCGGATGCACAATGGACAGAAAAAAACTCTACCAGAGAATCAATAACAGAGTAGAACAGATGTTTCAGGATGGTCTGGAAGAAGAAGTCAGACATCTTTTAGAACAAGGTGTATCCTTCTCAGATACCTGCATGCAGGGAATAGGCTATAAGGAATGGAATCCTTACTTTGAAGGAAATAGTTCAGTAGAAGAAGTAAAGCAGGAGATTCAGAAACACTCACGGCAATTTGCCAAAAGACAGTATACATGGTTAAACCATCAGATGGATGTTCACTGGTTTGACAGTACAAATGAAAAAGATATAGTGAGAATAGAAAAAGAGATAGATACATGGATAGAGAGGTGAAGCATGATTACCAGGAAGATTAAGAAAAATCAGCGTATGGCTTGTCTGTTGCATGCCATTGCATATAGTGCCTTAGCGGCAGTGATTATCTTCAGCTTTATTCTTTTAACAGATAATCAGGCAGATATCCTGCAGGGAGTCATCGCATCGGCATGTATTCTTGTTGTATTGTGCCTTTTGTCACAGATTATTGCGTCTAAAAGACTGCATGTCATTAAGAAGTATATAAAAAACCAGACTGCTTCTGTTACATTGGATGATGATGCGTATGAAGTGATTGGTAAGAATCTTGCCCTAGGGAAACAATGGCTTGTCTATCACCATGGCAATTACTTCAGACCTATCTCTCATGAAAGCATTCATTCTGTTACATTACAGAATAAGAAGATGCTTATATATGTAGATGGAGGCTATATCTCCATACCAATGCGTAAGAAGGATGAATCAGCCTGTCAGGCCATACAGGCATGGTTGGAAGCGTGATATACATTTCTGATGTAATGTATTTGACTTCTTATATGAGATCATTAAACTGATTATTAACCGTTGAGAAAGGTGGTATCACTATGAATGAATATAACATGAATGGAGCTCAAAGCTATGAAGTAGATGGCTTCAGATCATATCTTACAAAAGTATATACAAAGATGGGGCTGGGATTGCTTGTCACAGCGGCAGTCGCTGCGATCGGTTACTTCTCTGGCTTCTATTACAACTTTATCGCCGCAACAGGTGCGCTTGGCGTATGGCTGCCATTTATCCTGGAATTAATACTGGCAATGTCGATGAGTGCAGGTATTACAAGATTCAAGCCGGCAACGGTTAATCTTCTGTTCTTCGCTTATGCCGCAATAACAGGCTTTACCTTCTCGGTATTGTTATATGCCTATGATATTGGGATCGTATTTGGAGCTTTCGCCTTCTCCGCAATTCTCTTTATCAGTTGTGCCATCATTGGTCATGTCACAAATGTAGATCTCTCACGTTTCTCTACATTACTGATCGGTGCCTTGTTTGCATTGGTTATTGCCTCTGTAGTATCCATGTTTGTACCGGCATTAGCTGATTCTCTTGTATTATCTTACATTGGTATCATCCTGTTCTTATTCCTGACGGCCTGGGATGTACAGAGATTAAAGGGTTTGTATTATACAACAAGTTCTATGGGAGAGATTGGTGAAAACATTGCCGTATATGGTGCATTTGAACTGTATCTGGATTTCATTAATCTGTTCTTATATGTCATCAGAATTCTTGGAAGCAGAAGTTCAAGAGACTGAATGAGTCTGTGCTAGAATGGATTGAGCAGTATATACTGCTCAATTTTTATGTTATGAGGTTAATTATGAGTCATTCCAATGAAATTACATATACATGTCCTTATTGTGGAAAACAGTTCCCAATTACAATCTATGATACTGTTAATGTCAGAGAAGATCCTGACTTAAGAGAAAGATGTCTCAGTGGAGATATATTCCGTCATTCCTGTCCACATTGTCATAAAGACTTTATGGTACAGAATCCTATGTTATATGAAGACCCTGACAAGCACTTTGTTTTATATGTCAGTCAGAATGATCCTGGCAATACATTCAAAGAGGCAGGAGAAGCATTAAAGAAAAAAGGATATCGTTTACGCAGAGTATCCACAATCAAAGAATTCACTGAAAAGATATCCGTGTTCGAAGATGGCATGAATGATATAGCAGTAGAATTAGCCAAATATGATTCTTTTATCGAATTCATTAATAACCGTAAGGGAAAGCCTGAAGATATTACATCTATTGACTATCAGTATACACATGATGATGTTATGAAGATCAATATCCGTACGGGTGATAAGGGTATGTCTTTCTTGATCCCGGTCAGTGGCATACAGGAAGAAATGGAAGAAAACAAGCAGTTATACCAGATCGATGATGCTTTATTTCCATGTATCAATCAGGACTGGATTATCTCCTTATTCTCTACGCCAGAGGGAAAAGCCTGAATCACATAATTTCACAAAGTGATGACATAATTATCTGTATGGATATTCGTATTATATAGATGCAGATAAAATAACGGTCTGCACTGAATGAATGCTCAATCCCCTTGGCATACATCAGTAATAATTCTATCCCCTGATAATAAAAACAAACAAAAAAAGAAATAGAACCCCTGCACAAGGTTCTTTTTCTTTTTGTTACAATAACAGTATGTATGAAACAGTTATAAAAGATATACAGAAACTGATAGAGAACAAACAAAGTATATGCATAGCCATAGATGGCAGATGTGCATCAGGAAAGACTACTTTTTCTAAACAACTGCATACTGCCATTGGTGGAATATGCATGCACATGGATGATTATTTCTTAAGACCAGTCCAGAGAACATCAGAAAGGTATGCTGAACCTGGCGGTAACGTGGACTATGAGCGTTTCAAAGAGGAAGTACTCATACCATGGAGTCAGAAACAATCCATCCGCTATCAGCCTTTTGACTGTAAATCCATGACATTGATGGATGCAGAAGAGATACCGTATCAGTCGATATTGATTGTAGAAGGAAGTTACAGTATGCATTCACAGTTAAATGATTTCTATGATTATCGTATCTTTATGACTGTTGATAAAAAGAAACAGATAGAAAGAATACAGAAGAGAAATCCGGATAAGATACAGAAGTTTCAGGATGTATGGATTCCTTATGAAGAGAAGTACTTTCAGTATTACAGCATTCAGAAACAATGCAATACAGTCTTGGATACTTCTGAAATGTTCTGAATTTTCATATAGTTTATACACTATAACAATAAGAAACAGCGCTACAATAGATCTGGATAAACTGGAGGATTGAATCAGTATATGGCAGAAAAGAAATTGCCTGTTTGTCCGCATTGCGGTTCTAAGAATGTACAGGCAGTAAATGATTTTTTTCGGTGTGAGGACTGTCTGCAGGACTTTGGCAGAGATGCTGAATCAGAGGAAGGCATTCCATTAGCAGAAGCTATTAAAGGATTGCGTTTCCGCTATGGTGATATTGTCAGCGGCAGTGTCAGACTTCGTATTGTGCAGGAAAAAGATGACTGTATATTTGAAGTATATGATGCCAATGAAGGCGGTGTAGACAAGGTAGCTGATGTCCTTGATATGAATGAATGGAACAAGATCAAGGATAAGCTTGTGAATACATTTTATGTATCAGACTGGAACAGAGAATATATTCCGGTAAATGATGGTCGGACAGTTCCTGAGAATAATGAATGGGAATTGGATCTGGATATCAATGAAGATGAGTCTCTTACCTTTAATGGATATGATGCATATCCGGTATACTGGAATGCATTTATGAGAGTGATTCATCCATTCTTTGAAAGACTGCAGAAAGCATAAGGTATGGTTATTCCATGCCTTTTCAGTTGTCTTTAAAATAAATACTGATAGAATGGATTGTGCTTATTTTCAGGGGGGTTATATGAAAATATTGATTGCAGGGGCTGGTAAAGTAGGCCGTGCATTAACAAAGGAACTATGTAAGGAAGGCCATGATATTACCGTCATTGATCTCAACAGCAAGGTTCTGGAAGATATCATGGAGAAGTATGATATCATCACATATCGTGGCAATAGTGCATCCAAGGTTTCTCTGGAAGAAGCAGGTATTCATGATATGAATGTATTTATTGCGGCAACGAGCATGGATGAAGTCAACATGCTTTCCTGTGTAACTGCGAAAGCATTGAATCCTGATGTACACTGCATTGCAAGAATCAGAGATCCGCAGTATGTGGATCAGACATATACAATGAATGATACATTCCGGCTTTCTCTGGTTATTAATCCGGAAAGACAGGCTGCTTATGAAATATCCAGATTATTAAAGTATCCTGGTTTCTTGAAGAGAGAAGCTTTTGCGAAAGCTCATGTAGAGATTGTTGAGTTAAAGGTAGAGGCAGGATCCAGGCTGGATAATGTCAGAATGAATGATCTTCATAAGGCTATCAATGCACAGGTATTGATCTGTACAGTCTTAAGAGATGACAAGGCCATTATGCCGGATGGTAACTTTGTACTAAAGGCAGAAGATCGTATCTTTGTGACAGGTGAACCAACTGAATTACACAATCTGTTACAGAATATCGGAGTCATCACTTCACCAGTAAAGCATGTATTGATTGGCGGTGGTTCCAGGATTGCCTACTATCTGGCTCAGGAATTACAGAAAGCACATATCTCTACTTCCATCATTGATAACAATCCTGAAAAATGTGAAGAGTTTGCGGAATATCTGCCGGAATGCACGATCATCAATGGTGATATCTCTGATCACTCTATTCTCGATAGTGAAGAGCTGGAAGACTATGATGCCTTTGTGTCATTAACAGGTATGGATGAATTAAATATCTTATCCGGTATGTATGCATCTATGCTGGGTGTAAAACAGGTTGTCACAAAGGTAAGCAGAGGTACGGATTCCAAGCTTCTGAATACTCTTCCGGTAGGATCTGTTGTTTCTCCTAAGGATCTGATTACTATGCATATTGTCCGTTATGTAAGAGCTATGCAGGATAAGGAAGGTGCTGCCTTAACGATTCATAAGATTGCGGATGGTCAGGCTGAAGCAATTGAGTTTGAAGTAGACAGTGATACCAAGCATATTGGGGAACCTTTAAAGAATCTCAAGATCCGGAAGAATGTATTAATCAACTCTATCCGTCATATTAACAAGACAGAAATACCGAATGGTGATTCTTCCTTCCAGGAAGGTGATACGGTTGTTGTTGTGACTGACAGTGATCATACTGTACACCAGCTGAATGATATATTTGAGGGATAAGCATGAACTGGAAGATGATTATTAAAATCATTGCATACATTCTGCTTGTGGAACTTGTATTAATGATTCCGGCATGCTTGATCAGTGTAGTTGATCATGAAAGTGCGGCCGTCAGCGGATTCTTATGGACGTTCTTAATTATGCTGATTGTGTCAGGACTGATGCTGGTGTTTACAAGAAATGCTGTAAAAGGTAAGTTCTATGCCAGAGAAGGACTTGTGACAACTGGTCTTACATGGATTGTCATGAGTGCTCTTGGCTGTCTGCCTTTTGTTATATCTGGTACAATTCCCAGCTTTATTGATGCAATGTTTGAAATGGTTTCCGGTTTTACCACAACCGGATCTTCTATATTGAAAAGTGTAGAAGATGTCGCAAGAGGCTTGCTTTGGTGGAGATCTTTCTCACACTGGGTAGGAGGCATGGGTATCCTTGTCTTCTTAATGTCTATTGTAAGACTTGGTGGTAAGTCACAGGGTTTCTCCCTGCATATATTAAGAGCGGAATCCCCGGGTCCTGCCGTAGGCAAGATGACACCTAAGATGAAAGATACAGCTTCTATCCTGTATCTTCTGTACATTGGCTTAACAATATTAAATATATTCTTCCTTGTGATAGGAGGTATGCCTTTATTTGACGCATGCTGTACAGCATTTGGTACAGCCGGTACCGGAGGCTTTGGCATCAAGAATGATTCCATGGCGTCCTACAGTCCATATCTGCAGAATGTAACAACGATATTCATGCTGCTGTTCTCTTGTAACTTCTCGGTCTATTATCTGTTTGTGATCAGGAAGGTAAGAGAAGGTCTCGCAGATGAGGAATTCAAGCTGTTCTGGACTATCGTATTATGTTCTATCCTGGCTATGTTCATAGCAGTTATTCCTAATTACAGTACATTGGAAGAAGCTTTGCGTCATGCGGCATTTACTGTTGCGACTATTATATCCACAACCGGATATGCGACTACTGACTTCAACAAATGGTCTCCGTTTACACATGCATTGATATTATTCTTAATGTTCTGCGGCGCTTGTGCAGGAAGTACAGGCGGTGGCATCAAACAAGTCAGATTACTTGTATTGTGGAGAACTTTAAGAAGAAATATTCATAAGTCACTGCATCCTACAGAAGTAAGAACCATCATGGTAAATCACAGACCAGTGGATGAGCAGATTGTGAATAACATCAGTGCATATCTGATTGTATATGTCATTATTATCATTACCAGTGTATTAGTTGTGTCTCTGGATGGATTCTCATTTGAGACAAACTTCTCTGCTGTCATGGCAACATTCAATAATATCGGACCAGGTTTAGGTGCTGTAGGACCAGCATCCAACTTCAGTGCTTACTCTAATCTTTCCAAGATTGTCATGACAATTGACATGCTTGCCGGAAGACTGGAAATCTATCCGATCCTGATTCTCTTCTCCAGAAGTACATGGAAGAAGGCAAGATAAAGTAAAAAGATGTCATACAGAAGTAATAACGCTTCTATATGGCATCTTTTATTGTTTCCCTCAATGTATTGTGTCTTTGTAAAGACATACAGCTGTATTGCGCCAACGATTGGTGTTGCAAGCGGAAGATTTATGATAATTGTATTGATCAGTCCGTCATGACTGTTTCACCATTTCAACTGTATCTTCCTGCATGATCCTTACATATTCAAAGAAGAAAATGAACAGCAGTACTGCACCAATCAAAGCCTCTGTGCCTATATCGGATGTGCCTGGGGCATCCCATAAACCATGGTCAACTAATGCCGCCAGCATCAGTAATAATCCCTTCTTTCTGTCTTTTTGTATAAAGAAATAATAGACTCCAAGAGACATCAGAGCTGTATAGCACCAATGGGATTCCAGGCTGTTTTCTATTCTGGAATCAAGTGTAAAAGGAATAGCATTCATGAAGTCTTTGTGGCTTCCGCCAATCTGTTCTTCGATATATTCAAGATCTTCACTGATCTGAAATCCCATGCCCGCACACATACCGGTAATCAGATAATCTTTTCTTTCTCTTTTGCCAATGAGAATCAAAAGCCATACAACAGTCAGTACCTTCAATGTTTCTTCAATGATTGGTGTCTGTATGGCTTCCAGCCAATCTACAGCATTTTGAGAAAGATGCATGTTGTTAAAAAGCATTTCAAAATCTTCATTTAACTGTCCTGCAATCCACCCTGGTATAAACCATCCTGCAAAGAAACTTATCAGTGGCAGCAGTCTGCTTAGGTGAAGCTTCTTTGTAGTCCATCTTATAAATATGAAAAATGGAATCAGATACAGAAGCAGTAACCCAAAGCATAACAGCATCATCAGATATCTCTGACCTGTTTCAGAAACAGGCTTGATGTCAGTTAACTGAATAGCTTCAAATTCCTGAAAGGATCCAAGCAAGAACATAACCAGAAAGATAAAGAAACTGATCTTCCATCCTGTCTTCTTCTTACTAAGATCAAAATGTCTGAGAAAATCCATAAAAATCCTTCTCTCTAAACCGCCGTTCATGATACTACAGATGGTTTTGGATTTCAACAAACACCAATTAAAGTCTGATAAAAAAGATCTGTGGTATTCCACAGGTCCAGATGATCATTTCAATTTTTCCACTTTTTCTTTGGAAAGTCCTGAATACCTGGCAACTTTATCTTCAGGCATCCCATCCGCAAGCATTTTCAGGGCAGTCTCACGCTTGCTTTCATTAACGGCAATAGCTGCTTCTATGCGGGCATTATCAGCACTTTTCTGCATACCTTTCTCATACCAGGATATTGCGGCACCATAACTGAAGTTCATCATAGCAATCACATGTCCTTTCAACTCTTCACTTAATTTCATTTTATATGTTTTTCCATCACTTCAATCTTCTCATATGGATCCATCGTACTGGAAAACAATACGGATAAAGCACCTGTAAGCTGATTTGCTTTGTAGGCCGTTTTCTCTATTAAGGAATCCTTTGGAAGATGGATCACGTTAACTTCTATTAAGACATATCCCTTCTTATCGGGATAGTGTCCAAGAATATCTTCTGGCACAATATGGTATCTTACAATGCTATGTGCCTTCACTTCACTTGCATTAAAGCATAACCATATGGAAAAGACTTTCTGAAGATTCTCATAATGACTATTGGTGATATTACTTCCAACCTGTGAGGATAACATTCTGGCACAGTAGAGAACGCCTCTGCTTACCGTGATATATGTGTTGCCGTCCTCATCCTGTTCTACCTCGATATTAATCTTGACACTCCCACAGCTAAAGCACGTGGGATTCTTGAGAAGTCTGATTGCTTA
>DXZE01000023.1 GCA_019415435.1 Erysipelotrichaceae bacterium
CATATGAAATACCTTGTTATATCTGATATTGATGGTGACCTGTATGGTGCCGAAATCATGCAGGATGCCTTTTGATATCATCATTGCGACAGAATCCTGTGTCTTGGAGATATCCTCTATCATGGTCCACGCAATGACTTACCGGAAACATACGCACCTAAGAAAGTGATTCCCATCATGAACAGTTTCAAGAATAAAATCATTGCGGTAAGAGGCAATTGTGAAGCTGAAGTAGATCAGATGGTACTGGAATTTCCATGTATGGCTGATTACAACATTATTCCTTTTACAAATCATGAAGTATTCATGTCTCATGGACATATCTACAGCCCTGATCATCTGCCTGCTTTATCTGATGGAGATATATTTCTCAGTGGGCATACCCATATTCCTACAGCAGATCAGAAAGATGGTATCTATCTTCTCAATTCTGGTTCGCCTTCTCTTCCTAAAGGCGGTCATCCGAAAACATATGGTGTATTAACGGAAGAAGACTTTACTGTATATACAGAAGATCATTCTGTATACATGCATATCAGCTTTGCATAAAAGGTCTGGAGAAAAACAGGAAGGAAAATGGGCTTCGGGTGAAATAGATGTCAGCACATTTGATAAAGGATGGCAGTTCTGGATGGATCCTTCTACCCCAGCCTGCCGGTCTTTGGATCAGTCGATTGCCGGAGCTGATCTCGATACCCTCCAGTATTATGTCATTGATGGATTTATCACTTCTCCTGACATTACAGTAAATTCCTGCAAGACACAGTCAGAGGGATTTAAAAACACCGATTAAAATCCTGTCCCGATTTCCTTCAATATGACTGAATAACCACTAAAAAATGCGGTCATCATGATCGCATTTTTAACATCCCTTATGATCCAGTGAACATGCCTTACCGGTATTGACTTCAATTGGTTCCATACCTTTATCTTGCAGATACTTTTCCCAGTCTGTAAATACAGTTCCATCTTCATCCACAATACCAGGCAAGCCTATATCATGAATCTTCTTTAATCTTTCAAAACATGGCTCTGTATCTCTTAAGATCAGAAAATCTTTCAGATTCTTAAGACTCTCCATAACATCTATGAATTCATAATCTACTTTATAGTAATCAAAATTAGCTTTGCATGCCTGACAATCTGGGCACATCTTTGATCCATATACTTTTAACATTGCTTATCACCTCAACAGTATTATGACATTCTTATCAGAATTTACTACTAAAATGCCTTTATCATACCTGCCTTTTTCAAAGCATAATAAACTGCCGGTATCACGATCAGCTGAATGATAATACCCGGTAATGTAGCTATGAAGTATGCACTGGCCCATACAGCAAGTGAGTATCCTTCTGTACCTAAAACCACGCCCTGCATGAAACCTCCGGCTATTCTTCCTGCAATCATTGCAATAATCAAAGATACATAGACATTTACCATTTCATGTTTGAAATGCTTGTTTAATACTTTCATCAGCACGCCTGAAACCAGTCCATACACCGGTAATTCCACACTCATGGAGATCAGACTGTTTATCTTCATATTCCCGCCAATAAAGTAATTCAATACCGGGCATAGTAATCCGGTTATAAAGCCTGATACAGGACCTACGGTTATGCCGGCTGTTAATACAGGAATATGCATTGGCGAGATCATTACGCCTGCTCCGGGGATTAATCTTACAAGTGGAGGCAGTGCCAGCCCTATTGCCAGAAACAAGGCAGTTAAAACAATACTGCGTGTATTTTTCATTTGGATTCTGTCTCCTCAAGCTTTTTTCTTACTTCCATAATGGAAATATGTTCTTTTTCTGCTATATGTTTCAAATCTTCATATTCTGCTTTTCTTCTTGTGACACCATATCCTTCACTCTTCTTAACATGAACTGTACCATATGGTGTCTCCATTGTTTCTATAGAGCGATGAAGCGCATGTCTTTTACAATGATATTCCCGGATGCCTAAAGTGGTCAGATGTTCAAACATCAAAGAAATCATCTTATCTGTATCATCTGTTCTGCACATACATGTAAAGACAATACCCGGACGGTTCTTTTTCATCTGTACTGGTGTTGTATAGACATCCAAAGCACCTTCTTTAAACAACACTTCTGAAGCATAACCGATATCTTCGCCACTCATATCATCGAGATTACAGACAAGTTCACTGACTTCTCCATCATCTTCACTATCACCAAGGAAGGCTCTTAAAATATTTGCCTGCGGGAAATCTTTTGTGCCAAGTCCATATCCAATATGTTCGGTTGTCATAACAGGCTGACTTTGAAACTTCGTCACAAAATACTTTAACAGGGCAGCACCTGTAGGTGTACAGAGTTCCCCCTCTGCATTTCCTGCATATGCTGGTATTCCCTGCAGAAGACACGCTGTCGCTGGTGCTGGTACAGGCAATATGCCATGGGCACAATGTACTGTTCCATAACCTGTCGCTATTGATGAAGCATAGATTCTCTCTGCCCCAATTTCATCAAATAACATACAGCAGCCTACAACATCTGCGATCGCATCCAGGGATCCTACTTCATGAAAGTGGATATTATCAATACTCTCATTGTGTACGCTGCTTTCTGCATCCGCTATTAATTTATAAACATTCTCTGCATTTGTTTTAACAGTATCAGATATAGAAAGAGAACGAATGATTTGATACACATCCGTTACATGCATGCCATGATGGTGGTGATGATAAGAATGATCCAGTTCTTCTTCACCATCTACAAGTACTTCCATATGGGTACCATGAATGCCGCATTTTTCAGAAGGTACTGCCTGGATGGTAATACCAGGTAAAGACAGATCATTCATCTTTTCTATAAATACCTGCTGATCAACTAATTCAGACAAAGCTCCCATTAACATATCACCGCTGGCTCCCATGCGGCATTCCAGATAAAGTGTTTTCATAACTTATTCCTGTTCTAAAGTGTCCGCTATCTTTATAAGCCAGTCACGAATATGAATATGCTGAGGACACTGCATTTCACACTGACCGCATTTGATACAGTCAGAAGCTTTACCGTGACCATTGCCTGTATCCTGTCTGTATTCTCTTACTGCTCTTTCTTTTAAACCATAGATTAAATTCCAGTTCATATCTTCAAACAAATCAGGAATATTGATTTTCTTCGGGCATCCCGGAGTACAGTAATGACAAGCTGTACAAGGTATCTGATCGATCTTTGCAAGTACCAGCTGTACCTGTTCAATGACTTTCTGTTCTTCTTCATTCAATGGTTTGAAATCAGACATGAAGGAAGTATTATCTTCTACCTGCTGTAAATCAGACATGCCGGATAAAACAACCATGATACCAGGCAAGGATGACACAAAGCGGATCGCCCATGAAGCATAAGACGCATCAGGATTTGCCTTCTTCAATATATCTGCGGCAGGCTTTGGAGGATTGGCAAGTGTACCTCCCTTTACCGGTTCCATGACTACAATCGGCTTATGATGTTTTCTCGCTGTTTCATAACATCTTCTGGATTGTACAGCCGGATTATTCCAGTCCGCATAATTGATCTGAAGCTGTACAAAATCTACATCCGGATGCTTTGTGAGCAACTCATCCAGGAATTCGGGAGAATCATGGAAAGAAAAACCATAGTAATGAATCTTTCCTTCTGCTTTAGCCTGCTTTACATAATCCCATAAATGCCAGTCATCAAATTTCTGAATGTTCCTGCGGTTTAAAGCATGCAGGAGATAGAAATCAATATAGTCTACTCCTTCTCTATGCAAAGATTCATCCAGCTCTGCTTTGGCAGAAGCTTCATCATGAACCCCTTCTGCCAATACATTCAGCTTGGAAGTAATGTAATAGCTGTCTCTTGGCTTACGGGAAGTCAGTATCTTACAGGCAGCTTCTTCTGAACCCGGATATACGTAAGCAGAATCAAAATACTTCATTCCACTTTCCAGAAAGAGATCTGTCATCTTTGTGGAAAGATCAATGTCAATGATATCCTTCTCTTTGCCTTTTCTTGGTAATCTCATTAAGCCAAAACCTAACTTGGGCATGTTTTTTACAAATTCTTCATCCAGCATAATGTTTTTCCTCTTTCCTTAAACTTCCCTGTATAATATTTTTTTCTTTTAAGGCATGTGCAATGCCATTTAATACACTTCTTTTATCAAGACTCCATAATGGTTCTATTAATAATTCTTTATTACCATCACCTGTTAATCTGTTGATCACGATATCCGGATCCAGATGTCCTATACATTCTGTAATTAGATCAACGTATTCCTGCTTACTTAATACATGAAATGATTCAGGATGTATCTGATACATAAGACCAAGATCTGTATGTTTCAGATAATGCAGAAGCTGCAGCTTCACACCATCAGTATGTACTGCATTTAAATGCTCTATGGTCTCTAATAACATGCTTTCATCTTCACCAGGCAATCCGATAATCACATGCGTGATAACAGGTATATGTAAGGCATGAAGATGTGACACAGCTTCGTCATAGATTGATAAAGGATACCCTCTGCGTAACCATAAGGCAGTGTTATCATGAATAGTCTGTAATCCAAGCTCACACCATATAAACTTATCCGGAAACTGTTTCTTTAATTCTTCCAACAGTGACAGCACATCACTTCCAAGACAATCTGGTCTGGTGGCGATATCAATACCCGTAAACAAGGGATCTTCCAAAGCAGATGAATACAGGTATCTGAGTTTATCAACAGATGCATATGTATTTGTGAAGGATTGAAAGTAGGCAATCGCATTACCATCATGGATATCCTGATGATTATAGAGAAGATCTTCTCTGCTTAACTTCTGACCATGATAGGCAATCGCAAAGTCACCGGATCCCCCTTCATCACAGAATATGCATCCTCTTGTGTCTATGGTTCCATCCCGGTTAGGACAGGTCATGCCTGCATTTAAGGCAACTCTGTATAGCTTATGACCATAGATTTCTTTACAATAATCAGAAAATGACCGGTAATATTTTTTCTGCATGGGACAATCATAACATTCCAGCATTCATGAGGTATAATGAAATGCATGAATACAACACATTCACACGCACATACACATGATCCTGAAGAAATGAAAAAGATAGTCAATCGTCTGAAACGTTCTACAGGTCACTTAAAGAAAGTAACAGCCATGGTTGAAAACAATGATGACTGTTCGGATGTTCTGATTCAGTTAGCTGCTGTAAAGGGTGAATTAAACAATATTGGCAAGGCAATCCTGAAGGAACATATTGAACATTGTATTGTTGATGCCGCAAAAGAAGATGACATGGAAGCGATTGATCGTATGAATGAAGCAATCGACAGGTTTATGAAATGAAAGAAAGCAAGAAAATCAATCCGGAATATGCTGTGTTTGCCTTACCGGTATGCATGGCAGCAGGCATGATAGCAGGAATATTGATTACCATGCATTCCGATGCCATGCCGGCAGGAATCATGTGGGGATTAATCATCGGTGCTGCTGCAGGTGCTGGCTTAAGACCAGTAATTCAGAAACAATTAGAGAAGAAGAATGCAAACTAAAAGAGTGAGACAACAATCTCACTCTTCTTTTTCTTCATCATCTGAAGGTAGTTTTAATGTTATCTTTTTCTGTTTTAATCTCTTTTGCGACCAGTCTTTGAATAATGTATAGATAACCGCAAATGCCGGTACACCTATAAACATTCCAACTACCCCAAACAAAGAACCGCCGACAATAATTGCAAACATGACCCATACTGTTGGCAGGCCTACCGCATCTCCAAGAATATAAGGACCTATGATGTTACCATCGCACTGCTGCAGAATAATGATAAATATCAGAAATTCCAGAGCCTTGATCCAGTCTATCATCACCAGAATGATCAGACATGGTATGGCACCAATGAATGGTCCGAATACCGGAATCATATTTGTTATTCCTACTACTACCGCAATCAAGACGGTATATGGCATCTTCATGAACTTACAGCAGATATAGCAAAGTATACCGATAATCAAAGAATCTACAGCTTTTCCAAAGATAAACTTATAGAACATATCAGCTGTTAGTTTCATAACATAGACAGCTTTATCCGCAAATCTGACCGGGAACACGGAATAACATATTTTTTTTACCTGAAGCTTGAACTTTTCACTGTCTGCCATGAGATACATGGCAATGATCATACCAATCAGGAAATTAATGATTCCCTGAATCAGACCGCTGACATAATCCATGATGGCACTTAATCCACCTGAAGCACCTGTTAACCATTTGGTAACACTGTTTCTGCCTGTATCCAGAAGATCTGCAATACGCTCTGCTAATTCCGGATTGGATTTGATCAATTTGGCAATAGCATCTGAAGCAGTATCGAAGTATCCTGAGAGATTTGTAATAAATACTTCAATAGAAGAGATAAGCTGCGGCATCAGTATAGCAAAGAAGCCTACAAGAATTAATATCATGACAATCATCGCAAAGGCTACTGCTAATCTGCGCTTTGTCTTTTTGGACCACTTTACATTCTTTAACCATTTCTGTTCTACGATGTTGCGTAATGGTACAAGTATAAAGGCAAAGAAAATACCATATATGAAAGGGGCCAGGGCATGGAACGTAGAAGCGACGGCATTGCCTATAATGTTCAGATGTCCTAACATCAGATAAAATGCCACAATGATAATACCGGCTAATGAGAATGCTTTAACCAGTTCTTTTGTGTCAGGTTTCAGGTGAAAAAAGCTCATACTATATCTCCAACGTGTTCATTATAGCATGTATAAAACAGGTTACGTTTACATAAACTGTAATCTGTATAGGTTATGTTCGTTGACCAGTTTGTTCTGAAATGCTTTAATAATGGAAGTCTTTAATCAAGAATGAAGTCAGAGGGCCAGCTCGTTTACCTTCATACCAACCTGTTGATGGAGAAATAATCAATAAGGTGGTAAAGCTGGCAGCGATTAAGAAAGAGTGAAAGATGCTCTTTCTGTAGTTCGTTAAAAAGACAGACGAAAGGAAAGGGTTTTTATTTATGTCTAAAGTATTTTTTACATCAGAATCCGTCACAAGCGGACATCCTGACAAAGTCTGCGATCTGATCGCAGATTCCATCCTCGATGAAGCAATTCGTCAGGATCCTGAATCACACATGGCTGTTGAAGCTACTATCAAGGATGATCTGATTCTTGTCTATGGTGAAGCTGGCACAAAGGCTAACATTGACTATGAAAAGATAGCTCTCGATGTTATGAAGCAGATTGGCTATGATGAAGAGTATCATGTTGAAGTCAAGGTTAACAAGCAGTCCTCTGAAATCAATGGTGCTGTAGCACATGATGATATCAGTGCCGGTGACCAGGGTATCATGTTCGGTTATGCGGATGATGAAACAGAAGATCTGATGCCGTATGCCATTGATACAGCTCACAAGCTTGCCAAGAAGCTGGAAGAAGTCAGAAGAGAAACACCATTCTTAAGACCTGATGGAAAGACACAGGTTACTGCTGAATATGTAGATGGCAAGTTAAAGAGAGTTGACACAATTGTTGTTTCTACCCAGCATACAGCTGATGTTACACAGGATCAGATCAAGGATGTTGTCATGAACAAGGTTATCAAGCCTGTCATCGATCCATCTCTTGTTGATGAGAATACAAAGTATCTGATCAATCCATCCGGATCCTTCGTACTTGGCGGATCATGGGGTGACTCGGGTACCACAGGCCGTAAGATCGTTGTAGACTCCTATGGTGGATACGCTCCTATCGGCGGCGGATGCTTCTCATCCAAGGACCCGACAAAGGTTGACCGTTCCGCAGCATATTATGCTCGTTATGTATGCAGAAATATTGTCGCAAATGGTCTGGCTCATAAGTGCCAGCTGCAGTTATCTTATGCAATTGGTGTCAAGCAGCCTACTTCTGTCTATGTTCAGTCCTTTGGTACATCCAGGTATTCTGATGATGAACTCGAACAGATTGTTCTGAAAAACTTTGACTTCTCTGTTGGCAACATCATCAAGGAACTGGATCTGAGAAGACCGATCTATACAAAGACAACCAACTATGGCCACTTTGGAAAGAAAGATCTGCCTTGGGAACAGTTCAAGAAGATTAATCTGTAATTCTAAAGCCTGTTTAAATGCAGGCTTTTCTAATGCAAAGGGAAGATTCAATTCAGAATCTCCCCTTTTTTCTTTATTTGAATATTGTGTAGTGTGAGAAGACAACAGCTAATGTGTTGGCAACCGTAGACATTGTCTTGATAAAGATATCAAGTGCTACACCGACTACATCCTTTCTTGTATCACCTACTGTATCACCAGTGACCGCAGCCTTATGTGCTTCTGATCCTTTGCCATGACCTTTTAATCTGCCTTCTTCAATGTACTTTTTAGCATTATCGAAAGCACCGCCAGAGTTACCCATGAAGATGGCTCTAGGGATAGCCACAATTGTAGCACCGACTAATAAACCGCCGACAAAGTTCACACCAAATAAGAAACCGCCGACAATCGGAATCACTATGGCAAGAACAGATGGGAACAGCATTTTCTTTAATGCCTGATTCGCAGCCATCTCAATCATCTTGTTATATTCCGGTTTTACTTTGCCTTCCAGCACACCTGGAACAGACATCTGACGATCGCCTTCATCTGCCATCAGTCTTGCGGATTCAATTGTATTATCCGTTAATAATGCACAGAAGTATTCCACTAATGCACCACCGATAATACCACCTGCGATAACCACGAAATCTGCTACATTCAATACAGCTTCACCACTTGAAGCATTGTAATTGGATACATAAGCCACAATCAGTGATACTGTCGCAAAAGCAGCTGAACCAATCGCAAAGCCTTTACCAATAGCAGCAGTTGTATTTCCGACTGCATCAAGCTTATCTGTGATAGCCCTGACCTTTTCATCAAGATGACAGCTTTCCGCAAAGCCGCCCGCATTATCTGCGATTGGTCCAAAGGCATCAATGGATACCGTAGCTCCTACAAAGGAAAGCATGCCTAATGCAGAGATCGCAATACCGTAGTTTCCGCATATTTTACCAGATAAGAATAAGGCAATCCCAATAACAACAATTGGCAATAGACATGATCTTGAACCAATCGCATCACCTTTCGTGATGACAAATGCGTCACCCTCTGTAGCGATTTCCGCAAGTGTACGGGTAGGCTTATACTCTGTCGATGTGTAATATTCCGTAATAGAACCTATCGCAATACCTGAAACAATTCCAAGAAGTGCAGATATCCATGGTGAAATCCAGCCTAATGAGAATGTTTCATACAATGGAACATCCTTGAATATCAGCCAGCAGGCACCTAACCCAAGAACCATTGTGATACCAGCTGAGAACCATGTTGCAAGATCCAGTTCACGGGATGGATTATCGCTCATCTTACGTATCTGACAGATTGCAAGTCCGATCAGACATCCAAGCAATCCTACACCTGCCAAAGCAATCGGGAAGGAAGTTGTTGCATTTAATGTAGCTTCACTTACCTGCTTGCCAGCCGGGCCGTCATAGATTGTTACAGCTAACATCAATGATGAAGCAATCGTTGCCGCATATGATTCCAGCAAATCAGAACAGTTGCCAGCTGTATCATTGACATTATCACCAATAAAGTCTGCGATTGTATTCGGTACACGGGAATCATCTTCCGGCAGATCATGTCTGATCTTACCAAGAATATCTGAAGATATATCCGCAGCCTTTGTATAGTTTCCACCCGCAACTCTGTTAAACATCGCAACGATAGAACAGCCAAGAGAATACGTAGTTACTCTCATGATCGAGGCATTGCATTCAAGATTCGCTAATAATCCATGTCCTGAGGCATGTGGAGATACACCATTGAATATCAGTAAAACAATGATCATGCCTAATGTTCCAAATGCCTGTACGGCCAGTCCTGATACCGATCCACCGCATAAGGCAACTTTAACAGTTTCACCAATGCTTAAGGATTCCTTTGCCTTATTGGCTGTTCGTACATTGGCATAGGTAGCACTCTTCATACCCAGTACACAGACAATGGAACTCATAGAAGCACCAATTAAGAAGGTGAGACCTGAAGTAGCTTCAATAAACAGTGTGAACACAGCAGCCAGAATTACCACGACAACAAAGATTACACGGAATTCTGTTTTTAAAAAAGTGTTCGCGCCTGAGCGGATGATGGCAGCCATTTCCACCATGTCCTCGTCTCCTTCTGGCAATGATTTGATTTTTCGGTACTGTGCCAGAATGTAGAGGATGGTGAGAATCGTGACTACAAGTGCAAAAAACAGATAAGTCATCTTTTTTCCTCTTTTCCAAATGATTTTAAAAAAAGTAAAACTATTACTTTTATTGTCATATTTTATGCACTTTTTTTCAAGCCATATATAAAAAAGATTACAGATTTTACTCTGTAATCTTAGTAAATTTATGCATTTTCTTTTGCCATGACAGAATGACATCTTGGGCAGTGTCCGTTTTCATCCGGATTCAGAGTATAGTTCCAGCATCTCGGGCACTTGGTTCCTTGTGCTCTTACCACCTTGACATGACGCTCACCTGTCTCAACAACAGCCTTGGAAACAATCAGCCATTGGGCAGTTTCTCCTTTAAGACCCTTTTCAAGCAGTTCCTTCTCTTCTTCAGAAACAGTAACATCTACTTCAGCTTCCTGGGCTGTACCGATAGTCTTTGCATTTCTGCTCTCTTCCAAAGCTTTGAGAACATCTGTTCTGACATCCATCAGCTTTGTGAACATGTCTCTGATTTCAGCTTCATTGTCATAAGTCTCTACTTCAGGGAAATGACAGTAATGTACGGATTCTTCAGAATCATCATTGAAGTGCTGCCATACTTCTTCCATTGTATAAACAAGGAATGGAGCCCATAACTTTGCTAAGCTGTCTACACATTGCCAGTATACAGACTGTACCTGTCTTCTTCTGTGATCATCCCTGGCATTGCAATACAGGATATCCTTTGTGAAATCACAGTAATAGGATGAAAGTGTATTCGTCATGAAGTTGATTAATGCCTTATCTGCGGCAACATAATCATAATCCAGTACATCCTTGCGTACTGCCTTTACAGTATCATTCAGAAGAATCAGAACATACTGATCAGCTGGCTCCAGATCCTTGTAGGCAACCATATCCTTCTTTGGATCAAAGTCTTCCGGATTAACGTTTCCAAGTAAGAAACGGAATGTATTTCTGATCTTACGATACTGATCAGATACCTGCTTGATGTTGGATGGACCAAGCTTCAGATCTTCCTTGAAGTCAGAAGTCATTGCCCATAATCTGAACACATCAGCACCATTCTTGTTGATGATATCCATTGGGTTAACAACGTTGCCCTGAGACTTGGACATCTTCTCACCCTTGGAATCTACAACGTAGCCATGAGACAGAACTTCCTTATATGGAGCTGTTCCATTTACAGCAGTAGAAACAATCAGAGAAGAGTTAAACCAGCCTCTGTACTGGTCAGAACCCTCAAAATACATATCACATGGATACTTATAGCCTCTGGCAATTAATTCATTCCAGGAAGAGCCTGAATCAAACCAGACATCCATGATATCCTTTTCTTTTGTATATTTTCCATTTGGAGACTTGGCATTTGTATAACCTTCCGGCAGAAGATCCCTGGCATCTCTTTCAAACCATACGTTGGAACCATACTGTTCAAACAGATCCGCAATATGATCAAAGACTTCCTTCTCCATGATTGGAGAACCATCTTCACAATAGATGATCGGAATCGGAACACCCCATAAACGCTGTCTGGAAATACACCAGTCACCACGATCCGCAATCATATTATGCATTCTCTTCTGACCAAAGAAGTTATGCCATACAATTTCATGATCAATTTCTTCCAGTGCCTGATCTCTGACTTTATCAATAGAGCAGAACCATTGCTTAACAGCTCTGAAGATAACCTTCTTCTTCAATCTGTCATCATGCGGATAAGCATGGACGATATTCTCTATAGCTAATAAAGTGCCCTTTTCATTCAGATCATGAATGACCTGCCTGGAACAGTCTTCAAAGAACATTCCCTCATACTGTCCTGCTTCTTCATTCATATAGCCCCTGGAATCTACTGTACAGATAGGCGCGATGCCATACTTCTGGCAGACAATATAGTCGTCAAGACCATGACCACCGGCTGTATGAACAACACCAGTACCATCTTCATCTGTGACATGTGTACCGCATAAGCATGGGCATTCCTTGTCTAATACAGCATGATGATAGGTGATGCCTTCTAATTCAGATCCTTTGAAGGTTCTTAAGATACCTTCATTTTCAAGATGGAACTTATCCAGCAGCTTATCTACAAACTTGGCTAAGAAAATCAGCTTTCCGGCAGAAGTCTTGACTTCAGCATACTCCAGATCCGGATGAACACTGACAGCTTCGTTAGATGGAATTGTCCAAGGTGTTGTTGTCCAGATAACAAAGTAATCATCTGAATCCAGGATACCCTTGCCATCAGCGATCTGGAACTTTACATAGATTGTCGCATCTTTGACATCCTTATAAATGATTTCAGAATCTGCGACAGCTGTCTCATTATATGGAGACCAGTAAACAGGCTTTAATCCCTGGAAGATCATTCCTTTTAATGCCATAGTTGCAAAGCTTCTGACCTGTCTGGCCTCAAATTCCTTCTTTAAAGTAATGTAAGGATGTTCATAGTCAGCTACCTCACCTAACCTCTTTTCCGTAGCCATCTGCTGAGCTACCTGCTGGTGGGCATATTCTTCACACTTCTTGCGGAATTCAGCCGCAGTCATTGCCTTGCGGTCTACCCCAAGCTTCTGAATGGCGTTCTCAATTGGCAAACCATGTGTATCCCATCCTGGGAAGAACGGTGTATAGTAACCAGACATTGCATGTGTACGTACGATGAAATCCTTGATGCAGCGGTTCATTGCGGTACCGGCATGAAGATTACCATTCGCATATGGAGGACCATCATGCAGAATAAATGCATTTTCTCCCTCATGATGTTTCAGGATGCTGTGATAATAATCCTCTTCCTGCCACTTCTTTAAAATACCAGGTTCTTTCTTTGCCAGATTGCCTCTCATTTCAAAGTCAGTCTGAGGCATGTGCAGTGTGTCTTTGTAGTCCATAGTTTCTCCTTTTTCATTTCAGGACGCTGCTATATAAAAAGCGTCCCTTCTCTTCTAAGGACGCTGTCAACGCGGTACCACCTTAGTTTGCATGTTTCCATGCACCCTCTTGCGACCCTTAACGCGGGTTAACGCCTGCTCATGTGGTGATGTCCACTGCCTTTCTTCACTCCTGTTTTTCACCAATCAACAGGCTCTCTCTGCATCCGAAATCAGGGCGCGTCCACAATCACCGCAGTTTCTTTTCTGCTTCTTCCAGCCACTTGAGATCAGGCATTTCCGGTATCCTGAAATCATCAAGCTGTTTCTGAAGTGATTCAAGCTGTTCTGTCATATCTGATTTGACATTTCCAGCCTGACTGTAAAGCTTTGAAAGATCCACAAGTATCAGACGTGCTGTTGATACAGCTTCCCGGATAATGCTGTCCGCATTCTTCTGGGCTGTATTGATAATCTCATTGGCTTCCCTCAGGGACAGCCTTGCAATATTATCAGCCGCCGCCTTTCTTGCGTCTTCCGTATTGAGCATCTGCTGGTAACGACTCTGCATGTCTTTCAGCTGACGGTTCATCTCTACCAGTTCCTGCTGGTACAGATCAATCTTTCGCTGCAATTGATCTACCTGAGCCGCATACCTGTCGATGGCATCATCGACCGCAAAGCGATCATAACCGTTCTTCATTACTCTGAATGTCGGTCTAGCTGCAGTCATGACTTCACCACCTCATATGCTCTGCTCGATTTCAGCTACGAGACGGTCAGAACGTGTTTCTCTGAGTATTCCCAGAAAACGAAATCTCCCATATCCTCTTACTGAAATCACGGAGTTATTATCGCACAACTTATCAGGGTGTTCAAGCGGCAGATGGTTTACCTGAACCAGCCCTTCCTGAATCATTTTCTTGGCTTCACTGCGGCTGCAGTGAACAATGCCAGCAACCACGGCATCCATTCTTTCTGAGGCAATAACAACCTGCATGCGCCTGGTATGAAACTGCTGTGAGGGTCTTTCATCGGTCTCTTTAAAATGCACATTCAGCTGGTTGATTCTTGTAAGATTATCAATCAGAAATGGAGCCATGCTTTTGGATGTATACAGATAAATCCAGTCACCATCAATCCAGAAATCTCCAAACGAATGTCTGTCTATCTGTAAATGCATTAATGCGCCAAGTATGTCACGATGTCCGATCTTTCTGAATCGTTGATCAATATGTGCCTTCAGACATGTAATATCAGAAAAGTCATCTTCCTCATCCGCAAGGAAAATGACTTTTTTCTTCTGTGCGCCAGGATATCCGCCATCATAACGAATTAAAGCGGAAGGAGGAAACTCCTTCTGCATAACCGCCTGTTCTTCTTCATTCAGAAAAGAAGAGCCGGATGACTGATAACAGTTTAAGGCATGATCTTCCAGATCACGTAAATGAGCAGCTAAAGATGCATAATCCGGCTGATCAGTCATCATCGTTCTCTAATGAGATATCTCCGGAAACATTCACATTCTTTGGTGTGCAGAGAATAACATTATGACCAATCTTCTGAATAGTGCCATCTAATGCAAATACAACACCAGTCAGGAAATCAATGGTTCTCTGAGCATAGTCTCTCTGTAATCTGTGCAGATTGACAACACAAGCTCTTCTCTGTTTTAAATGTTTGGCAATTTCCTCTGCCTCTTCAAAGCTTCTTGGCTCAAACAATACCATAGAAGCATTTGCCGGGACACCGGAAACCTTCGTCTTCTTTCCTTCGTATGGACTTACAGGCTGAGTTTCAGACTCTTTGTACTGAAGCTCTTCCTCATCTTCATATTCATCATCTTCATCAACTGGTGCAATAAAGTTCTTTAATTTTTCGAATGCCATTACAAACACCTCCTGTAACAGGCTCAATTATAGCACGCTGAAACTGCTGTTTTCATCTGTTTTGAGCAGTTTCAGACTCTTTGTACAGAAAAGAGAAATACATATTCATGCATTTCCCTGTTCTGCAGTATTTTTTTCCTTATTGGATTTGATAATCTTAAGTCTTGAGAATTCTTCTCTTTCTTTCTCATCTAATGAATCAGAAATAACCTTAATCTGTTCCGTATAACGTGGAATGACTACATTTTTCAATGCATTGGCACGCTTCTGTGTTTTGGAAATATTAGATGCCAGACGATACACAGCATTATCTACTTCCGCAAGTACCATCGTCAGCTGCTTGACTTTCTGAAACTGCAGATACGCTTCATCAATACGGGAGTTTGTCTCTTCAAGACCATATGGAATCACCATATCTTCTTTTTTCTGAGGAGTATAGATTACCTGCGGTACTTCAACCCCCATAACACTGCGGTATGTCAGTTTGATACCTGTTTCTACAGGTATTTCATCAGAAATACGACTGATAACACCAGAATAAATATTTGCCTGCTGTAAAAGATAATACCCTTCAGAATATGCCTCGGTTATCTGATCTCGTAACATCTTGACTTTATCCACAAGACGCATCATTTCACTGATCAGGATATTCCGCTTGCGGTCCATCAGATCATAGCCATTCTGGGCTAAGGTCAGAGAACGCTTCATTCGGATCAGGTTGCCTTTCGTTGCCGCAATCTGCTGAGCCATAATTACGCTTCTCCTTCACCCTTAGTGATCAGATCAATCGTACGACGGGCATGATCCGGATCATAATACTGCCTGATTAATTCCGGATCCAGTCTGTCTAAGGCAGACTCTGGTAATGTACTCAGAATAGCCCAGCCAAGGTTTAATGTTTCTTCCATGGAACGGTTCACATCAAATCCCTGACCTACGAACACCTTTTCAAACAGACGTCCGAATTCCATATACTTCTTATCCAGATCACTTAATTCATCTTCACCAATAACAGATGCTAAGCTTCTGGCATCCTGCACCTTGGCATAAGATGCAAATAACTGGTTGGAAAGATCCTGATGATCCTTACGGGTATAGCCCTCACCAATACCATCTTTCATCAATCTTGATAATGAAGAAAGTACACCGATAGGAGGATTGATATTATTCAGATACAGATCTCTGTCTAATACAATCTGTCCTTCCGTAATGTATCCGGTTAAGTCTGGTACAGGGTGGGTAATATCATCGTTAGGCATAGTCAGGATCGGAATCTGGGTAACAGAACCCTTTCCACCCTTGATAATACCGGCTCTTTCATACAGCGAAGCCAGATCAGAATACAGATAGCCAGGATAACCCTTACGGGATGGAATCTCACCATTGGAAGATGAGAATTCACGTACAGCTTCACAATACGAAGTCATATCTGTAAGGATAACCAGGACATTCATATCACACTGATATGCAAGATACTCAGCGGCTGTTAATGCACATCTAGGTGTCATCATTCTTTCTACGATCGGATCATCAGAAAGATTGACATACATGACAACCTTTTCCATGACACCTGTCTCTTCAAAAGATCTTCTGAACATATCAGCGACGTCATTCTTGACACCCATAGCACCAAAGACAATACAGAAGTTTCCGGCATCCTTGCCAGTCAGCTTTGCCTGTCTGACAATCTGTATAGCAAGCTGATCATGAGGTAAACCAGATCCTGAGAAAATAGGAAGCTTCTGTCCTCTGATTAATGTATTCAGACCATCGATAGCTGAAATACCTGTCTGAATATAGTTTCTAGGATATTGTCTGGAAACCGGATTTAACGGCTTGCCATTAACATCTTCAAACTCATCCGCATATACAGGACCTAATCCATCAACCGGATCACCAATACCATTAAATGTACGGCCAAGTATTTCACGGGATAAACCAAGTTCCATCGGATGACCAAGCAGTCTTGTCTTGGTATTTGTCTTGGAAAGACCATCCGTACCCTGGAATACCTGAATGACTGCTTTCTCGCCTTCAATAGAAACAACTCTTCCGATTCTGGTTGAACCGTCATTCAATTCAATTTCGACCATCTCTTCGTTGGAAACATTTCCAACGTGGTCAAGGGCGACCAGTGAACCCTGAATCTCATCGAGACCTAATAACTGTCTGCTCATTCACTGTTCTCCTTCCTTATAAAATCGTATCTAATGCCGCATCAATCCTGGCTGGATATTCATCAAGCAATTCCGGCTTGTCATTCGGCACATCATACTTCATCTTAATGACTTCATCAAAGATTCCTGTCTTTGAGATCAATGATACCGGAATCTTCTTAGCAACTTTGGCAGCACATGCTCTTCTCAGATAAGAGATAACCTTCATCATCTTGAACTGCTTTTCAAGACTGACAGACTGATCAATTGGAGAGAATGTATTCTGCTGGAGATAACCTACTCTGACAACTCTTGCGATTTCAAGGGTCAGCTTCTGATCTTCAGGCAGTACATCAGAACCAATCAGTTTGACAACTTCCATCAGAGCATCTTCCTGATGCAGAATCTCCTGCATTTCACTGCGCAACGTGATAAAGCTTCTGTCTACATTCTGGGCAAACCAGCGGGAGAGATCTGTGACATACTCAGAAGAACTCTCATTCCAGTTGATAGCCGGATAGTGTCTTGCATAAGCAAGACTCTTATCCAGAGCCCAGAAACATCTGACGAATCTTCTTGTATTCTGCGTAACAGGTTCTGAGAAGTCGCCACCCTGTGGTGAAACGGCACCGATCAGAGTAACAGAACCTTCCTTGTTGGAAAGTGTCTCAGCATAACATGCACGTTCATAGAACTGAGCAATACGGGATGGAAGATAAGCCGGGAAGCCTTCTTCGGCAGGCATTTCTTCCAGACGTCCGGATATCTCACGTAAAGCTTCTGCCCAACGGGATGTAGAGTCAGCCATTAAGGCTACATGATAGCCCATGTCACGATAGTATTCCGCAATCGTAACACCTGTATAAATAGATGCTTCACGCGCAGCTACAGGCATGTTGGATGTATTGGCAATGAGGCATGTTCTGTCTAACAAAGACTTGCCTGTCTTAGGATCCTTCAGTTCAGAGAATTCTTCCAGAACCTGAGTCATCTCATTACCACGCTCACCACAACCTACATAAATAATGATGTCGGCATCACAGAACTTCGCAATACTGTGCTGCAGCATGGTCTTACCGGCACCAAATCCACCAGGCAATGCGGCCGAACCGCCCTTGGCAATCGGGAACATTGTGTCCAGAACTCTCTGTCCGGTAATCAAAGGAATGCTTAACGGCAGTCTGTTCTTGATTGGACGAGGAATTCTGACCGGCCATTTCTGAGCCAATGTGACATCAGTATCCTTGCCTGTTTCTTCATTCCTGACAACTAACAGAACATCATTTACTGTATAGGAACCAGAAGCCTCAGCTTTTACAACTGTACCGGAAACACCATTAGGAATCATGGAACGATGTTCGATAACACCTGTTTCCTGACATGTCGCAAAGATTTCACCGGATGTAACCTTGTCACCTTCTTTGACAAGCATGGTTACATCCCATTTCTTATCCGGATCCAGGGATGGGATAGATTTACCTTCTGAAATGAAGGAACCTTCTGTTTCTTCAATCTTCTGTAAAGGTCTTTCAATACCATCATAAATAGATCTCAGAATACCAGGACCTAATGTTGCATTCAGTAAGGATCCTGTTCCGACAACCTTTTCGCCAGGCTTCAATCCGGTTGTAGATTCATAAACCTGTATTGTAGTGCGGTCTTCGTTAATGCGGATAACTTCACCAAGAAGTTCTTTTTCACCAACATAAACCATTTCACGCATACTGAAACTATTTGTATTGCGTACAGAAACAACCGGTCCGTTGATCGCATAAATTACATCACTCATGCTTCTTCCTCTCTTTCCATAATGCGGAAGTTGGAATGATCACGGAACCATTCAGACTGTTCCTTCAATCTTTCACTCAGAAGACAGGAATATTCCACTCTGTTCTTTTCATCCACATAACGGAATCCGCCAACAGGGAAGAAATCCTTTTTCACTTCATTGTGAAGACCCATTTCCTTTAATATTTTCTTCATCAGTTCAACATCATTTTCACGTACGGCAAAATATCCATCTGAACTGACACCGGCTTTAGCGATATTCTTCTTCAGATACTCTGCATATCCATCTGTCTTTGTAAATTCATTCAGCTTTTCCTTCACGGATTCCGCAAGATCATTTACAAGAGACTGTCTTAAGATAAGCAGCTTCTTCTTGACATCAAGTCTGTCACGGGATGTTTTTGTGGCAGCACTGACTCTTAAGTCTTGCAGCTCTCCTTCCAGATATGTATCTGTATCTTTCTTTAATCCTTCTTTGAAGAAGCCAATCTGATCTTCTCTCAGAGCATTTGTTTCTTCATTGATCTTTTCTTCTACCAGATCTGCATTGGATCTGACATCCTTATCTATCGCTTCAAGCAATTTTTCTTCATATTCTTCCACAGAATCACCTCACAGCTTTACGCCAATAGCTTCACTGATATAGCGGTTGATTGCTTCACCGATATTACCAGAACCATGGCGGTCAGGAATCTCGACAATCAGTGGTTTGGCAAGATTCATTTTGTAATCAGAGACGACATCACTCACTGGTTCAATCGTCTTGGTCGTCATCAGGATGATGGCAATATCATCGTCATGAATCAGTTCATCCAGACGTTTCAGAATATTGTCACGCCCCTTGATGACCTCTCCTTCGATACCGGCTAAGCGCATGCCTGTTACGGTATCGGTATTGTCACTGATGACGTATGCTTTCATATTACAGGTTGTTCAGAATCAGAATAGAAATCAGCAGACCGTAGATAGCGATACCTTCACCAAGAGCGACGAAGATAATAGCACGGCCAAAGTTATCAGGATTTTCAGAAATAGCACCTAATGCAGCAGGAGCAGCCTTGGCAACGGCCCAGCCGGCACCTAATGCAGAAGCAGCAACTGCGAATGCTGCAGCAATGAAACCAAGACCTCTGGATAAACCATCAGCAGAAGCAGTAGCGTCTGCAGCATATGCTGTAAACTGATGTGCATTGAAGATTACCATAACAGCGAATACACCAGCGAAGATGGCAATCTGGGCAACAACCTTCTGCTTTGCATTCTTGACATTAATCTTGCCCGCAAAGATCAGAGCTAAAGGACCTACAATAAGAAGCACTGCAACAAGTGGCAGTAAAATTTCAGAAAGACTTAACATTTTCATTTTCTCCTTTGGAATTTAATTCCGTTTTATTCATTCTGCTTCAGCAGCAGTTACTGCATTAAATGGAATGCCACCGGCATTGTAATACCGTGAGAACATTTCATAGTATTCCAGACGAAGTGTCTGAATACCAACAATCAGACCTTCCAGCACCATAACGAATATGTTGCCGATAACTAATACAACCGGGCCTGCATTACCTGTCATCTTGACAAGTGTCATAACAACCAGCATCATTCCGGCATGGGATAATACGAAGCCGCCGACTCTTAAGTAAGACATAGAGTTTGTAATGAATGTCAGTAATACATCAATCAGTTCAAAGATTGACTGGGTGATATATCCGCCCCATCCTTCCTTCGGTTTAACTGTCTTATGTTCAACCGCATTGGAGAGCGGTTCCTTCATGACAAAGCATACAACCGGAAGAATGAAGAAGACGATGATATATGCAGGATTCAATACCTTCCAATGCAGCAACATTGTTGCGATAATCGCAAAGACAATGGAACCATAGAAGATAAATCCGGCAACACCGTTCTGTGAGAATAATGCTTCGCCAAGATGCTTGTGCTTGATGTCGTTTACGATATTCATGCACTGTGTAATCAGAATCAGAACTGCACCAATCGCAATAGCACCAATTAACAGGACCATTGTGGAAGAATTGGCCATGACGTCAAAGAGCTTTTCTCTGACACCGAATAATCTCTGATGGATCGGATTCAGTGCATCTTCATATCCGAATAAAGATCCAAACAGGAATCCGAAGATCGTTGATGTAATACCGCATCTGCCGATGATTCCAAAGAGCTTTCCTTTCTTTTCAAAGGCAAAGCCGATAATCATTAAGACAATCCCCTGTCCCATATCACCGAACATAATACCGAATAACAGACAGTATGTTACAGCCATGAAGAATGTAGGATCGAAATCACCATACTTAGGAACACCATACATGCCTAAGAACAGTTCAAATGGTCTTGCAAACCAGTTGTTCTTTAAGGATGTAGGACATTCTAACTGAGGTACTTCTGATGGATCTTTCTCTCTGAAGTCTACTGGTAAATCTGCAAACTTCTTTTCATAGTTCTGCTGGTCATGACCCTTCACAAATCCTGAGAGAATATACTTCTTATCATCCAGAACAGCTACATATGGATACAGCTTATGTACTTCATCTTCAATAGAACAGTATGTATAGACATCATCAATTTTGTCCTTGTACTGATCCAGAAGCTTATGTACATCAACATCCGGAATATCAATCGGTTCAAAGTAAAGATCCTGGAAGATCTTGTTAACCTTTGATACATAGGAATCAGATGTTACATATACCATCCAGATATACTGCTGTGTCTCATGTAAACGGTGATGTACAAATATCTCATTTCTGTACATGGACAGTTTTGGAAAAGATTCTCTAGGTAATCTGCCGAATCCAAAGTTCAGGTATTGGCAGGCATGCATTCTTTCGAATCCGCATACCGATAAAGCCGCAAGTGCCTTTTCATCATCCGGTGTTAAAACAACCTTTTCTGCATTTCCCTCTATACCAAACTTATCATTCAGTTCTTTTAAGAAATCTTCAATTTCCTGATTGGTATATGTTTTATCCGATTTTTCTTTTTCATTGATCTGATAGTTCAGACCATGGGCAAAATTCTTTAATGACTGACGATATCCTGTATAAGGATTATCATCAGGCAGAACCTTACCCTGATTTTCATCATTGACAATGTTCGCTGCCGGTTCGGCATGAAGCATATCAGAGTGTATGCCGGTAAGGAGCATCTGATCCAGATGATCTTTATCTGTGCATGCACTTATAAATTTCATTTTTTCTATTGCCATTCATCCAGCTCCCTTCTAATAAATCAGCAAAGCTTTAATCCGGTCAATACTGACTCCATATCTGACACCTTCAATAATATTGATCAGATTCTGGATCTCCGTTGCGGATAACAGCAGATAGCTTATCAGTACGAGACTTGGCTCTGTGTAGTATTCCATAAAATGTGCATTCATATTGAAGCGGATAGTTCCAATGTAATGCTCAATATTCGTAAACTGTACATTTGCTGTATAGCGGTGATAGCGTTTCTGAAGCTTTTCTATCACTTCTTCTGCAGTACAGTTATCAATCATGTTACGAATTTCATTTGGTTTAAACAGACAACTGTGTCTTGTCATAAGCGAATGAATATGTTCAGGCTTTTCATGGAAATACTTTTTTAATCTGTAGATTATTGCAATATTATCCAGTTCAATCCTTGCCAGTGTAATTGTCTTCATCTGTTCCAGGGCATTACCTTTATCAACAGATTCAACAAGAGTCAGAATTTCTTCGTAATAGCTGACTTTCAATGAATGTTCAAGACCTACATAATCAATCTCTTCAAATGTATCTGCACGATAACGCCGGATGATCTTTTCGTATCTTGTCCCTTTTAATACTTCCAGAAGTTCATCGAAGCTTGTAACATCAGAAAGCTTTCTGACATCAAAGGACATATACTGCTCGATATAGATCGGCATGCTGGCAATCATACTGCTGCGGGCTTCATCATCTTCCTGCATGAACCAGCGGATACAGTTTAATATCAGCTGTGTTTCCACTCCCATGACTGCCAGATAAATAAATTTTCTGTCTTCGGGGCCGCTGTAACGGCTTAACTTTTTAAGCCTTGTAAAGATATCCATACGAATCAGAGCTTCAAGCTGACCACGGTGTATACCTTTCTCATTAATACCTTCCAGAGTTGTCGCAAAACGCCGGTCATGCTTGAGTGCACTGGCTATCTCCGGAATAGATTTCTTCTCAGCAAGAGAAATATAATCTTTCTCTTTGAAGCGGGCTCCAAACATAGCTCTGGCTTTTACTGCCATCGCAAGATCTGAGCTCATAACCCCTCCTTACTCTGCATCTGAAGTGATGACTTTCTGTACAAGATCCTTACACCACTGATCTTTGTTATCATCATACATTTTCTGTAACTGTGCTGATGCCTTGGCATAGTAAGCTTCATTAGCTTTTTCTTCTTCGGCTATCTTTGCATCAAGCTCAGCTTTCTCATCACTGACCTGTTTCTTAACAGATGCCCATGCTTCATCAGACAACTTCTTCTTTTCATCTTCAATTGCCTGTTTTAAAGCAAACCTTTTTTTATACTGCGCATCAATTCTTGCACGGGTCTTTTCATCCGTGTCGATCAGTTTTTGAATTGCTTCAATTTCCATTCCATCACTTCCTTATATACAACCATGTTATTGTATTCCTTTTTTCATAAGTGACACAACAAACATTTTATGAAAACCCTTTTATTTTAAGCGTTTTCTGTAATTTGTACACATTGATTTTTTCTTCACAGACTGTAAAATGTATTCATATGTCAGACAAGTTAAAAAAATACATCTGTAACAAAACAACATTAATCTGTTATGCAGTATCGTTGGTTGCCGGTATCTTATATGGAGTGCTTCGAAGACCATTCCTGCTTCACTTTATTGATGGTCTTACAATTGCCGGATTCCTGATTCTGGCAATAGGATTAGGACGCTGGGCTTACATACAGGGAGACTTTACTTTCTTCTCATGGCATCCTAATAAACAGGTCAGAAAACGGGCACCGGGTGAAAAGATCTATGGAACAGGTAACAGTAATCCATCTGAGAATATGAGCTATCGTGAATATCGTCACTATGTCCGCAACCAGCGTAAAGATATGGATAATATGTACATGCCAGCCGGCATACTGATTGTTGTTGTAACTATTATTCTTTCTGTTCTGTATTCCATACATTAAATGTTATATTGAAAAAGGCTTTGTCACCACGAAGGTGATAAAGCCTTTTACTTGTTATAGTGATCCTGATAATGCTTCAGTTCTTCATCATTAGCGAAGATATAGTGGCCACAACCCGGAATAATCTCACGGAATGTTGCAGGATGTTCTGCATAGTTCCACTTTGCGGCATGTTCTTCTTCAGAATATGTCATAAGCGTCTTATTCTTTTCAATCTCAGGATCAGGTAATGGAATTGCTGACATCAGAGATTGTGTATATGGATGCATCGGATTCTGGAACAGCTCATTTGTTTCAGCAAGTTCCACAATGCGTCCCTTATGAATAACCGCAATACGATCTGAGATATAACGGATGACAGACAGATCATGCGCAATGAAGATCTGCGTCAGACCTCTTTCTTCCTTGAACTTGTTCAGAAGATTCAATACCTGTGCACGAATAGATACATCTAATGCAGAGATAGGTTCATCCGCAATCAGAAGTGTTGGATTCATAATCATGGCTCTTGCAATGCCGATACGCTGTCTCTGTCCACCTGAGAATTCATGTGGGTAACGGGTTGCGTGTTCAGCAAGCAGACCTACTGATTCCAGGGCATCCATAACCTTCTTCTTACGGTCTTCCTCATCCTTATAAAGATGGAAGTTGGAAATACCTTCAGAAACAATGTAATCAATCGTTGCTCTTTCATTCAGGGAAGCGGCAGGATCCTGGAAAACCATCTGGATGTTTCTCACAACCCATTTGACTTCTTCCTTGCTTAACTTCTGATTGATTCTCTTACCTTCAAAGTAAACATCACCAGCACTGGTTGGATGAATTCTCATAATGGCACGGCCAATAGTTGTCTTACCTGAACCGGATTCACCTACTAATGCGAATGTTTCACCCTTATAAACATTGAAGTTAATGTCGTGAACTGCTCTGAATTCCTTTTTGCCATTGTAGAAAGTAACGGCAAGATTCTTTACTTCCAGCAGAATCTCTCTGCCATTCGCATCTTTCTTCAGAACAGGTGTTTCATTGAGTTCACTGCTGCTCATCAATCTTTTCCTCCTGTTCTGCAATTACTTTCAGCATACGCTTATGAAGCTCTCTGACCTGAACCGGTGGTTCAACCTTAGGAGCTCTTGGATCCAGCAGCCACGTTTTGGCAAAGTGTGTATCACTTACCGCAAACATAGGCGGTTCTTCTTCAAAGTCAATCTTCATAGCATAGTCACTTCTTGGCGAGAAAGCATCACCCTTGATCTCATCATAGAGACTTGGTGGAGTACCATGAATGGCATACAGAGGTTCTCCCTTGATTCCAAGCTGTGGTAATGAAGAAAGAAGTCCCCATGTATATGGATGCTTAGGATCATAGAAGATCTCACTGACTTTACCATATTCAATAATCTGGCCAGCATACATGATCGCTACACGATCAGCTACATTAGCCACAACGCCAAGGTCATGCGTAATAAAGATAATGGAATAACCATAATCTTTCTGAAGCTTCTTAATCAGACGGATAATCTGTGCCTGGACAGTAACATCCAGTGCGGTTGTAGGCTCATCACAGATCAAAATTTCCGGATGGCATGCAAGTGCAATTGCAATGACAATACGCTGACGCATTCCGCCGGAATACATGAACGGGTATTCATCAAAACGTTCTGCCGCATTATAAATGCCAACTTCATCCATCAGCTTGATGGCTTCAGCCTTGGCATCATCGAAGTTCTTACCCTGATGCTTCATAATGACTTCGGTAATCTGCTTACCGATTGTCATGATCGGGTTCAGAGAAGTCATAGGATCCTGGAAGATCGTCGCAATCTTCTTGCCGCGGATCTTCTCCCAATCTGCATCGGTCTTATTCTGATACAGATCTTTGCCTTCAAAGATCGCTCTTCCGTTTGTGACAGCACCATTGGAATCCAGCATACCAGTAAATGTCTTTGTAAATACTGACTTACCAGATCCGGATTCACCAACGATAGCGAGTGTTTCACCATCGTATAAATCGATGGATATGTTTCTGATTGCTTTTAATTGCCTGCCATGAACAGTAAACTCAACCTGTACGTCAGAGGCAGACAGAATAATGTTTTTCTTTTCCATACTTACCTCCTTATAGATGTGTACGCGGGTCTGCCGCATCGGCTAATGACTGTCCTGCAACATACAGGGAAACCGTGATAATTGCGGATATGGCAACCGGAATCCAGAACAGATATGGTGTACTTGTCATATAGGTTCTGTTTGCGGAAATTGTCTTACCAAGAGATGGTGTGGATTCACCAACACCAATACCTAACCATGCCAGGAACACTTCCAACGAAATATAAGATGGAAGATCTCTTGAAACAGATGTCACGATAACTGATACAAGATATGGCAGGATATTGTTTCTGACAATTGTCCATGTAGAAGTACCAAGACATCTCGACGCAAGGTTATATTCACGATCACGAATGATCATAACCTGTGTTCTGATAAAGTATGCTGTAACAAGCCAGTTGGTAACGGACATTGCAAAGATCAGCTGCCAGAAACCTCTGCCCAATACATACATTAATACGAAGACGACTAATGTGAATGGAACATTGGCAATGACGTTATAGATTTCAATCATCCACTTATCCATGGACTTGGAATAACCCCATACAGCGCCAACGATGACACCAAGGGTTGTTGTAATTAATGTTGTAATACCTGCAATCGCAAGTGAGTTACGGGCACCAATCCAGACAACATTCCACATATTGTCACCAACGTCATTTGTGCCAAATAAATACTGCAGACATGGGTGAATATAATGCATGGCATCATTATTGACATTCGGATGGGAAATTCCGTTATAACCGGAAATCATCGGGTCAATAATGGCAAGCAATACAACTATAATTGCGACAATCAGAATAACTACCGTTGACTTGTTACTGACAAAGGCACGCATCACTGAATGCCAGTATGAATAGTGTGGAGCCGCAATATGTTCAGACTTTCTTTCATCCTGATTAACAAAGGTGAATTTGTTTTCCATTTCTGACATCAGTGGGTTCCTCCTTCATCTTCAAGTTTAATACGCGGATCAATTGCAGCCATTAACAGGTCACCAAGCAATACAGCTGTGATGGATAAAGCAGTATAGAGGAATGTCAGAGCAACGATCATGGCATTGTTATGATCATTGATTGCATCCGGTAACAGCTTACCAGTACCAGGAATAGCAAATACAGTTTCTGTTAATACGGCACCTGTAATAGTCAGAATAATGTTGGATGGCAGATCATGCACCATCGGAATGATGGCATTACGCAGGATATGATTCCGGAATATTTCTTTCTGAGAAAGTCCCTTGGAACGTGCAAACTTAACATAATCTGCACTTGCCTGATCCAGCATATATCTTCTGGTCCATAACATTAAGGAACCTGTATTCATTAACGCCAGAATAACAACACCCGGAATATAACTGCGTATATCATGTGCACCAAGTGTTGGGAATGACTGCGGTAAACCGATGAATGTCAGAATCTGTCTGCCGAAGAATATGAATGCCAGAGAAGGAACTGCAATCATGAAGTTAATCCATACAGTTCCAAGATGATCCTGGAACTTACCCTTATGACTGGCCATGTTCATACCGGCAGGAATAGAAATCAGATACGCAAGCATCAGTGCAACGATACCGAATGTCATGGATGTCTGGATCATAGAAGGATCTTCCTTCTGTGACAGGCAGTCAGCGTAGTTGTCATTGAACTTGTTCTTATCAAGTCTTCCTAAAGTAGAAGTCTTCTTATATGTACATGTATGTCTCTTGATAGCAGATAAAGAAGTATTGCCTGTTTCAAATGTCTGCTGTACCTGTACTTCATTACCCTGATCAGAACTGATAACTTCCAGCACTGGTACATAAGCAAATGAAGGATAAGATGAACCAAGATTGAATGTAACAATGTTCTGATGAACAAATGGGAATGATCCATCCAGATACAGAAGATACTTGTGCTTTGTACCGGATCCCATTAATGCTGGTAAGCCGTTGTAATCCTTGCCCCAGTATACTTTCCTTTCAAGATCCGGATTACCCTTGTCAGTTTCTTTCCAAGGATGATCTACTTCAATCAGATTGGCAAAGAAATTACCAATCTGATTGATCATCGGTGTATCTTTGTAAGCATAATAAAGACCGTCTTTGTATTGTTCAACCGTATATCCTGCATTTGCATAGTGTTCTTCAACTATATCCTTGATATAAGATGAATTCTCTACCATGCAGGCATCATAGTTATCTTTAGCATACGCTTTGCACATGTCTCTCTGTTCCTCAAAAGTGACATATCCAAGTCTGTCATATGCCTTGTATTTGTATTGTGTTCTATCATCCTGATTACCACCAAGTTTCTGATAAGTTGCATCCTTATCAAAAATCTTATCTCGCGGAATCAACGTATAGATCATGATCATTGCGATAATTGTTACAATGAATACTGATAAAATCGCACGAATGATACGACCCCATACATATCGTTTCAAAATGGATTCCCCCTTCCGGCATTAGTGAAAGCTATTTTACAATATACGATTCAAAAATACAAATAATTAGGAGACCTTACGGCCTCCTAATTATCATTACCTTCAGTTTTTGAAGTGAAGCCTTAATTATGCAGCAGCCTTATTAGCAGCTTCGGACATGTCCTTCTGCCACTGCTTCAGTGCCTTGTCATAATCCTTTGCAGTGATTGGATCCTTGTTGATCTTCATCCACTTATACTTGACACTCCAGTAACCTCTCTGGAATGGTGTCTCTCTGGATACTGTCCAGTTAACAGATCTGAGTTGTGTCATAACCGGAATATATAATGCATTGTCAAGCAGATATGCTTCTGCTTTTGCTTCTGCCTTATAACGTGCATCCATGTCATCGTTGATAGCATAAGCTTTATCAAGAAGATCCTGATACTCTAACATACCAGATGCTTTAATAGCAGCATCGTTCTGAGGTGTAGAGTCTGTGCTCTGATAATATTCAAGACCCATGTTCTGGCGGAGAATATCACCGTTGATTGGGCTGAAGATGTTCAGATATGTCTTAGGATCAGCATAGTCCATGCCCCATCCTGTAGATGTGGAGATATCCCAGTCAGCATCAACAGGTCCTGTAGACTTGTATGCGGACTTCTCGTATGTATCATCATCAACGTTGTGTACAACGATATCAACGTTATCAGAACCAAGGGCGCTTTCGATAGATGTTTCAAGAGAAGAAGCCATGTTCATGGACTGCTTATCCTTGTCCTGTGCCATCAGATCTAACTTGATTGGCCAGGAAACATCTGTCAGTTCAGACTTAGCCTTGTTCAGATATTCTACTGCCTTATCCTTGTTGTAGTAAGCATCCTGTCCTTCAGAAAGATCAGCAGATGGATCAGCGGATTCTTCCTGAACTAATTCACCATAGGACTTACCATCAGATGTGTATACGAAGTTCCATGGGCACTGAATGTTTCTGATAGCATTAGCAGCGATAGACTTATCAACAGATGTCTGTAAATAAGCCAGACGGTCAAAGCCATACTTCAGAGCATTTCTGAAATCAGAATTCAGTAATGCTTCTCTTGTATCAGCCTGCTGGTCAGCATTCTTATCAGTTGTTGTATAAGTGATTCTGTTCAGGTTGAAGTTTACACCGAATGTGTACTGATTCTGCTGGCCATGGAATGCTGTATCCTTATACTTCTCCAGATACTTGTCAAAGTCATCGGAAGTTGTATAGAGAAGAGCCTGATAGAAATTATCCTTCTCAAAGCCATTGATTGTAACATTTGGATCTTCACCATCATCATAAACGAGGTTGACGTTATCTACATAAACCTGATCTGCATCATAGTATGCGGGGTTCTTGTGCATCTTGATGGAAGACTTGGATGTGAAACTGTCGAGAATGAATCCACCATTGTAAAGAATGGAAGAAGGATCAGAAACTTTACCGAAATCACAGGAGTTAACATCTGGTGATCCGAGCTTGCAGCCTTCACCCTGTTCCTCTAAGAAGTCCTTGTTAATCGGATAGAAAGGAACATAGGATACTACAGAAGCAAAGTAAGGTGTTGGTTCAGATAATGTATACTTGATTGTCTTATCATCAACAGCTTCTACGCCAACGGAATCCCAGTCAGCCTTACCATTATAATAATCATCAAGTCCCTTGACGAACATTCTAGGAATGTAGCCTGTAGGTGAATCAAAGTCCATAGCATGCTGAAGACCTGTTTCAAAGTCCTGAGCTGTTACATCGCCATATGTTTCACCTGTATTTGTGACCCACTTCAGACCATCCTTTAATGTGAATGTCCACTCTGTAGAGTCTTCATTGTGCTCCCATGTATCCGCAAGAGCACCAACATACTGGTTTACATTGTTTACTTCTGTCAGACCATCAACAAGGTTTTCATTAACCTCATGGTCAGCCGCATTCTGTGAACGCATGTAATCCAGTGTCTGTGGATCTGATGTAAATACATAATTCAGGTCCATAGAGTCTGATTTCCCTGACGCTGCTCCACCGGATGAAGAACATCCAGCCGCAAGGAGAACTGCCAGAGAAGCGCATAAAACCTTCTTCATAACAAACTTTCCCTCCAAAATTAATAATGTGTTGAGAAGGACTCAACCTGTTATTAGGTTACAGGGTTTCACATATATTTTCAATTCACTAAAAACCGTTTTAGAAAATATCTGTATATTTCTATCAAATTAGATGTAACATTTTTCAACTATGTTGAAACTTTTTCACTTTATGTATTTACACATAACTATGGTATAATGAGACTCGCTTTATGGAGAAGTACCCAAGAGGCTGAAGGGACTGG
>DXZE01000024.1 GCA_019415435.1 Erysipelotrichaceae bacterium
CTCCAAGACACAGGATTATGTCGCAATGATGATATGAAAAGGCATCCTGCATGATTTCGGCACCATACAGGTCACCATGAATATCAGATATAACAAGGTATTTCATATGTTTATTCCTCCCTTTTCATCATAAACCTGTTTACAGTATCATGCATGTAATTGAGATTTTTTTAACATGTAATATAATGTTTATGCCAGTCAGACTATGATCTTTGGACATGGATCTGAGCATTCTGGTAATAAGTATCTGTTTGTATTCGCTGCATTCTGAAAAAAGGAGCGGCAGGAGGAGAAAAAATGAATAACAGAAAAAAACAGATTCGGCGGCTTGTGTTGGCAGCTTTTTTTGTTGCCATAGAAATTATCATGACTGTAACACCACTTGGCTACATTCCGATTAATCCAGCATTGAGTGTTACAACAATGCATTTACCGGTAATTCTTTCCGGCATGGTACTTGGACCATCATGGGGCGCAGGTCTTGGCCTGGTATTCGGATTAACCAGTGTAATACGTTCTACGATGAGTCCTGGCTTAGGCTCACTGTTCTTTACACCGTTTGTTGCATGGAAAGGTGTAAACGGTAATTACTGGAGCTTACTTACGGCGATTGGCCCAAGAGTATTCCTTGGCTGGTTTTCCGGAATGCTGTTCAGACTTCTGAATAAAAAGATGCAGTATGGTGCTGCGGCCGCATTATCTGCGGGCATTAATACATTTCTGCATACAGTAAATGTCATGGGATTAATATGGATCTTTCAAAGAGGAATCTATGAACAGGCAGGAGGAGCACTTGCGAAGACTTTCCCGATTCTGATTGGGGCAACTTTCGCCAGCAATGGTGTCTTTGAGATTATTCTGGCTGTGATTGTAATTCCTGCATTGGTGGCAGCTTTAAAGCCATCTATGGAAAGAATGGGGCTTATTGAAAAATAAAAGCTTCAGGAGGTTTTATGGAAAATAACAAATGTGTATTGATTGGCGTAACTGGCGGAATAGCGGCATATAAGACATGTACGCTTGTCTCCAGCTTAAAAAAACAGGGATATGATGTGAATGTATTGATGACAAAAGAGGCAGAAGCTTTTGTCTCACCTTTAACATTTCAGACATTGAGTGCCAATAAGGTGATTACAGATATGTTCACGACTGACTATACGCCTGATGTACATCATGTTTCTCTGGCAAAAAAGGCAGATCTCATTGTGATAGCACCAGCTACTGCAAACACTATTGCAAAGGTGGCTAATGGCATTGCGGATGATATGCTGACAACAACATTCCTTGCGGCTGAATGTCCGAAACTGATTGTACCTGCCATGAATACACATATGTTAATGAACCCGGTAACGCAGGATAATCTTGAAAAATGCAGACACTATGGCATGCATGTACTGGAAAGTGATGCCGGATATCTTGCCTGTGGCGATACAGGCAGTGGCAGACTGCCGGAACCTGATGAAATTGAAGATGCCATAAAAGAGATTCTTGTAAAGGACAAGTTTCTGAAAGATAAAAAGATTGTCATAACTGCCGGTCCTACAGAAGAAGCACTTGATCCGGTACGTTATCTTACAAATCATTCTTCAGGTAAAATGGGATATGCTTTAGCCCTTGCGGCACGCAACTATGGGGCAGATGTTACTCTGGTAACCGGAAAAACAAATCTGAAGGATATCCGTGGCATCCATACTGTTCATGTCGTCTCGGCACAGGATATGGCAGAGGCAGTATTACCTTTACAGAAAGAAAGCGACATAATGATTCTGGCAGCTGCGGTTGCGGACTACACGCCAGTCGATGTTTCTGATAATAAAATACATAAACAGGAAGGAAATACATCTTTGTCCTTAAAGAGAACAACGGATATTCTTTCTACACTAGGCAAGAATAAACAGGATGGACAGGTTCTGATCGGTTTTTCCATGGAAACAGATCATATGATTGAAAGAACCAGGACAAAGTTAGAAGAAAAGAACTGTGATTATATTGCCGCAAACAATCTGAAAGAAGAAGGCGCAGGTTTTGCGACAGATACTAACCGCATCACGATTCTTTCTAAAGATACTGAGAAACAGTTTGGACTTCTTTCAAAGTATGATGCCGCATGTGAGATCCTCACATATTGTCTTAAGGAGAATGCATAATGTCTGTATTATTAACAGTTGATGTAGGAAATACAAATATATCTCTTGGCTTAATGAAGGGTAATAAAACTATAGGTTCTTTCAGATTAACAACCAAGACGCCGCGTACTTCTGATGAATTCGGTATTGCAATTAAAGAACTGTTAGATGCGACAGGTATCTCTGTAGATGATGTGGAAGATGTTATTGTGTCTTCCGTTGTCCCTAAGATCATGTATTCCCTGAACTCTGCCATGATCAAATATATTCATAAGACTCCGATTATCGTAGGACCTGGTATTAAAACAGGCATATCCATCCGTACGGATAATCCTCGTGAAGTAGGCGCAGACCGTATTGTGGATATCAGTTATGCTTATCATACGTATCATCGTAACTGCATCGTCGCAGATTTTGGAACAGCCACAACATTTGACTATGTCTCTGAAGACGGGATTTTCCAATATACGGTAATCGTACCGGGACTTGGCATTTCTGCCAATGCCTTAACAGCCCAGACAGCCAAGCTGCCGGAAATAGAAATCCGTAAGCCTAAAAGTATTCTTGCGAAAAATACGGTGTTAGGTATGCAGTCAGGGATTGTATATGGCTATATCGGTACAGTGGAATACATCCTGAAACAGATGAAGAAAGAATTAAAGATCAAGGATGCCTATACGATCGCTACAGGCGGACTTGGCAGGGTTATTGCCAAAGAAACAAAAGAAATAGATCTTTATGATCCTGATGTTGCCTATAAAGGCATGCGCATCCTGTATGATCTGAATAAGAATGCGAAATAAAAAACATACGGTACAGAAATGAAATCTGTATCGTATGTTTTGTTATAAGTGAAAGTCTTACTTCCAGAGTACATCCGGATATTCACCGGCTGCTTTTTTCTCAGCAATCTTCTTAACAACATCCGGCTTATCTTCTTTATAAGTAACACCAAACCACTTGTCAGTAGAAGAAAGCATCTTGACAGAGCATTTACCTTCATTAATCAGATCACCTACAGCAGTAGGAATAACATGTTCACACTTCATTGGATTCTTATCCAGATTCTCCTGCAGGAACTTTGTGAAGATTGGTTCTAATTCATCAAAGATCTTAGGTGTAAATCCCCAGAAGTTCATGGAAACAAGCGCATCATCTGCGATTGGCTTCCATTCACCATTATCTTCATATACGGCATGACCATTCTGTAAAGCAATCTTCTGAATCTCAACAATATGAGATAAGTTGCCGTCTTTCTCTTCACAAAGGCCTCTTGTGACAGTACCATTCTCTGTTAATGTGTTCAGGCACTTGAAGCCTACCATTGCATAATGATCATCTGTGATTTCTTCGGTCAGATACTTATAGATAACCTGATAAGCATTTCTGCCATAGAAATCATCCGCATTGATAATGGCAAAAGGTTCGTTGACAATACCCTTGCATGCAAGTAATGCATGGGTTGTTCCCCATGGCTTTTCTCTTCCTTCCGGAACCTTGAAGCCAGCCGGGATATTATTCATATCCTGATAGGCAAAGTCTACTTCCATGCCGCCATTAGCTACACGGTCTGTTAATGCCTTTCTGAACAGATCTTCATGTTCCTTACGGATAATCAGTACAACCTTTCTGAAACCAGCACGATAAGCATCATAAATAGAAAAATCAATGATTGGTTCTCCATGATTACCTACACCATCGATCTGCTTCATGCCTCCATATCTGCTTCCCATACCGGCAGCGAGAATGACTAATGTCGGTTTTACACTCATGATAATTGTTAAATCTCCTTTCGAATTATTCTCTCCTGACTATTATAGCATCTGTCAAAAGGAAATGAACAATGATAAAATTCAGATATGAAAGCGATTATACTTGCGTCCAAGAGTCCACGCAGAAAAGAATTACTGGAGAAGTGCGGAATTCCGTTTATTTGTGATCCAGCGAATATTGATGAAACATTAAAGAAAGGTCTTTCTATACCAGAGACGATTCAGGAATTATCATGCCGTAAGGCTGCGGCAGTACTGGAAAGACATCCGCATTGCATTGTGATTGGTTCGGATACGGCTGTGACAATTGATCAGGAAGTATTAGGTAAGCCTGTTAACAGAGAACATGCCTTCGAAATGCTAAAGAAATTACAGGGAAGAACCCATCAGGTAGTAACAGGGTTATGCGTGAAGAGTGAATTCCGTACGTATCAGAATGTATCTGTTTCAGATGTAACCTTTGCGTCTATGACAGATGAAGAAATCAATCAGTATATAGATACTGGTGAATGTGATGATAAGGCAGGTGCCTATGGCATACAGGGCTATGGAGGCCGCTATATCACGCATATATCCGGAGACTTCTATGCCATTATGGGATTACCGTTAAACATGCTGTATGAAGAGTTAAAGAACATTTCATTGTATTGATTCAAAATTCTGATAGAATATAGGAGCGCCGATTTAGTATAGCGGTAATACAGATCCATGGTAAGGATCAGCGGGCAGTTCAACCCTGCCAATCGGCACTATGTCCTGTCATAGATGTGACAGGCTTTTATTTTATGGGAGGTAAGTCATGAATGATTCTGCAGTAATGAATAAAAGTAAGGAACTTCGTAATGATCCATCTGTTCACTACAATTGTGCGCAGGCTGTATTTATTCCTTTTGCGATACAAAAGGGATTATCATTTGAACAGGCAGCTGCCATTGCGGATAACTTTGGCGGCGGTATGAGGTTGGGATTAACCTGTGGGGCTATTACAGGCGGATTAATGGCATTAGGACTTTATGGTGTAAACAGCCCAAGAGATGCGGCATTATTCATTCAGATGGTTAGCCGTAACCATAATCGTATGACTTCCTGCAGAGAACTCTTATCTTCTGAAGTACATGAACCATCTGAAAAGAAACCGCATTGTGACAGGCTGGTTTATGAAGCCGTAGAAGCTGTTGAAACATTATTAGAAGAAAGAAATATATCTATCTGAAAAAACAGTATGAGAGAAAACGTAAAGCATGCACCTGTATCAGAAATTCGGATTCAAAGATGATGGCATATCTGAATGGAAAAGAGAAACCTGGCATGAAATGATTTATCTCCAGAAGCCATAAAAAAACAGATCCATGAAGAATCTGTTTTGGAAGTTATGCTTCTGCAGTCTTTGAACACTGATCCAGCCATGTCTGAATCTCTTTTTCTTTTGTGACCAGATGATCTCCACCTTCAGAATCAAACTGGATCTCCTTCGCATTTACAAACTGATCAGCATTGCATGCCTTTTCCATATCTTTAATGACATGCCCAGGCCAGCGCCGTTTGTCATAAACGAAATAACCGTTTTGCCAGAAAATTGTTATGCGTCAAAGGTTTGATGGCAGGCTTATAGCCGCTGTTAAATTCTCTTTGTCCCCGATCTACAACTTCGTTATAACTGCCTGTATATGGTTTTACAGTATCAATTCTTTATCTGCATGCATGGCTTTCTGCAGTTCACGCGCAATTCTTTCTGTATTTCCATTGGCCCATGAATAATATAAAATCAATGTTTTCTTCGTATAAATCGCCATTCCTTCCCATACAGAATACCGTTGTATACGTCTTTGGTAAAATACCAAAAGCTGACGGTACTATGCATGATGTGAATAGAATTTTATAAACCTTTCATTTTTTTGCAGCATGTTAATAGAAAAATATAACTAAAAGTTGTATCTTTAGTTAAGGAGTTATTTAACTGATATCAGATAAAGGAGAAAATAATGAAAACATTTGAGTATCAGGTCCAGAATTCACTGGGCATCCATGCACGTCCTGCTGCAATGGTGGCACAGGCATGCGTTAACTTTAAGTCAGCAGTTACAATTGAATGCAATGGTAATGAGGCTGCCGGTAATAATGTACTGCAGATTTTAGATCTGCATGCCGCAAAAGGAAGCACTTTAGTCTTCCATGTAGATGGTTCTGATGAAGATGCATGCATTGAAGAGCTGAAGAAGGTCCTGGCTGAAATTGCACCTAAGGATAAGCCGGTATCTGTATTAAGAGTTGCTTTCTTTGGTACTAAGGCATATGACCGTATCTTCTTTACAGAATTATCCAAGGATAAGGGTGAAGGTACCTATAATGTTGACATTACATATTTCAACACAAGATTAACAGAAGAAACTGCTAATCTCGCTAATGGATATGAAGCTGTCTGCATCTTCGTAAATGATGAAGCACCTAGACCAGTAGTAGAAACATTAGCCAAGGGCGGCGTCAAGCTGATTCTGTTAAGATGCGCTGGCTTCAATAACGTCGATCTTGATGCGGCCAAGGAACATGGCATTACCGTATTAAGAGTACCTGCTTATTCACCATATGCAGTCGCAGAACACGCTATGACGATTATTCAGGCTGCTAACCGCAGAATCCCAAGAGCTTACAATAAAGTCAAAGATAACAACTTCTCTTTGAATGGATTGCTTGGTGTAGATCTCCATAATAAGGTTGCTGGTATTATGGGAACTGGTCGAATCGGTCAGATTATGGCAAGAATCTGCAAGGGATATGGCATGACTGTTATCGGTTGGGATGCGTATCCAAATCAGAAACTTGTAGATGAAGGCTTATTAACATATGTTTCCAAGGAAGAATTATTAAAGAAAGCAGATCTGATTTCCCTGCATGCACCATTAATCATGGGAGATGGCGGTACTTATCATCTGATTGATGAAAAGGCAATCAGTCTGATGAAAGACGGTGTCATGCTTGTTAATACTTCCAGAGGACCATTAATTGATACAGAAGCACTGATCAAGGGACTTCGTGCTAACAAGTTCCATGCCGTAGCACTGGATGTTTATGAAGGTGAAGATGCAAATGTCTATACAGATCACTCTGATGATATGATGCAGTCTTCTATTGTCGCAAGATTAACATCTTTCCCAAATCTGGTATTAACAAGTCATCAGGCTTTCTTCACACGTGAAGCTCTGCAGGCTATCGCAGCAGTCACAATGGAGAATGCAAGAAACTTCAATGAAGGTCTTCCTTACGGAAACGCTGAAGTAAAGTAATTGCCAAAGGCATCTGAAACAGATGCCTTTTTTAAAAGGAGCTGAAATGAAATATCAGAAATTAGGTGCATCCGGAATTGATGTATCGGTAATATCCATGGGCTGCTGGGGTATTGGCGGCGGCTCTGTATGGAGTGATTTAAGTCCTGATGTAAAGGAAGTCAGAGATCTTTTATGTGCTGCCAAAGATCATGGCATTAACTATCTCGATACAGCACCTGTCTATGGTGTAGGCAGAAGTGAAACACTATTAGGAGAAGCTTTAAAAGGAATCAGAGATCATTTTATTGTACAGTCTAAGGTATCTTTGAACTGGCGTAATACAGAAGGTGAATTTGAATATGAAAGAGATGGGAAGATGGTTTATAAAAACCATCATGCCAATGCAATCCGCCAGGATGTAGAAGATTCATTAACAAGATTACAGACAGACTATCTGGATTCAGTTGTAGTTCACCGTATGTCTTCTACTGTCCCTGTATCAGAAACCATGCAGGAATTAATGAAATTAAAGAAAGAAGGGAAGATCAGAGCGATCATTCTCTCTAATTCAAAACCTTCTGACTTTGAGGCATATGCCTCTTATGGAGAAGTTGATGGTGTACAGGAGAAGTTCTCTCTGTTATCACCAGAGAATCAATTATACTTTGAAACATGCCGGAAACATCACGCTGTGTTTCAGGTATATGGTTCCTTGGAAGAAGGGGTATTAACAGGCAGGAAATTCCTTGAAAGATCATTCGGAAAGAATGATGTGCGTACGGCGAATAGCTGGAATCAGGAGCCTGCAGCTTCAGCTTTAAAGGATATGTATGATGCATTAGAGCCTTTAACAGACAAATATCATTGTTCCTATGCCAACTTATTCCAGGCATGGACTATAAAACAATATGAAAATCTGAACCTCTTAACAGGATTCAGACATGTTTCTACCATGGATGATACTTGTAAGGTATTCGATGTAAATCTGAGTGAAGAAGATGCATCGTTCATATGCCAGCAGGCTGATAAAGTCAGAAAAATGCATGATGGAAAGAATCCATTTGTAAAGTAAAAGAAGGAAGCATTCACAGCTTCTTTCTTTTTGGTCTTTTGAATTTATGATACAGGTATCTGATCAGTAACATTGTACTGACAAACAGGGCAAATGCATAACCGGCAAAGCCAAGTACTGGTATACCTAATACCATAGGCTTCATATTCGTTGCACAGATGATACTGCTGGCTATTAAAAGGGCAGCTATGCATAGACCGATCACAAGATTTCTGACAGCTGAAGCGACTACATCATTAAACGGAACAGAAGAGTGAAGTGTGATATTCAGGTTAGATTGTCCATCCAGATATTCCTTTAAAACATCATAGGTTAAGGAAGGTATTTCTACACCTTTATTTGTAATACGGTATGCTTTTCGTATATTTTTCTGGATTTCCTGTTTCCAGTCAATATTCTTCAGAAGATTATCACTCATGCGGTTAGACGCAATCTCAAACATACTGATATCTGGCGAAATAATCGAAAGAACACCCTGCATCTGGGTTAAACCTCTGCATAACATGGTCATTCCATGCGGTAGAGCTATATTATTGGCTTTCATGATTTCCATCAGATCATTCATCATGTCCGCAATATTGATATCTCCCATGCCAGATCCACCATAATCATTTAAGAATGATTTCAGATCCTGATACAGCTGGGCTCTGTCAGGCTTGCCACGGAAATCACCGATTTCAAGAACTGCATCTTCAATCATCGGAATATCCCGTAAGGCAATTCCTTTGACACCTTTTACCATGACTTTACGGTCATGTTCGGTCAGTCTTCCCATCATGCCCATGTCTATCCAGACTATCTTTCCATCTCTGATTTTGACATTGCCGGGATGAGGATCCGCATGGAAGAAACCATCGTCCATAACCTGCTTGATAAAGCTGTTAACAAACTTGGTTCCTATTTCTTCCAGGTCGTAGCCTTCTTCTTTTAATGTTTTGACATCATTAATGGAACAGCCGCCGATATATTCCATGACTAATACACGGCTTGTGCAGTATTCGTTATATACCTTTGGAACAGCCACATAATTAATGACTTTGTTATTCTGAGCAAATTCACGCATGTTGGCTGCTTCCTGCAGGAAATCCATTTCCTTTTGTGCAACAGCCCACATTTCATCTAATACCATGTTGAGATCAACAACATTCTTTAATTCACCGATTGGCGGCATAAAAGATACCAACCGGTGCAGCAGACTGATATCTCTGGCCATGGTGTCATAGATTCCCTTGCGCTGAACCTTGATGATGACTTCATCACCATTTTTTAATACTGCTTTATGTACCTGTGCAATAGAAGCTGAACCCAGAGGTTTTGGATCGATGGAAACAAAATATTCCTTCCAATCGGTCCGATACGATCCATTGATGACATCTTCTACCGTAGAAAAGGGCATCGGATCTACTTCCGAGTTCAGCTTCATTAATTCATCGCAATACCGCTTTGGAAGAATATCAGAATGCAGGGACATGATCTGACCTAATTTGATAAAGGTAGGTCCAAGTTCTTCCAGGATGATTCTGAGTTTTTCAGGCGTGATGCCGCGCTGTATTTTATTGCGCAGTAAAATATCACGAATCTCACGGAATCGTGCCGCATTCTCTTTTTTTACTTCTTTACGCGGTTCATTACTCATTTGTTACCTTAGTCTTCTTTATTCTCGTTATCCTTGATAGCTTCTTTTAATTTGGCAAGATCTTCTTCAGAAAGTTTGGAAACCATATCCTTGAAATCAGCAGTTTCCTTCTTATCTTCTGTCTTTGCTTCTTCAGCCTTATGCTTTAATTCCTGATTCAGGGCTTTTCCCTGTTCTACTGTGATTTCACCTTTCTTAACAAGTCCATCTACAATTTCACTGGACTTTTCAACGGTAAGAGCAGCTGCGCCAATACCAGCCAGTAAAGCTTTCTTTAATCCTTCTGTAATATCCATAATTACCCTCCAGAGTCATCTATGACTCATCTTTCTATAAGAATTATAATACATGCCTGACTTTGTCTGAAATACAAAAAAGACGCATTGTATGTTTATGCGTCAAATTCATATAAATGGTAATGTTGCGGAAGTTTCGTATTAATACAGAGTTTGGTAATGATACGGTTGTACTTAAAATATATGCAGGCATATATGAATTTCAATTGGAGTCGGTTCGTCACTTGACGAACAAAATCAAAGTACATTTAAAACTTTTTCGAAAATGCACTTTAATAGTATTTTTATATAAATTACATATAATGAACGTGAAAGAAGGTTCGTAAAAATGTATTTTACGGAAATGAAAGTAAATGGAATGTATTGCGGCCATTGCATTATGAAAGTAACAGGTGCCCTGGAATCTGTCGGAGGACAGAATGTGCAGGCAGATATACCTACAGGAAGGGTCACTTTCCGTTCCAAAGAGAAACCATCTGTATCAGCTATTGTAGAAGCGTTAGGACGGATGGACTATACAGCAAATGGTGTATTGATTCATAAAGAAGACTGATGGCTTGCATGAATATGATTTAAAGCCATATTCAGAATCATGCCGAAGGATATTAATCCACCACCGATTAAAGATCCTGTATTGGCAGTTGTTCCAGAGAATATATCAATCATAAAGCCCATGGATAACTGACCGATAAAAGATAACAGGGTTAATGAGAACTGAGAAATATGCTTAGATACATAGGAATTCATACCGACTGTAAAGATAGAAACAGCACCACCTAAATAAATCCAGAAAGGGCCGGAAAGAATATGAGCAGGATTTATGCTGGCATGAGGTGTCAGTATGAATGCAAGCAGCCATGCAACCGGAAAACCTCCCAATATGTTAATGAAACTGCTCTGCATGGATCCGACTGATTTAGCAAGACGCGCATTGATAGAGCGTGATGTCACAATACTTAAGCCTACTAATAATGCCAGTATGACAGCTGTCATTGCCTGTCCTACAGAATTATCCAGCATTAACAATATACCGGCTAATGCAAAGGCAAGACCAATCAGATTGTTAAGAGGAAGCTTGTGTTTCTCCATGCCGAATAAGCCAAAAGAATCAATGATAATAGAAGTTAAGGTTTCACCTAACAGACCTAAAGCAGAAATGCTTGTCATGGATATTTTGCCATAGGCAAAGGTCTGAAACACGGTAGTGGTAACACCAATAACACCGCCAATATAAATCCACCATGGCTGAGATTTATCCAGATGGATTTTCTTTTTTGTTACAAGAAGAAAGAGCGCTGCGAATATAAGACCTACTGTATGCACAACTGCAACTTCCAGCCATATGCCTATCTGCGCATTCAGTCTGCCATTCATGAGGATCATAATGGCGATAATGGCGCCATTCAGAAACGTAAGCAGAGAATACATAATTTCCTCCCGTATGATTTCTGCAGAATTATATAAGATTCATAAAGCTTTGTCAGCATCCGCAATGATATTTCAGCTGTCTTTTTGTATGCTATAATGAGCGCATGAAAAAAGGAGAAGTGCCTTGTCTACCTATACATTAAATTTAACATTGACAAATATCAGAATGATCGCCGTTGCCTTGATCGATATATTTGTCATGTGGCTGATATTTTACTATGCATTACGTATTGTCCGCAGTAACACACGTACGATTCAGATATTCAAGGGTATTATCCTTGTCATAGTCGTTGATGGGCTTGCTAAACTGCTTGGTTTAAGAACTCTTGAATTTTTTACCGATATGTTTATCAACTGGGGATTTCTTGCGATCATTATTATTTTCCAGCCGGAAATCCGCTCGATTCTGGAAAGAATCGGTAAAAGCAATATGTTTTCACGCATCTCTACTTTAACCGGTAATGAAAAGGAAAATCTGGTTGATCAGATCGTGACTGCCGTGATGTTATTAAGCAAGGACCAGACAGGTGCTTTGATTTCGATTGAACAGGATCATTCCCTTGATGACTTTATTGCGACAGGTACTAGACTGAATTCGGATGTTACGGCAGAACTTTTAACGTCTATATTTGTAACATCAACGCCATTGCATGATGGGGCAGTTATTATCCAGGGAGATAAGATTGCCTGTGCCAGTGCCTATTTCCCGCCAACAAATATGGAACTTCCAAGCCGGTTTGGTGCCCGTCACAGAGCTGCTATCGGTATCAGTGAAATAACGGATGCTGTAACGATTGTTGTATCAGAAGAAACCGGTAATGTTTCTATTACCGAAGGTGGAAAGATTTTCTCTGTAGACAGACAGCAGTTAAGAGATTATCTCTTAAGAGTTATCTGTGGTGAAGCAACAGAAGTCAGAAGCTCTCATCACAATAACAATAAGCCTGAGAAGAAGAATCCGACTGTTTTAAGCAAGCTGGCCCTCAGAAAGCAGGAAGAACCGGTTGATGACAAGGTCAAGGTGGAATCTGTAAAGCCTGCAGAGACAGAACCAGTTAATACCGAAGTGGCGCAGCGCACCAAGGCGGAAGAAGTGCATAAGGCAGCTGATGCTGAGGCAATCGCAGCCGAGATCAAGCTTCCTCATAAAAAGAAGCGTCCAAAGCCTAGCTATCCGCATCAGGAAAAGAAGAATCCTCCGGATATCGATGCAGACGAAATTGCAAGAGAAAGAAAGCAGCCGGAACGCATGACGCCTGAAGAAGTACAGGCCGCAAGAGATGCAGCATTGAAATCCATGAAACATGATCAGCCGGAAGAAAAGCAGAAGCCTGTTATCAATTCTGAAGACAAGCGTTTTGATACAACCAGGCTGGATATTTCAAAGATTGTCGGATTCAATAATGAACTGGATCATCAGTTTGATCTTGTTGATGATATGAAGAATAAGGATACCTCCGATAAAAAGAAAGGAGGCAGCCGGAAATGAGTGAAAAAGATAAGAAGCGTGTAGATCAGGAAGAAGAGCAGAATACCAGCCGTATGGATAAAAACAAAACAGAGCTGGCACAGCGCATTGCCAAACAGTCCAAGAAAATGGCTCATACCTATGAACATGTAGAAGGGGGACTGTTCCGGGTTATACGCTGGTTCTCTACACTGTTAGATAAGCTGCTGTTCAATTCCAAGCATATCAAGCTGACTGCGTTTGTCCTGGCAGTATTGATGTATGTTGTGGTTAACTACAATAACATGTCTACGCTGTATACAACTTCCCTGCAGTCTTCCCGTACTCTGGATGATGTGGCAGTCAGTGCAGAATACAACTCTGATACATTTGAAGTTTCAGGTTTACCTGAAACAGTCAATGTAACAATTACTGGCGATGCAACAAATGTTGTCAATGCGGCTTCGTCTGGTGATGGCAAGGTTGTCGCAGATCTGGAAGGCTTGACAGAAGGTCAGCATACTGTGAAGCTGACCGGAAGCGGATATGGAGATAATGTCACAGTTGTGACAAATCCATCTACAGCTGTAGTAACTCTAAAGAAGAAGACAACGCAGCAGTTTGATGTTTCCTATGACTTTATTAACCAGGATAAGATGGATTCCCGTTATTCTCCTGGTACACCAGAGTTTGAATCTTCCAAGGTTAACGTACGTGCTTCCAGGGATAAGCTGGATACCATTGCATTTGTAAAGGCATTAATCGATGTTTCAGGTCAGACAGCAGACTTTGAACAGGATGCCAGGTTAGTTGCCTATGATTCAGATGGTAATCCGGTAGAAGCGGATATTATTCCTGACACAATTCATGTAAAGGTTCCGGTTACTTCGCCTAATAAAGCAGTACCTATTGAAGTACAGGTAAATGGTGATATCCCGGATAATAAGGCAATTGAATCAATCACAATGGATCAGCAGTCTGTTACGATATATGGCTCTGAAACAGCTCTGGCTAATATTCAGAATGTAGTTGTTACCCTGGATGCCAAGTCATTGACAAAGGATTCAACGGTTGTAAGACCAATCGTACTTCCTTCAGGTGTATCGAGTGCATCTGTGACCCAGGTAACCATGAATGTGACTCTGGGAGATGCTGTTTCAAAGACTATAGATAATGTTCCGATTAATGTCATTAATAACACCAATCATTACAAGGCATCACAGCCTGACAATATTACAACTGCTTCTGTAACGGTTACAGGTACCCAGAGTAACATTGATCAGATTACAGCCGATGATATCAATGTATATATTGACATGAAAGATGCCCAGCCTGGTCTGCAGACATTCAGACTGCAGGTAGACCAGCCTGATAATGGACTTGTCAAATATACATTGATTGATACAGAATATGAATTGAATGTACTTGGTGAAAAAACAGAAGATACAGATACAAATGAAGGAGCAGATGTAAACAATGAGTAAGTATTTTGGTACAGATGGCATCAGAGGAAGGGCTAATGAAGGCCTGACAGCACAACGTGCTTTTGAAGTAGGCAGATATCTTGGCTACTATTACAGCAGAAACGGAAAAAAGAAGATTATTATCGGAAAGGATACAAGACTTTCTTCAGATATGCTGGAGAATGCTCTTGCGGCAGGTATTGCTTCCCAGGGATGCGATGCATATCTTGCCGGTTATTGTCCAACTCCAATGATCTGTTACTTAACGGTAAATGAAGATTTTGCCTGCGGGGCAATGATCAGTGCCTCTCATAATCCGTTCTATGATAATGGCATCAAGGTATTCTCTAAAGAAGGTATCAAACTTCCGGGTGAGATAGAGAATCTGATTGAAGACTATATTGATGGAAAGGTTACTCTCCAGTTTGCGACAGACGATAAGATCGGCAAGGTTATTCCTTATCCGAATGGATTGGATGACTATCTGAACTTTGTGACAAATGAATATGACCTGCCTTTACAGGGATTCAGAGTTGCCATGGATTGTGCAAATGGATCTTCTACCTTTACTGCAGAAGCAGCTCTCAAGATGCTTGGCGCAGATGTAACAGGCTTAAACAATGAACCGAATGGCGTCAACATTAACTACGAATGCGGTTCTACACATCCTGAAAAGTTCCAGCAGTTTATGAGGGATCATCCGGGTGAGTTTGATATCGGATTGACATTTGATGGCGATGCAGACCGTCAGATCCTCGTTACACCGGATGGAAAACTGGTGAACGGTGACTATGTTCTGTATATTCTTGGCAAGTATTATCGTGATGAAGGTACTTTAACAAACAATACAATTGTTACTACGGTTATGGCTAACCTTGGCTTATGGAAGGCCATGGAAAGAGAAGGAATCAATGTAGAAAAGACCCAGGTTGGTGACAAGTATGTCTACGATATGATGTGCAAGGGTAATTATATTGTCGGTGGCGAACAGAGCGGACATATTATCTTAAAGCATCATGAAACAACCGGAGATGGTCTGATGACGGCATTAGCTGTTATCAAGGTTATGAAGAAAACCGGTAAAACCATCAATGAACTGATGGAAGGATTGACAATCTATCCTCAGTTATTAGTCAATGTAGAAGTTGTAGACAAGACAAAGGTTATGGATGATCCTGAAGTTCAGAAAGCTATTGATGAAGTAGATGAAGAACTGCATGGCAATGGCAGAGTTCTTGTCAGACCTTCTGGAACAGAGCCTCTGTTAAGAGTTATGGCAGAAGCTGAAACAGATGAAATCTGTGCAAAGGTTGTTAACAAGATTGCTGATCTGATTCGTGATAAATACGGTGTTAACAAGTAATATAAGAATCTGTGTTCTGAAAGCACAGATTTTTTATTGTTTCATGTTTTGAATTGCCAAAGGTGTTCATATAATCTGTGCTAGAATATAGGCAGGTGATGTATACATGAAAAAGGTAATTGCAATCGTAGAAGATGAAAAAGATCTTAACGAATTGGTAAAGCGTTATCTTGAAAAAGAAGGATATGAAGTCCGTTCATATCTGACTTTTGATGAGGCCAGCCCGCATACATCAGATGATGACGTGCATTTATGGATTCTGGATATCATGCTTGGAGAAAAGAGCGGGTTTGATCTGATTGAAGAAATCCGTATGCATGATCCAGATGTTCCGGTTATTTTCATGTCCGCAAGAGATAAGGAATTTGACCGTATTATAGGACTTGAAAAGGGAAGCGATGACTATATCACCAAGCCATTCTCCCCTAAGGAACTGGTATTAAGAGTCAATAACCTGATCCGCAGAGTATATCGTGATGAAGATCAGAAGATTTCTGTAGATGGATACGATATCGATGAGAAACAGAGAATTGTTTATCATGGCAATGAAAAGATAGAATTAACTACCAAAGAATTTGATCTGTTGATGCTGTTTGTCAATCACAGAGGTACTGCATTCCCCCGTGAAGAGATTCTTAACAGTGTATGGGAAGAAAACTATTACGGTTCAGATCGTGTGGTAGATGATACATTGAGAAGATTAAGAAAGAAGATGCCGGATCTTTCCATACAGACTATTTATGGATTCGGATACAGACTTGGATGAAAAGAATGAGATTATGGCTGCGTGAACTTTCCTTAACGCAGCAGCTTTTAACAATTATCTTTTTGTTTGTTGCCATATTTGGTTTATTTGTATTTTTTGTACTGACACCGGCAGTAGACCGTTTCTCTGAAACAGAGATGTATGAGCTGCTTCATAATTCGCAAGACCCTCTGATCGCTTGGATGGAGGAAAATCCTGATGTAATACCGGATGTCACAACGGATGATGATGCCAGTATTTATCAGGCCGTCTATGTTCCGGATGAAGAAAAACTTGTCCTGATCGGTAATGCTGATTTACCGGAGTATGTGCAGAAGGATATTGTTGAAAATGCACAGAAAGAGAAATCCGGTACACATGACTATGCCGCAAGACTGAGCTCACAGACCCAGAGCTATTCGGACGTATGTTATCTCTATTCCGTTACAATATTAAAGGATGGAAGATCTCTTGTGTCTGTTCTGAGTGATAATTACCGTGTATCTTTCCAGAAATCATTAGTAAATAATGTCGTTTTGATGAATATATTTATCTTTGCTATTCTTTTACTGCTGTTATTGATATGGGTTGGTACGTTAATCTATCCTTTGAATCAGATCAAACAGTATATCCAGAAAGTCAAGAATGATGAACCGGCTGAATTGAAGATCAAGCGATATGATGAAATCGGTGAAGTGGCTGATGCATTAAAAGATATGGATGCTGAACTGAACCGTCAGAACCGTGAAAAAGAAGAGATGATTCAGAATATCTCTCATGATCTGAAGACACCTATTGCGACGATTAAATCCTATTCCGAGGCAATCAAGGACGGTGTATATCCTTATGATACGCTTGAGAAATCTGTAGACGTCATCATTGAACATTGTGACCGTCTCGAAAAGAAGGTAAAGAGTCTGATTGTCTTAAACAAGATGGGATATCTGATCGATGAATGTCCGGAAGGCAATACATTGGATATGAATACTGTTATTGATAAGGCACTGTTATCTTTAAAAGAGATCAGACCAGAGATAACCTTTAAAAGAGAAACCGATCCCGGTATCAAGTTCCATGGGGAAGAAGAACCATGGCGTATTACCGTTGAAAATCTGATTGATAATGCATTGCGTTATGCAAAGACAACAATCACCGTAACCCTCCATGAAGGAGAATTATGTGTCATCAATGATGGTCCGCAGATAAAGGAAGACAGATTGGAAACATTATTCCATCCTTATAAAATGGGGACTGGCGGTCAGTTTGGCTTAGGCCTTTCTATCGTACACAGAGTTGTTACTACGTATGGATACAAGGTAGAAGCAGAGAACCTGACAGATGGTGTATGTTTCAGAATTACCGAAGAATTAACGTCTCGTAATCATAAAACGAGACATAACAACAGAAAATCACATACTGAGACTGTCAAAAAAGCTTAACGACAGCCTCTTTTTTAGTTACAATGAACAGGCAATGACAGAGTATAAAAATATACATGGTGTAAAAACAGCATATGTAGAAGCTGGAAATGGAAACGATGTTATTCTGCTTCATGGATGGGGACAGAATAAAGAGATGATGAGTCTGATCATGAATCACCTTTCAGATCGTTTTCATGTATGGGCACTGGACTTTCCGGGATTTGGTGAATCTGATGATCCGGATACTGCCTGGGGTGTACCTGATTATGAAGATTTCCTGAGTGATTTTATTGTTGAAAACAATATTCGCAATCCGATTATCATTGCCCATTCTTTTGGCTGCAGGGTAGCAATACGATATGCGGCGGATCATCCGGATAATGTCAGAAAGATGTGCCTGACTGGTGCAGCCGGAATCCGGCCAAAACATGGATTGGATTGGCAGGTAAAGACAAAAGCATATAAAGCCGGGAAATGGTTCTTAAAAGCTACAGGTCAGAATGAGAAGCTGGAAGAGATGCAGAAGAATGCCGGTTCTGAAGATTACCGTAACGCCAAAGGCGTCATGAAACCTACTTTTGTAAAAGTAGTCAATGATGATGTATCTGATATCCTCAAGGATGTGAAGTGCTCTGTACTTCTTGTCTGGGGTGATCAGGATACGGCGGCACCATTATGGATGGGAAAACAGATGGAAAAAGAAATGCCTGATGCAGGGCTTGCCATATTTGAAGGTGATGACCATTGGGCATACTGGCACCAGCCGCAGAGGTTTAATGCAGTATTAGATATATTTCTGAAAGGAGATGCATGATGAATACAAGCAGATGTTTTTTATTTGTATGTTTAATGCTGGCAATGGTTATTCCTGCTAAACATGCATTGTTTATCTTTCAGCAGAACCGATATGAAACAGGCAGATTGAATGCATGGATCAAAGATTCCATTTCCATATGCATAAAAAATAATATTCTGAATCTTCTTCTTGCAGTATTTGGAGTTATAGATGGGTTAACGTTCCATGACCCGGTACGTATTGTTATGATGGGATGTCTTTTGCTGGTTATGGCAGCTATAGACTTTATACGTGAAAGACATAAAACATATATCAAGCCATTAGTATACACGGCAAGAGTCAAACGACAGATTGCGGTAATGACTGTATTAGCAGTGTTATGGAATCTTGTTCTGGTATTGTATGATCTCTATCCGGTATTTGTCTTCAGCAGTCTGCTTATGCCATGGATACTTTTATATCCGATGAGTGGCATTACAGCGCCTGTAGAAGCTGCGGTAAAGCAGTCATTCTTAAATGACGCAAAGAAGATTCTTGCCTCAGATCCGGATTTAATCAAGATTGGTATTACCGGATCTTTTGGCAAGACAACTACAAAGAATATTATGCAGGCAGTATTATCCGAACAGTTTAATTCCTTAATGACACCTGCATCCTATAACACGCCAATGGGTATCACAAGAACAATCAGGGAAATGCTGAAACCTATACATCAGGTATTTATCTGTGAGATGGGCGCGGATCATGTTGGTGATATCAGTGAACTGATGGACTTCGTACAGCCGTCTATTGGTGTTGTGACTTCTATTGGTCCTCAGCATCTGAATACCTTTGGATCACAGGAAAACATCACCAGAGAAAAGATGAAGATCATTGAGATGTTACCGAAGGATGGCTTTGGCATCATGAATTATGACAATGATTTCATCAGAAACTGGAAGGTAAGAAATCCTGTACAGACTGTAACTTATGGCATTCATCATCATGATGTAGATTATTACGCAGATGATATTCAATATACGGCAAATGGTTCCGTCTTTACGATTGTCCACGAAAATGAAAGAATTCCTTTTGAAACAAAACTGTTAGGAGAACTGAATATTCTGAATATTCTTTCTGCTGTAGCAGCCGCAAGATATCTGAATGTTTCATGGGCTAAGATCCAGAGAGCAGTAAAACAGATGAAGCAGGTAGAACACCGTCTGGAGTTAAAGAAGATTAATGGCTACAGGTTTATTGATGATGCTTTCAATGCCAATCCGGTAGGTTCTGCCATGGCTCTTGAAGTACTTTCCAGAATGCCTGGTAAACGTTTTATTGTAACTCCGGGTATGATTGATCTTGGTGAAAAGCAGGATGAAATCAATCATCACTTTGGCACTTTAATGAAAGACAAGGCAGATACAGTCGTTCTTGTTGGTGAGATACAGACAAAGCCTATCTATGAAGGATTAAAGGAAAGCGGCTTTGATATGGATCAGGTTGTTGTTTTAAAGAGTGAAAAAGAGGCATTTAACTTTATATGGGCAGCTGCTTCCCGCAATGATACGATTCTTCTGGAAAATGATCTTCCGGATGCATTTAATCACTAAGACAGTACATTTCAAACAGATGTACTGTTTTTTAGTTATATACTGTAAGCAGCGAGGTAAAAACTATGAACTGGGCAGTACTTGCGACATGGAAAATGTCCCTGCAAGGGTGTGATAAAGCCGCATCTTTATTAAAAATGGGAGATTATGCGGACAGAGCAGTAATCAACGGTATCCATGATGTTGAGGATAATCCTTCTTTTCATTCCGTTGGCTATGGCGGCAGACCTGATATAAATGGTCATGTTGTTCTGGATGGCGGTTTCATGGATGGCAACACACTTCATTTTGGGGCAGTTGGTTCAATAGAAGGATACAGATCCCCTGTATCTATTGCGTATTCCTTATTGAAATATGATGCGAATAACTTTCTTGTTGGTCATGGGGCAGAACAGTATGCGTATGCAAATGGTTTTGCGAAAAGAAATAATGTAACAGAAGAATCCATAAAGATCTATAAGCAGGGGATGAATGAGAGAAGGCAGAAGTTAAAAGCTTATGATGGTCATGATACAGTCTGTTTCCTGGCTAAGGATATCCGCCATAAGATCGTAGCCGCAACATCTACCTCCGGTTTGTTTCTCAAAGAAGAAGGCAGAGTAGGGGATTCTCCACTACCTGGAAATGGATACTACGCAGATTCAGAAATCGGGGCTGCGGCAGCTACAGGTATGGGTGAAGAAATCATGAAGGGCGCTCTTTCCTATGCGGCAGTTGCATATATGGCAGAAGGAAAGTCAGCACAAGAGGCAGCGGACCATGTTGTGAATCGTCTGGATCAGCAGTTAAAGAAAAGAAATGGCTATGCCCAGGCAATGTCATTGATAGTCATGGATAAAGAAGGAAACTATGGTATTGGTACAAATGTACCATTTACGTTTACATATGCATCAGAGAATACAAAAACAACATTATTTGAAGCATTGCCTGATGCAGCACATACGATTATCAGAGAGGTAAAGGTGATTTAAATGACAGTTAAACCAGTTATATGGGGACATCGTGGTGCTTCTGCGCTGATGCCGGAAAATACGCTTATATCATTCAAAAAGGCAGAAGAAGACCAGGCGGATGGTGTAGAACTTGATATTCAGCTTACAAAGGATGGTCAGATTGTAGTTTGTCATGATGAAACAATAGATCGTACTTCTGATGGCAAAGGATATGTCAAAGATTACACATTAGAAGAATTACGCCATTTTAATTTCAACAAGACATATCCGGAAGTTAAGCATGCGGATATTCCATTGATGAAAGAGGTATTTGAATTATTAAAACCGGGAAATCTGACCATTAACATAGAATTAAAAACAGGCGTCTTTGATTATCCGGGAATAGAAGAAAAGATTATTGCATTAACACATGAAGAAGGATTTGAAAACAGAGTCATTTATTCTTCCTTTAATCATTATTCTATTCTTAGAATTCAAAAATTAGATCCTGAAGCTAAAACAGCATTCCTGTATGCGGATGGGGCATTGGATATGCCTGCTTATGGTCATAAGCATCATGTACAGGCACTGCATCCGGATAAATGTAATCTGCGCTATCCTGACTTTATGGAACAGTGCAGACAATATGGTCTGGATGTGAATGTATGGACTGTCAATGAAGAGGCGGATATACGCATGTGTCTCGATTATGGTGTACATGGCATTATCGGTAATGATCCTGCCTCAATTAGAAAAACGGTAGAAAGATATTTGAAATGAGTGAATTCGAAGCATTATTAACAAATGAAATACAGCCATGGTTAAAGGAACATGTACAGGATGGCTGGATAACCAGTGAAGATGGATTGAAGCTTCATTATTATCAGGCTGTTAATCCAAATGAAAAAGCAGCTGTTGTCATGATTCATGGCTTCTGTGAATTCTTCGGAAAGTATCATGAAACTGCATATCGTTTCTATAAAGAAGGATACTCTGTATTCTTTCTGGAACTCAGAGGTCATGGCAAATCACAAAGAGAAAGACAGTATGAAGATGAAAGAGTATATGTCTCATCTTTTGAAGATTATGTAGAGGATATTCATTCTTTTATGTCTTATGTAAGAGAATATTCTCTTTCAAAAAGGTATTTTCTCTTCGCCCATTCGATGGGTGGAACAGCCGCAGCTTTATATATGGAAAAGTATCCGCAGGACTTTACATGCGCTGTATTAAGCTCACCAATGTTAAAGGTAAATTATGGAAAGATTCCGGATGCGGCTGTTGATGTATTAGCAGTATATACAAAGATACATGATCAAGATGATGAATATGCGCCTGGTCAGCATGCCTTTACAGGTAAAGATGAATTTGATAAGTCTTCCTGTCTTGATTATGTAAGATACATGTATCAACTGAATCAGAGAAGAAAGGATCATGACTATCAGACCTGGGGAGCAACATGGGGATGGGCCAGAGCTGCTAAATCAGGCAGTGAGAAAGCATTACGGAATGCGAATAAAATAAAGACACCTGTACTCTTATGCCAGGCAGGGAAAGATACGATGGTCCGCTTGGAAGGACAGAATATTTTTGATCAGAATTGTCCGACAGTTACATTGATTCAGTTTCCTGAATCCAAGCATGAATTGTTTAATGCGGATCAGGAAACAAGAGATAAATACTTTGAATCTGTATTGGCGTATTTCAAAGCGTATGCAAAAAAGTAAAAAACTGGTTGCATATTCTTTGCACTCATGGTATATTAAATGAGCGCTGAAAAAGAGAGTGATACAAACTCATGCGCTTGGCAGACTGTTGAGGAAATACTCAAGAGGCCGAAGAGGTGCCCCTGCTAAGGGCATAGGTCGGGCAAACCGGCGCGAGGGTTCAAATCCCTCTTTCCTCGCCATACATGGTTCTGTGGAGTAGTGGCTTATCTCGTCTCCCTGTCACGGAGAAGATCGCGAGTTCGAATCTCGTCAGAACCGCCATTGCGAGTGTAGTTCAATGGTAGAACGCCACCTTGCCAAGGTGGACACGGCGGTTCAATTCCGCTCACTCGCTCTTAATGTAAAATCCGCTTAAACAGCGGATTTTTTTTATGCCGTGACACCAAATTGGCACAAGCATTAAATTTGTCGTTTTTATGTTTCAGTTGAAATCACTGAATTCAAAGTTATATAAATATTGTAAAGAAGAGGAACGCCGGACAAAGGTGAGGGCAATTGCCAGTATTTCGTTTGGAATATGGAAGTCATGCCGGAACTCTTTTTTTTGTTTTCCTTAACAATGGTTTCTTCCTTTATGTTTTTTGTGTAGAAATAACTGCATAGATAGCCCAAGACGAATAAGGCAGAGCTCCTGGTTCTGCAGGTACTTTATTCGTTGTCAATAAACCTTTTTAAAATCATATTATTAACTATAGAATGTAAAACATACTATACTAAAGTGGCTTGATAAGGGGGAGATAATTCTATGGCATCCACAAAAGAAGCATTAAGTTCTCTGTATGGAAATAATACAGAGAGTGATGACAGAAATAAGGGTATTGTTAAAACATCCATCATTGGTATCCTTGCAAATGTAATGCTTGCAGGTTTTAAGGCTGTGATTGGCGTTGCCACAAATTCCATCGCTATTACGATGGATGCGGTAAATAACATATCTGATGCAGGCAGCTCTTTAATTACTATCGTTGGTACAAAACTTGCGGCTAAGCCTGCTGATAAGAAACATCCGTTTGGATTTGGCAGAATTGAATATCTCAGTGCCATGATTATATCTGTCATTGTACTTTATGCAGGTATAACGAGTTTTACCGAATCTGTTAAGAAAATCATTACTCCGGAAACACCGGACTATACAACGGTGTCATTAGTTATTGTCGCAGTTGGTGTTCTTGTAAAAATTCTTCTTGGAAGTTATGTCAAGAAACAGGGAAAGAAATATAACAGTGATTCCTTAGTGAATTCTGGTGAAGATGCTTCTTTGGATTCTATTATTTCTGCATCAACATTAGCTGCCGCATTTATTTATATCTTCTTTCATGTTTCATTAGAGGCATGGCTTGGTGCTGTAATCTCTCTTGTTATTATCAAGAGCGGCATTGAAATGCTGAAAGATACAATCTCACAGATCCTTGGCGAAGCAGGTGATGCAACTCTTGCCAGAAACATCAAAAAAGTCGCTATGTCCCATCCGGAAGTCAGTGGTGCGTATGATCTTGTTTTGAATAACTATGGACCGGACGCATACAATGCTTCTATTCATATTGAAGTACAGGATACGCTTGATATGGACGCATTAGATGAACTGATTCGTCAGATCACTATGGAAGTCTATGTAAAGTACCATGTCGCATTAACTGCTGTAGGTATTTATTCCGTAAATACAAAGGATCCGTTTGTTGTTAAGATGCGCGATACGATCCGTAAATGTGTCATGGAGAATCCTTATGTTCTCCAGATGCATGGCTTTGCGGTGAACAAAGAAGAAAAGTCTATCCGTTTTGATCTGGTTATCAGTTTTGACGCAAAGGACAGATCTGAGACATTCAGACAGGTCATTCATGAAGTGCAGAAACTGTATCCGGATTACAGACTTGAAGCAGTTATGGATACAGATTTCACGGAGCAGTAAATGCATCTTTTCAAAAAGAATACATATATTGTTATAATTGATGAAAGCTGTATTAACTGCGGGTATTGCACAAAAGTATGTCTGCCAATAATGAAATGGGCGCATCAAGGCAAAAAGGTTACAGTAAATATTGCGGTAGAAAAGTGCATGCGGCATGCCATGGCAGGCTGCCCGACAGGCTCTATTTCTATGCATCAGGCAGAAGATGACGCATGAGTCTTCTGTTTTTTGTTATAATGCCAGTATGTTTGATTTCGATCATATTACAAATTCGTATGTTCTATATGATTCAGAGACTGATTATGGACATATTCAGGTCGCAGATACATTGTATGAAGATGAACCTGTATGTTTTCTGTTTGTGAATGGATTAATGGAATCTGCCATGTATCTGGATGAAGAGAAAAAATATGATCTTCTGTTTCCTTACCTGCAGAGACTCAGTTATGCCTTTGCAGTAAATCCGGATATTCAGGATGCATTGATGGCGGGTGGAGGCGGGTTCTCTTATCCAAAGTACTACCTGCACAATTATCCGAATGCCAGAATAAAAGTATGTGAAATATCCCGGGATATCATAGATATTGCCAAGAAGTATTTTGGGGTTTCAGATCTGGATGAATCCATGAAAGAGAGATTATCTGTTTATTGTGGCGATGGTTTTTCTTTGATGGAAGAGCATCCGCATCTATATGATCTGATTATTAATGATGCCTTTATCGGAAGAGAAGAAATCGGCAGAAGTGAAAAGGATATCATGGCGGCGCATAAGAACCTCAAGGATACAGGTATTTATATGACCAATCTGATAGCTTCTCCTGCTGGTAAATACAAACATGTATGGAAGCACTATCAGACATTATTAAAAAGATACTTTAAGTATACTGCTTTGATACTTACAGAAGAGGATTTCTCTGATAATCTGCCGCAGAATCTTCTGCTGGCCGCTTCAGATACGGAATTATTATAAATATGGCTAAAACACAGGAAACATTAAGGCTGGAAGATGCCTTGCGTACATATGGACAGAAGAAAAGAGAATATGGCTGCGAAGAAGTGACCATAGGTTTTCATAACCAGGGACATGGGGATGAAATCGTAGATTTCATGTCCATGGATTCTGAAGGAGTATTCCGCTGCTATGAAATCAAGGTAACACTCTCTGATCTGAAAACAGATAACCGTAAATCTTTTTATGGGGATTATAACTACCTGGTTGTTTCTCCATCTCTATATGCCCGTAATCCTGCCTGGGGCAATTACATACCACCTTATGCAGGAATCTTATGCGGTACAGATCTGACCGTTAAAAGACAGGCAAAGAAAAAAGATATTACTGATGAAACCAGATCCATGCTGAAAGATTCTTTGTTAAGATCTATTTTCTGGAAGTATCAGAATTATCGGAAGGCAGACAATCTGGAAGAATACAGGGATCTTGAAAAGAAACTGCAGGAAAAAAAAGAACAGTTCCAGCAATTACGCCAATTGAATGATCGTATCATATGGACCTATCAGGATTATGAAAACTGGTATCGCAAGAATCATCAGGATGCTTCTTTTTCCATCGAAGAAAGCGCCAAGAAAGAACGTCAGGAATATCAGCTGCGTCTTAAACATGCATTATCATGGATAAAAAAAGATGATGACTATGAATGTCCATTCTGTCATCATCATGTAAATCAAATGTATCCATTCTGTCCATACTGTGGAAAGGATCTCAGAGAATTAAAAGATTAGTATTTGACTAACGGGATTTTATGATCCGGTTTTGGAAAGTTAAGATCAATCATCTCTGCATAATCTTCATACTGTACATTCAGATACTGCATATTATCATCCAGATGTTTATCAGAAGAAGTAGAGAACAAGGCACACAGATCATCATGACGGGTATTAAACGCAAGCATGAATGCTTCTCCAGAAATACCTGTCTTTTTTATTTCAGAAACAACAGTTTTATGTTTTGTAAACTTCTGCCTTGAATGAAAGGAAACATCCAAAGAAGAGTAGGATACAGGCAGAATATGATGTTTGTGAAGAAAGGGAAGAAGATCATATTCAATTCCTCTGTTTAATACATTGTAGAGAATCTGATTTGCACTGCATGTATTTCCACCTTCAACCTTAAAGAGATCTTCCATATCCTTAACATCAAAATTCGATACACCCCAATACCGTATCTTGCCAGCCTGTACTGCCTGATTCATTGCTTTGGCAAGAAAAGCAAGATCTGTATTCTCACGCCAATGAAGAAGATATAAGTCTATATAAGATGTATGCAGTCTTTGCAGACTTCTGTCTAATGCTCTTTCAAAGGTTCCTGTTGTACAGCTGGATGGCAGTATCTTATCTATGAGAAATATCTGATCGCGGGGCATATCTGAAAGAATCCTTCCCAGATAATGCTCGCTATGACCATACATCTCTGCTGTATCAATCACATTGACACCATAATCATAAAAGGCTTTATGAATGACTTTATTAATACCTGTGTTTTCATCAAACCATAATCCGGTTGTCCCGATACCGCATGTAGATATCTCTGTGTCTTTAAAGCTGATGTATTTCATACTTTCTATTTTAACCGCATATATTAAAATAATCCTATGAAACGTATTGCGGCAGGAATATTAGCGCATGTAGATGCAGGGAAAACGACCTGCATAGAAGGCATGCTTTATAAAAGCGGTGTAATCCGTAAAGCAGGAAGAGTAGATCATCAGGATACTGTTCTGGACTATGATGAGCAGGAAAGAGATCATGGCATAACCATTTATGCCAAGGAAGCACATTTTACATGGACAGATGCAGAGATCTATGTCATAGATACACCAGGTCATGTGGACTTTTCATCTGAAATGGAACGTGCTTTGCGGATTATTGATATCGCGGTTGTACTGGTGAATGGCCAGGATGGCGTACAGTCTCATACAGAAACCATATGGAAATGTCTGGAACATTACCATATACCGACAATTGTCTTTCTGAATAAGATGGATATTGCCCATTACACAAAAGAAGAATTAATCAGGGATCTTCAGAAACATTGTGATGAAAACTGCATTGACTGGAAAAGAGAAGACAAAATGGATTCTCTTGCGATGAGTGATGATGCTTTATTAGAAGAATACAGCGGGACAGGTACAATTCAGTTCTCACATATACAGAAAGCATTCCAAAACAGAAAGTTCTATCCGGTATTATCAGGCTCAGCATTAAAGATGGAAGGATTAGAAGATCTGATGGATCTTATGGTCTCTTTATCTTCCGAAAAGGAATATCCGGATGCATTTGGGGCACGTGTCTATAAGATATCAGAAGATTCAGATGGAAACAGACTGACACATGTCCGTATCACAGGCGGCACTTTAAAGGCAAGAGATAAAGTCAGTGAAGACGAGAAAGTGGATCAGATCCGTCTGTATAATGGTGTAAACTATCAGATGCTTCAGGAAGCACAGGCAGGCATGGTTGTCTCTATTAAGGGATTACATGGCTATGAAACAGGAGATGGACTTGGCTTTGAAGAAAACAGCTCCAAGCCATTATTAAATGCCTGTATGAATTATGAACTGGTTCTGCCTCCTGGTGCCAATGCATTAGTATTGGCAGATACGATGAAAGAATTATCAGAAGAAGATCCACAATTAGCTGTAAATGTTGATGATAAGACTAAGAAGATTCATGTACAGATTATGGGATCCATGCAAAAAGAAGTACTGCAGAAAAAGATTCAGGATAAAAGCGGTATTTTAGTAGGCTTCTCTGCTGGTCAGATTGTGTATATGGAAACGATACAGAATCCTGTAGAAGGGGCAGGACACTTTGAGCCATTGCGTCATTATGCTGAGGTACATGTAAGACTGGAACCGGCTGAAAGAGGCAGCGGCATTCATATTGTCAATGGTTTAAGCAATGATGCATTGTCTGCTGTATGGCAGCGTTCTATTATCAGTGCATTACAGAGAAAAAGACACAGAGGCGTATTAACCGGATCTTATCTGACAGATGTAAAGATCACTCTTATCGCCGCAAAAGGAAACATCAAGCATACTTCTGGCGGTGATTTCTTCCAGGCTTCTTCCAGAGCAGTCAGACAGGCTTTGATGAAAGCAGATAATATACTCTTAGAACCATATGATACCTTCACATTGACACTGCCTTCAGAATCGCTATCCAGAGCTTTATATGATCTTGAAAGCAGAAATGCCAGTGTTGAAGTCAATGATAATGGTGATGGAACAATGACGATAAAAGGAAGAGGACCTGTCCGTACACTCATGAATTATCAGGATGATGTCATTGCCTATACACATGGAAAAGGAAGATTCAATGCTGTATTAGATGGCTATGATGTGTGCAATGATGCGGAAGAGATTACAGAAGAATCAGGTTATGACCCTGACATGGATCTTCATAATCTCGCAGATTCTGTCTTCTGTGCTAATGGCAGCGGGTATAACGTATCATGGGATAAAGCAGATCCTTTGATGCATATTCAGTTAAAGAAAGGTGAATCTGCGCCATCTTCACAGAATATCCGTTATAAAGTCAGTGATGATGATCTAGGCTACATCATGGAAATGACCTCTGGCAGAAACAGAAACGAAGAAAAGATTCAGGCCAGAAAGAGAAAAGAAGAACAGGAAAAGAAGGAAGAAGAAAAGGCTTTAAGGAAAGTAAAGGCAGAGAAGAATCTTCCGGAATTACTGATTGTAGATGGCTATAACATGATCTACAGCTGGGACAGCTTAAAGGATATTGCCTATGAAGATCTGTCTATAGCAAGAGATAAGCTGAATGCATATCTGTTTAACTATATTCCATATCTGGATCATCCGATTGTTGTTGTCTATGATGGCTATAAAGTAAAAGATAATATCGGCTCACATCAGACAAAGGGAGACCTTACTGTCATCTATACAAAAGGTGGTGAAACCGCTGATGCCTGGTTAGAGAAGTCTTCCTATGATCTGAAAGGAAAATACAGAGTTACTTATGCGACAAGTGATGCATTGATACAGAATGCAGTCTTCTCACAAGGCGGCATGCGTATGCCCGCAAGACAATTAGAAGATTTATTAAAACAAAAAGGTGTTATTCTGAAGTGAACCCAGAAAGTTGAACAAAGTAATCTAGCAGTATTGTAAGGCCTGCT
>DXZE01000025.1 GCA_019415435.1 Erysipelotrichaceae bacterium
ATATATATATTGATAAACAAGAGAATAAATGCAATTATTTATGAGAATCAAGTATATTCAACTTCTTAAGCAGGTGTTTTCTTCCATTTAAGTAACTGATCAGACTCCATGCAAAGAATATTGTACTGATAATAGCAACAACCAGATCTACAGTATGCCATATTCCAGGATTCTTTAAGAAAGTAAATAAGAAGATAATGGATACCAGCGCTACTAAGCCGCCATACTGTACATATAACTTCACTCTTTTTAAGAGAATGCTTTCCTGTTCAATAGAAGCTTTTAATTCTGTTCTTTCTTTTCTGTTCATGTATCAAATCTCCAACTCCCTTATATTATATAAAAAAACTCTGTCCGGGAGAACAGGCAGAGTTTTTTATTTGGCTTTTTAAACCCGAGATTAATAACTTAATCCTGGATCGAAGAAGTGGATCAGTACGCCGACGATTGCGATAACAACCATCAGGAGCATGATTCTGACTGCAGGCATCTTCTTCTTGGACAGTAACCACCATACAAGAAGAATGAAGAGCATTGTCAGAACGCCAGGATATGCACCATCGAGTTTGTCCTGTAACAGAACAGCATCTGTTCCAGCTTCCTTGTTAGCTCCAACCAGCTGTACGGAAGTTGTGATGGATACCCAGGAAGCGCCCATAGCACCGACGATAACCTGACCAAGCAGGATAGCGGACTCACGGAATGCAGTAGCCTGGTCACCGACGATAACTTCGACGGCATTACCACCAAGCTCATAGCCCTTGAAGTAAATAGTCTTCTGGAACCAGATGGAAGTTACGTTCCAAACGATAATGTAGAAGAAGATACCAAGGACGGAACCGCCTGTAGAAAGACCTAAAGCGATACCAAGCAGAATAGGAATATATGTACCTACAATCAGGGAGTCACCAATACCAGCGAGCGGGCCCATAAGACCAGCACGGATACCATTGATCATCTCGTCATCGATATCAGGAGCACCATTTGCACGGGACTCTTCCAGACCAGCTGTGATACCTACAACGATAGATCCAATCTGTGGTTCAGTGTTAAAGAATGGGGAATACGTCATCAGCTTTTCTTTCTGTACATCCGTATCATTTGGATAGAGTTCCTGAATGATAGGAAGCATAGACCACATGTAGCCGAATGTCTGCATATGCTCCTGTGTGAAGCATGTCAGGTTTCCATAGAACCAACGCCAGAAGGACTTGTTTAACGTAGCCTTCGAGATTTTCTTTTCATTGTCAGCCATGATTAAATATCCTCCTCATCATCATCCGCAGCTACAGGACCAGCCTTCTTAGCTGCAAGAGCATTCATCTTCATCTCATAAGAGAAGAATGCAATTACGAGACCAACTGTTGTAGCAGCGATCAGTGTCAGACCCATAGACTTTGCAACTGTGAAACCAAATACGAAGAAGATCAGGTCTGTAGGTTTTGTAACGACAGAGTTCAGCAGGATGCCGATACCTACTGCTGGAAGCAGTGAGCCAATTGTGAACAATGACTTCATGTACCAGGAATCCATTGGCAGAGCTGTCTTGAAGTTATTAACAGCATCGATACCAACCTTATCGATCAGCATGATCGGAAGGAAGGAAATCAGGAAGTGGGAGATCAGAGGCATCCATGTTTCAACTGCTGTCAGGATACCAAAGTTCTTCTTATCCAGCTGTGCCCAGCCAATGTGCTGCCAAACGAGGTTCATCATAGCTGTTCCGTAGAACTGGACAGTACCAACTGTACCAACCAGTGCGCCGATAGAACCAGCAAGGCCATATGCTTCTGAACCGCCTAAATCCAATCCCTGATTCTTAGCAGTTGCATAAGCAAGCGGAATACCAATGTAGGATACTGCACGCAGGTCAGCTGCTACAGTTCCTCCAGGTGTAACAAGTGCGATGTAGATAACCTGCATAGGAATCGCAATCTGAATGCATCCCTTAACATCACCAAGGATTAAACCTACGAATAAGGATGCGATCAGAGGACGGTTCAATGTATAGTTACCAATAGTAGTACCCAGGCAGGCAATTGTAGATGCTGCACACATCGACATAATACCTAATAACGCAGCCTGGAACCAAGTAATAGTCATAAATCCATACCCCTTTCTTATTTTTCTCCCTGATTTGAATTCTCCTCCAGTCAAATCAGATAAGAACAAATTTTATTGAAACTTCTGTTCCCTCATACTTAGTCTGTGTAGCCGAACTGACCGCGGAATTTCTCCCAGCCGCCAATTGCCGTTTCACGAACTAATGCGAATTCAATCTTATAACCCTTCTTGTAAATCTTCTCCAGAGCATCAGCCTCTTCCTGAGTGATGGACTGGTTGTTGCCAAGCTTTACAGCACCTGGTCTGTCATTGCAAGGTCCGATAATCAGTTCCTTGACATTGTTTGGCACAAAGTTGTGTTCAACCAGAATCTTTTCCATATCAATAGGATTCTTTGTGATCAGGAAGTAATTCTTGGCAGAAGATGTAACCTTGTCAGCCTTCTCTAAGAAATGATCCAGTGTCCAGACGAACACCTTCTTTTCTGTAGAAGCCTTGAAGGACTGTGCCAGAACAGGTGTTGTTGCTGCCTTGTCATTTACAGCAATGATGCCGTCGCAAGGATATTCCTTGGACCAGCGGGTAATAATCTGACCATGAATGATACGGTCATCGACGCGCATAAATGTAATCATGTTTTTTATCTCCTCTCATCTAATATTTTTTAACACGATTTCTTACAATCAAAGATCATCGTCATCATCGCCTGTCGATGTTGTTGTTACAAACTCTCCAACTGCACTCTTAGCTTCACTGAGAATTGTATCTCTGAGCTGATTTCTGTCGTCGATATTATCTTTCATGATAACAGCTGTCATAGCCATCGGCATGTTCATACCTGTTAATACAAGGCTCTTGTCCAAAAGATTTCTCTCAGATAATACTTCCAATGCCTTTGTTAATGGTGATCCGCCCAGAATATCAGCTAACAGAATAATCTGATCATCATCAGTAATCGGCTTAATCAGTTCACGGAAATTATTCTGGAATTCATCAGCACTCATACCATCCTTTAAGCTGGTTGTCAGCACCTCATCCTTCGGCCCTGTCATCATAAATACAGCGGTACGCAGTCCCGGTGCAAATTCACCATGACTGATCAAAACAACATACTTTGTCATAAAATTCCTTTCTTTTTTACGCAAATTTACAAATAAATTACTTAAATCTGCAAGCGCTATCAATATATTATCATAAGAAATCGCAAGTGCACACAATTTTGTGTGAAATTATGTGAAAATTCATTTTCACAATCTGGCAGCGATTGCTTCACATACACCATGGATCGTTACTTTTCCTGCACCAGCCGGAATAAATAAGCTCTGTCCCTGTTCTAAGACAACACTTTCATCACCACAGGTAACTGTCCCATAATTCTGTGTCATGGTCAGAGAAGTGAATGATTTCTCATCTGCATCAATGGATAGTTCCTTCAATACCTGCAGGCTGTAAACATGGAAATAATCTGTTTCTCTGAGTAACTCCAGTCTGCCATTCTCACTTGTTTCAATCAGCTGTGATGGATAAGGATTGACTGTATATGGTTCCAGTCTTGTAACTTCTTCAGCCTTGGCAATATGCAGAGGTCTTGTATGACCCTGGGCATCTTTGCGATTATAGTCATAGACTCTGTATGTGACATTGGAACGCTCCTGAATTTCCATGATCAGACAGCCCTTTCCAATCGCGTGCAGCGTACGGCTTACAACGAGATATACTTCTCCCTTATGAACCGGAATGTAATTCAGATAATTCGTAATGGTATTATCTTCAATATGCTTTCTGAATTCTTCAGAAGTCATCTTTTCTTTTAAGCCAAGATACAGGAAAGCACCTGGTTCAGCATCGACAATAACCCACATCTCTGTCTTGCCATTATCGTGTTCTACTCTTCTTGCATATTCATCATCCGGATGAACCTGAATGGAAAGATTTCCCTTGGCATCTATAAACTTGATCAGTAGCGGAATATCATCTGTCTTGCATGCTGTGCCAAGTACCTCAGGATGTTCCCTTACATAATCCAGTAAACTTTCATCATTGATTTTACTGATGCCATCCGGGTGTGTTGAAAGCTCCCAGCTTTCAGCCACAATTTTCAGATCACCCGGATCCTTGTGATACGACTGTGCAAGTCTGTTTCCACCCCATAAGTAATCCTTTAATGCCGGGGTCAGACGATTCAGGTTTTTCATGATCATTTTCCTTCTATCCTAATATCTTTGAAAGAATATAAAACAGTATCATGGCAGCGATAGGGATAATAAACAGCATGCTTGTCCCTGCCGTAACCTTCTTTTCAAGCTTATCCCAGCCTGCCTGTGAGAAATAATATCTTTCGTCGGTTGTACGTACGACAACCTTCTCTTCCATCAGATTGGCAATCGTATAGGCAAGTACAGGTGTGGAAAGATGTACATTCTTTAACTCGTCATATCCGATCGCATGTAATTCATCTACAGCCTGCTTTTTCTGCAGGTACCTGATAACGGCACGTCCAGATGTTTCTCTGCCTGACTTAGGCTGCTTTGGCTCTTTTCTTTCCTGCTTTTTCTTAGTCTTCTTATCTGCCATTATTTCTTCTCCCTGCGCTCTTTCTTTGCATGCTTGTATGCTTCATGTTCTGCATGAATATCTTTGCCAAGATCTGCCGGCACTTCTAATGTACCGACACTGGATGTCAGAACATCTACCTTTCTCTGAAGTCCTTTTTTCTTAGGTTCCATACTGACAACACTGCGCCATAGTACCTGCTTGTCTTCATATACAAATCCCTTGTCACTGACAATGGTTCTGCGCTTGACTATTGCAATGAAAGTCTGTCCAAGCAGAATCACCCCGACAAAGAAGTATGCCATTCTGAACCATTCATACTGATCAATTCTTTTATCAAGTGTAAAGAAGGAAAAGATACAGTAGGTCACGAAGGCAAGATATACCGCTGCCCAGATCTGATAATAGTTCTGATAGCGTACATTATCCTTTGCATTATCTGATACAAACTTCTTTCTGGCTTTCACATTAGCCAGTAAATACCTGATTGTGCTGTACATGAAGTAAACACTGTAGCCTGCTAAAGCGATTACAACAACCAGGTAGAAATACTCTGAATCAAAAAATTTTGACATATCTATCTCCGAATCACTATGTAATAATTTATCGCACGAAGAATGCATGTTCAACCAGAAATTTATGCAGGTGAATGTACTGTAAAGCAGAAAAAGCTGCCTTCTGACAGCTCATAAGCTTATTTCAATGTATTTTCATGTTTTGCTTTTTCTGCATCGCGCCAGTTATCCTGGTATCCGCTTAAGAGATCCACGAATCTTCTGGCAGTTAAATGCGGTCTTGTGATAGCAGAACCTACAACCACTGCATGTGCGCCAAGGAATATGCACTTCATGGCATCTTCTGGTGTATAGATATGACCTTCCATCATGACATAGGCATCATCCTTGAAGTCACGGCATATCTTAGCGAGCATTCTCATATCCGGTCCTTCAATGTCAGCTGTTTCCTTTGTATAGCCATACAGCGTAGGAGCTACGATATCAGCGCCCATTTCTACCGCATGCCTGGCTTCTTCATAGTTGGATACATCCGCAAAGAAGATCGCTTCCGGGATTTCCTTTTTAGCCTGTGCCAGAAGATCCCAGGCAATTGTACCTTCATGGGTTCTCTGCTTTGTGCAGTCTAAGGCAATGATCTCTGCCCCGGCATCCCAGATAGCATGTACTTCCTTCATGGTTGGGGTAATGAATACATCTGTATCATCATGCCATACCTTCCATAAACCAATCATCGGCAATTCCGGTACAGCTTCCTTGATCTGTTTGATCTGTTCTGGTGAATTGGCACGAATACCTGCAGCACCTGCCCATCTTGCGGCTTCCGCAAACTTAACGACGATATCCGGGGTATAAATCGGATCATCCTTCTGTACCTGACAGGATACAATTAGTCCACCCTTCATGCTTTCAAGAATCTTCTTTTTTCTTTCATCTGTTGTCTTCATATTCATTTTCCTATTTTACAGATCACAAAATTATCTGGTAAATCCTTATCTTTCAAACCATCATCCACATATACCGCATGCATGTCATCTAATGACGCAAAGGTACATACGGCATGTACTTCTTTCTTTGTGGAATCCACAAGTAAATCAACCTTGCGGCATCTTTCCATAACCTTCTTTTTGACTGCACCTAACTCAAATGTACTGACATAGACTTCATTGTTTCGGATACTGAAGCCATTGGCTGTCATAAAGGCATGGTCAAAATTAAATCTTTCTAACATTTCTATCGTAAGAGCACCAGAACTCATATCATACTTGCGGTCATAACTGCCTCCAAGCAGTACAATCTGCCCTCTGAAACTATCCGGCAAATGTCTGATTAAGAATATACTTGGTGTTACTAACATCAGATCTTTCTTATCCAGGAAAGGAACCATATAGGCTGCGGTAGTACCACTGTCTATATAGACACACTCTCCATCTGTTAACTCTTTAGCAGCTTCACGGCATACTGCTTTCTTACTTGACGCATTTAATTCTGCTTTCTCGGATGTCTTCTTTTCAGTACTTGCATAGATGGAACCTGTCTTTAAGGCAGCTCCGCCATGTTCACGATTCAGTTTCCCCTGTTTCTCTAAATCAATCAGATCTCTCATAACCGATGAGCGGGATACCTGCAATGTGTCCATCAGGTTTCTGACACTGACAAACCCATCCATTTCAAGCAGTTCCATAATGATTTTCTGGCGTTCTTTTTCGAGCATTGTTATCCTCCGATCTTCACAAAGTCACTGGCATACGCAGATAACTCTTCTTTATTCATGATCTTTAAATCATCATATATATAGTTTCTGCCTAACTGATGCCACTTCTCTTTACCAAGATTATGATATGGCAGAAGGTTGACACTGTTTACATGCAATGACTTTGCATAAGCAATCATATCTTCTAACTTATCCTGATTAAATTCAGGGATAACAGGGACTCTGACAATGACATCCCTGCCTCGTTTCTCACTGAGATAAGAAAGATTAGAGAAGATCTCATCCGGGTTGCCGCCGGTAGCCTGATAAAGCTTTTCATGATCTGTATTCTTTACATCATAAAGAAACAGATCAATATACTTTTCTGCTTCCTTTAATTGTTCGACAGGATAGTTGCCGGTTGTTTCTACTGCTGTATGCAGGCCCTTCTCCTTAGCCAGTTTTAATAGTCTCATCAAACCATCAAACTGATAGAAAGGTTCTCCTCCTGAAAAAGTAATGCCGCCATTGCTTTCTTCATAGTAGTCATAGTCTTTCATTGCTTCCGCAATGACATCTTCTTCCTTCATCAATGTGCCATTCATGGATAGAGCGTCAGACATACATGCTTCTATGCACTTATGACAATTCTGACAAAGGTCCTTATGCCAATGGAACTGATTATCATGCCATTCTATTGCCTGATTGACACATGCTTTTTCACAACATCTGTATCCAACACACTTCTTGCTGTTATGCATTAAGACTGGTTCTGCTGTCCATGTTTCTGGATTTGCACACCATGGGCAATGCAGATAACAGCCTTTTAAGAATACGGTTGTACGGATGCCTGGCCCGTCATGGGTCGCAAATCTCTGAATATTCGATACACTAATCATATAAAGTTCTGCTTAATAACTCTTCCTGGACGTCTCTGGAAAGATTGACAAATACAGCACTGTAACCGGCAACTCTCACAATCAGATCCGGATATTTCTCAGGATGTACCATCGCATCCTCAAGTTCGCCGCGATCTACACAGGTTACCATCAGCTGACAGCCGCCTTTCCTGAAGTATGTACGCCATAATGCCTTAACCTTATCGGCATCTTCATGCATCATCCTTGGAGTGAATTTCATATTCTGAACACTGCCCGCATGATATCTTGCGTCAAATTTGGCAAGAGAATTCAGACATGCGGTAGGACCGCTCCCGGCTGCACCACCCTGCGGGTTATTGGCAGGATTCATATAAACACCACTGTTTCTGCCATCCAGGGAAGCAGCTGTCTGCCTGCCCCAGTCTGTATTGGTCTGGTTATTGGATATGACAATCAGATAGTATCCCATACCCCTGGCAATGCCTCTGTTACGGATTCCCCTGGCAACATACTCATAGAGATCATTTGCCATGTCATCCACACTTTTGATGTCATTGCCATATTTAGGTAAATCTACAAGTTCCTTCTGAAGCTTTTCATAGCCCTTGAAATCCGCAAGTGCAGCTTCATTTAACTGTTCTAATGTATATTTCTTTTCATCAAAGACAAGTCTCTTAATCGCATACAGGGAATCCGAGGCATTGATATTGCCATAGGTTTCATTTGTACCGCCGAGAATCTCTACACCACCATCCAGTAAAGCCTTGCCTCTTGAGATACAGTCATCCATCAGTATGGACGTAAACAGGAAGGATACTTCCCTGTTCATGACTTCATAACTGTGATACTGATCTTCTACTGATAAATCAAAGTAGTAATCTAACAGTTTCTTATACTGATCATAAAATGCATCAAATGTCTTAAATGAAGATAATGGGGCCACCTTAACCGGGCCAGCCTTATAAACATGATCCATCGGATCATAGCCTTCATTCAATGCTAACTGCAGAATCTTAAGAAGATTAATCAGAGTATTCGGAGTGCCTACAGACTTACCCTGAATGACAAACTCCGTGCATCCAAATGGCGTATACTGTTCTGCCTCTTCTCCAGGCAGGCGCATGCCATACATAACAGCCGGTACTTCTACATCATCGTTATAGAGAGTCGGATACGTAGCACCTGCGGCCAGGCAGTCATATGCCTTATCCAAAATATCCTTAGGGGTTGTATGATCGAAACGCAGTGTAAACTGTGGTTCTACATATCTTGTATGACGGCATACTTCCAGGCAGAGTCTTGTGAACATATCACAGACTTCAACATCTTTTCTGCCCTGACCACCGACAATAATTCTGCCATTGACAGTTGTTCTGCGGTTTTCGATTAATGTCCATAAGGAATGAACGTATCTGTATGCTTCGTCCCATGTCAGAGTACCGTCATCGATATCTTTCTTCAGATATGGTCCTAAAACAACATCCATACGGCCATAGTTGATACATCCGGCACTTAATGCATACAGCCAGAATAACTGCAATGCCTGATGGAATGTGGCTGGTTTATGATCCAAGATATAGATCAGATCATTCTGCATTAATGTAAGATCTTTTGTTCTCTGTGCATCTGAGCCAATCATCGCTTCCTGGACAAGTTCAATCTGTCTTCTGATAATGTCTTCAAACAGATGCATTGCACCAATGCAGGATTGAATGAATGCATTCTGAGGCTGTTTTTCAAGTAGTTCAATAATGCCTTTGACACCTAAGCACATTAATTTCTGATAATCCAGCATCATACCGGAAAGTCTTGCGGTAGCCATGAACGGATACTTGCAGTCAATGAATCTTCCGGTTGTTGTATCATTCAGAACATCCTGGCAATAGATAGATTTCACATCATGATACTGCCAATAGTCATATAGCCTCTTTACTCTTTCCTTGTCTTCTTCCATATCAAGCTTTTCACCAAACGCTCTTAATTCATGGAAGACACAATAGTGACCCACACCGCCGATACTGGTAACACTGCCAAAGCCTATTGGCAGAAAGTCCAGTCTTCCAGCGATCAGATCCTGATCTTCAATATGTCTGAACATGGTCGGATACAGTACCTTCAGACAATTCAGTTCTCTTTCTGATTTATCTAATCCGGCACTGTCCTTATGTGCTTTTGTATAAGCTTCCATGATTTCCAGCTGTTCTTCAACCGGCTTCTCACATGGAAGACGATGTGAAACATTAACATTCTGTGAGCCTTCAATATTGATATGTGCCATATTCATCCTCCTCACTGTTTCTTCATTATAGTCATATTTCCAACTAAAACAACTATTTTTATTTAATTTTAATCAGTTTTAATCATCTATGAGTGAAAGAAATATTTTAAATGAATTTTTTATTATTTTTGAATTTATTCGTATATTGTTTTGTTCAAAACCATTTTTTCTTTTGTTTCAAAAATATTCAGATACTTTATTGAATTATTTTTCTGTTTCATTATGATTCATGTTGTAAGAACAAAAGCTTACCGAAAGTGATCAAAACATGGCCATGTGATCAAATCAGGAGGAAGAACTATGGATAACATGAAAATCTATGATTTAAGAACTCTCGCATCTGTATCACAGGATGAACCGGCAATTATTGATATTACAGCAGGCATGACAGCATTCGGATCTGTTGGTGCAATCTATGCATTCAAAAATGCACATCCAGACTGGCGGTTATTCATGGACCTGAAATTAGAAGATGAAGACATCATCAATGCCAAGATGGCATTTGACGCTGGTGCCGATATTGTTTCTGTATCTGGCAATGTAAGTGATGAAACGCTTAAGAACGCAGAGATTATTGCAGACGCAAATGGCGCATCCATCATGCTCGATGTCCGTCATATCCAGAATAAGGAAGAAAAAGCAGAAGATGCCTCTATCTATGGTATTGCTTATATCAGAGGCGGCCAGCGTGATGATATGACTGCCTGTAACTATGGCATCCGTACAAGAGAATGGATTGCAAGTCAGGAAGATGCAGCTCTTTAATAAATCATTCCCCGATCAGAACAAAAGACTCTCACTTCTGTTCTGGTTTTTATTTGCTTTTGAAAGATAAGTATTTTATATTGCACGCAAATGGAACAGAAAGTATTAAAAAGACAGGAAGCGATCGAACAGTTATTACTGAGTAATGAAACAATGCCTGTAAAAGACATTGCCAATGCTCTTCATGTCACTCCTGAAACTATCCGCAAGGATCTCAATGAATTAGAAGAAAAAGGATTTTTAATCCGTAATCATGGCTATGCTTCTTTAACCGATAACCGTGCGCTTGAAACCCCGATGGAATTAAGAGTACAGGATCACCCGCAGGCAAAGAAAGCCATATCCCAGGCTTCTTTCCCTTACATTCAGGATGGCATGATGCTCTACTTATGTGCTTCTTCTACAAATGTATATCTGGCAAGATTACTCAGAATAAGGAAGAACCTTACAGTTTTTACAAATTCTGTAGATGTACTGGAACTTGCGGGTGACTCTGATAATAAAATCATTTTACTTGGAGGTGAGTTAAGTCCGGTAGGCAGAAGATGCATCGGCATGCAGGTACTGGATGACTTACAGGGATTGCATTTTGATATTGCTTTTCTTGGCATGGATGGATGTAAGAATCTTGATGGGCCGGGGTACTATGACTATGAAGATTCCAGGGCTGAAGAATATTGCGGCACACATTCTTCTATGTCCATTCTCATGGCTGATGCGTCCAAGTTTGATAAAGAAGCCAGATACCAGTGGGCATCATTTGATAAGTTTGATGTATTGATCACAAATCATCTGAAAGATGATGACCGCAAGCGTTTGGAAAATATTCAGATTGTAGAAACAGGAGATGTCAATGAACCGTCTCGTTGAAAAAAGAAGAGAAGAAATAGAAAATGTCCTGATCAGACACAGGACAATGAAAGTTAAGGATCTTGCCGAAAACCTTCATGTGACTCCTGAAACCATCCGTAAGGATCTCGACTATCTGGAACAGAAAGGTTTCTTAACCCGTGGTCATGGCAATGCGTCCATTATCGATAACAATCATTCCGAAGTGCCTTTTCAATACAGAATCCAGGAAAATGCCGCGTTAAAAGAAAGAATCGCAGATAAAGCATTTTCCTTTGTCAAAGACGGCATGTTATTGTTCATGACTTCTTCTTCCATCTGTCTGCCTTTGGCAGAAAAGTTAAGAATGCGTACGAATCTTACGATTTATACCAATGCGATTGATTCTGCCCTGCTTGCCTTAAGTCCTCATAATAAGGTTATGTTAACTGGAGGTACGTATAATCCGGTTGGTCACCGTACTTACGGCATGCGTACCATGCGTATGTTACATGGTGTGAATTTTGATTTATGTATCACCGCCATGAATGGATGTAAGGATATGGATGGTCCTGCCGAAAAAGATGAAGACGACAGTGAAATGGAACGATACTGTCTTGCGCACAGCCGGGTGAAAATCCTTGTTTCAGATCCGCCGAAGTTTCATCATTCTTCTAATTTCCAGTATGCAAAATTCAGTGATTTCGATGCCTTCATTACCGGTAAACTCAGTGATGAAGAAAGAAAACAGGCAGGTAATGTTCAGATCATAGAGGTATAAAAAAAGACATCCGCGAAAGATATCTTTTTACTTTACATGTTCTTCCATATAGTGTGCAAAACCATCTTCGGTAACCGGATACTTTGTAATATCGTTGGCACACTTTTTGGTTTCCTCACTGCCATTAATCAGGCAGACACCCCAGCCTGCTTTCTCAAGCATTTCATTATCGTTCTGTTCGTCACCAAATGTCCATACATCTTCCAAAGGCATCTTCATGATATCGCACAGTTTTTCTAATCCATATCCTTTATTGACTCTTGGATCCATGAACTCCAGCATCGTTGTCTGAGTCTTGAAGGCTCTGAACTCAGGTGTCTCATGGGCAACCGCATAGGCATAGATCTTCGGCATGTCTTCTTCCCTGACACGCATGCATACCTTGCCGTTATCATTAGACCATAAGTCTTCGACATGTTTGACCGGATAGGCTTCTTCTCCATTACGGATCATAGAAGCTCTTGTCGCATCATCCATATACTTGACTTTCATTGCTTCCCCTTCATATAAGAAAGGATTCAGATGAAATGGTTCCATCATTTCAATGATATGTTTAATTGTCTCTTTCTTTAACAGATGATATTCATGACGGACACCTTCCTTGCCATAGTAAACCTGTCCGCCATTCATACCTATAAAGGCATCAAACTGAAAACTTAATCCCCACTTTTCTTTATAATTCATCATCAGATGATCAATGGCTCTGCCACTTGCAAGCCCCAGCAGAACACCTTCCTTATGCAGTTTTTCCATAACGGATCTTGTATATGCATCAATAGGCGTACTGCCGACTGTTAAAGTACCATCAATATCTGCCATTACCAGCTTTGGTTTATTCATATTTCTTTCCTCCAGACACGTTATTGATGGTATCACGATAAAAGAATTCTGTAAAAAAGATTACGTGGATAAAAATGCGGTATAATGATCAGGCGAGGTTGAAACAGATTATGAACGAAAGAAATCAGAAAATTCTCGATTCTATCAAGGGACAGTTAATTGTTTCCTGTCAGGCTCTGCCTGATGAACCACTTCACAGCAGCTATATTATGAGCAGAATGGCTTATGCGGCTTATTTAGGCGGTGCCAAAGGTATTCGTGCCAATACAGTAGAAGACATACAGGAAATCAGAAAAACAGTTGATCTGCCTATTATCGGTATTATCAAGAAAGTTTATGATGATGAACCAAATGTATATATCACCCCTACTATGGCAGAAGTAGATGCCTTGATGGAATGTGGTGTGGAGATACTTGCAATCGATGCCACAAAGCGTACCCATCCGGGTGGAAAGTCCATTGATGAATTCTTTGGTGAAGTCAGAAAGAAGTATCCGGATCAGCTGTTTATGGCTGACTGCTCTAATGCTGAAGAAGGCATTCATGCGGCTAAGATCGGATTTGATCTGATTGGCACAACACTTGCCGGATATACAGACTACACAAAGGGAAGAAAGCTTCCGCCATATGATATGATCAAGACACTTGTTCATGAATCAGGCAAGCCAGTCATTGCGGAAGGTAATATTTCTACACCAGAGATGTGTCGTCATGCCATGGATATGGATGTACAGGCTGTTGTCGTAGGTTCCGCTATTACAAGACCTCTTGAAATCACCAGGAAGTTCATGAAGGCATTAGAAGACTGATGAGCCAGCTTCCGGAAAACTGGGATTCCATGTCACATCTGGAAAAAGACAAATACTTTCACCGTTGCTGGATACATTATTCCCGTGAAGGAGAAAGCTTTGGTCTTTCCGATACTGCACCAGAAGAGATAAAGGATGCCTGGGAGAAATTCTTAAAAGAAAAATAAAGACAGTAACTTAAAAGCCAGAGCTTATCAAAGTTCTGGCTTTCAGATTACTTTTACAGATTATGCTTTGCCATTCTTTCCGCAAAGATATCATTTACGATCTTACGCATCTGATTCTTTGTGTCTTCATCCGGTTCCTCATCCTTTGAGAATACCTCATAGATATCCGGGAACTCTCTTGCGATTAATTCACATGTCTTGCCTGTCGCATGTTTTCTAATAAAGAATGGAATTCTTTTCATATTATCTTCTTTTACAAGAGAAATAATTCTATCATTTGCTCTATCATTAACTGTCATAAGTGATCTCATTTATTTTTTGCAATTATATTTTATACAATATACTTAAGAAATCAAGAGAAAAGGCATCTGATTACAAAGTAAAATCAAATGCCTGTTGTTTCATATACGTATTTTTATAGTCCAGCATCACTGCATAACTTTCAAGATCCTGTAATGAATGCAGTGTTTCTAATACCATATCTATATTTTCTTCATGGATCACATGACACTTGGTTAAGCGGATAAGTGTATCAGAATCATTATCTTCTCCTGATGCCATGACTGCATATGCCAGATTATCCTCTAATATTTCTCTGAATCTTGCTTCATTGTCTTTGGATAAATGATAGGGATACAGTAAGCGTGCACTGATTTCCCGTATTCTGTCAGCTTCTATAAAGCCGCTTAATAGGGCTTCATCATATCTCGCAAAATCAAATATATGATGGTTTCTGCCAAATCCTTCTAACATATACTGACGCATACGGATATCCGTGTATGGAAAGTATATTTCTGCTTCTTTAGAAGTAAAGACTGCTTTCTTTAACCGGCATCCTGTTAATGCATCGGTATGGATTTCCTTTATATGATCATGGAATATGATAGTTTCAGAAGGACATGTCCGGAATGCTTCAGAGGCAATATTCTCTACATTAACAGGAATTCTTACCATCTTTTCATTACCGGTATAAAAGAGAAGCTTTTTATCTCTTTTATCAATAAGCATATGATTCTGAAAGATAAAGACAGGATTATCTTCTGCTATATCAAAGTAAATATTCCGGTTGCCATGAATGAATGATTCTTCTTCAATTTCTTTCAAAGAAGAAGGAATGGTAATAACTTCCAGATGTGTCATATTCTTAAAGGCATATTTCTGTATGGATACTGTTCCATCTTTTACAGCATAGGAAATACGATCCTGATTTCCTGATACACCGGTTAAAATCAGACCATTGTTACTGTATTGATATAATCCATATCCATCCCAGAGATATTCTGTATTTCTGTTCATATTCACGCAACATTCACAAAACTGACATCATTCTGTCAGATTCTATCTGTATATTAATACTCGTCAGATGAAGAGATCATCTGAAACAATATCATTCATAAACTTTCCCCCCAACCAAACTGAATGAGAGATTAAAGTGATCATCCCCTCGATCACTTTTTTCTTAGTTTCAGACGATATTCTTCCAGAACATCATGCATCTGTTCCAGAGAATTTACCTGTGTTAACTGATTTTTATAATAGGACGCATAAGGCATACCGGTTAAATACCAGGAAGCGATGCCTCTCATCTCTCTGATTCCGATTCTTTCACTCTCATAGGCGCATAGTCTTTCAGCATATGCATAACATAAATCCAGTCTTTCTTCATACGATGGTTCTGTATAGGATTCATTGTTTAAAGCTGCCCTTAATTCGGATATAAAGAATGGTCTTCCGATCAGACCTCTGCCAATCATAATGGCGTCACAGCCTGTTTCATCAAGCATCTTCTTTGCGTCATCCACCGTACGGATATCTCCATTACCGATTACCGGAATGGAGACAGCTTCTTTTACCATACGGATATATGTATTGTCACTATGACCCATGTACATCTGGGAACGTGTACGGCCATGTACAGCTACCGCACTGGCACCTGCTCTTTCACATAACTGTGCAATCTCTGCACAATTGATATGGGCATGGTCCCATCCCGCCCGCATCTTTACTGTTACTGGTCTGTCTGTATGGGAAACAACAGCTTTAACAACTGCATATGCTTCATCCGGATGCGCCATCAGATAGGAACCGGCATGTGCTTTCAATACCTTGTTTACAGGACATCCCATATTGATATCGATGATATCACAATCCGTATGCGTACTCAGATATTCTGCGGCTTCTCCCATTGTCTCAGGATCATTACCGAATAACTGCAGAGAAACAGGATGTTCCTTCTCTGATGTGCGGCACATATCATATGTCTTTGCATTTTCATAGTGCAGAGCCTTATCTGATATCATTTCACTGACGACAAGTCCTGCCCCATATTCATGCATGACTTCCCGATATACCGGATTGGCTATACCGGCAAGGGGAGCTGCCACAATCGGATTTTCTATTTCAACGCTGCCTATTTTCCACATTCTCTTTATCTTTCAATATCTCTTTTAATTCATCTGTATCAAAGAAAAAACGGGAATTACAGAACTGACATACAATCTCAGCACCTTTGTCATCATCAATCATTTCCTGCAGGTCTTCTTTCTTTAAAGTAGAAAGAGAAACTCTGAACTTTTCCTTACTGCAGGAACAATGCCAGCGGATATCCTTATGTTCCAGAATTACCGCATCCGGGAAATACATATGAATCATATCTTCCAGATTATCTGTTTCATTGATTAATTCAGATACCGGTTTCTGGGAAGATGCAGTCTTTTCACAATAGGAGATAGCTTCTTCTGAGGCATGCGGTAATAATTGATAAATCAATCCTCCTGAAGCCTGTATGGTTCCATCTGGATTTACCAATACGCCTACACCTACAACAGAAGGCGTCTGTTCACTTAAGGCAAAGTAATAGGCAAAATCATCTCCTACTTCACCACTCTGTATTGCGACAGATCCACTATAAGGTTCCTTTAAGCCTAAGTCCTTTGTGACAGTTAAAGTACCATTTGTGCCAATCGCTCTGCCTACGGCAAGATGCCCATCTTCCCTGGTCATATAGAGATTTGGATCACCGATAAAGCCTCTGACATTACCGGCACCATCTGCCTGCGCCATGACGGTTCCGGCAGGCCCATGACCATTGAAGATAGAAGTAATCTTTTCTTTATCACTCTTTAAATCAGAAGCCATGATGCCGGTAACAGTTAATGTTCTGCCTAAGGCAGCGGCTGAAGTAGCCATGCAATGATGTTTTTCTACTGCTTCCTGGACAAGCTTTGTTGTACAGGCCGCATGAATTCTTACCTGTCCATCTAATGCTTCAGCTATTACAATCTCATCTTTCATTTCAATAATCTCCTCATACAGCGCTCATTAATTCTGCGCATGCGTCTTTCATCTATTTTTATTACTTCCCTGTCAGCTGTGAATATCCCATTGCATTCATCTTCTACATCACTGACCTGCGTATAGATACATCCGGCTAAACCATTTCTGATTTCCGGTAATATCTGTTTTTCATATAAATCAAAGAATGCCTCGTTGTAGTCCAGCTTGGATTTAAATTTCTTATATCCATATTCTTTATGAGGTTCACTATGACCATTTTCCACATAACTGTAACCACCGCATTCTGATAAGATAATAATTCTGTTTTTCTTATCCTTATGGGCATGGAAAGGCATAAAGTAACTGTGATAACTGTCAAAGTCTCCACATCCCTGATCATGCCAGCCAGAGGCACTGTCAACTAGTCTTGTCTGATCATAGCCTCTGATCTCTTCTGTTACTTTTTCAGAGTCAAACTGTCCCCATCCTTCATTAAATGGAACCCATGCAAAGATACATGTACAGTTATACAGTTCTGAAAGCATCTCTTCTAATTCATCGTAGTAATACTTTCTTGCGGCATAGGGTCTTGTAAACCGGTTAGACTTTGTGTCTTTCATATGTCGGAAACCTATGTTAGGTAAAAAGGCAGTAGTCATAAAGTCATAGGAAGACATACCTCCAGAAGGCATATCCTGCATGACTAAGATACCTAGCTGATCACAACGGTAATACCATCTGCGGCCTTCTATCTTGGCATGTTTCCTCAGACAGTTAAAACCCATCTCCTTAATCTTTTTCAGTTCATATACGATAGCTTCATCATCAGGATAGGTATAGCTTCCATCCACACTGTATCCCTGATCTAATAAGCCGCTCAGAAACAATGGTCTGTCATTTAATTCAAAGCGCATGATACCTCTGGCATCTCTGCCTGCCCTGAACTTTCTCATACCGAAATAGCTTCTGACAACATCATCTTCTGTCTGTACGTATAAATCATACAGAAAAGGATCATCAGGCGACCAGGCATGCATATTTTCTATCGGGGCATCATAATGCTTGTTATTGGTAACACCAGAATGAATCACATGTCCCTTTACAGATACTGTAATGAGTGCCTGATCAAAGTCACCTGCCAGATCTACATGGACACTATGACCATCATAGTCAGGCGTTATCTTGAGATCCTGTACGGCATGGGCAGATGTATTTTCAAGCCACACGGTACCCCATATACCGGCAGTAGGTTTATACCACATACCGCCATGTTCTATCTTCTGCTTGCCATAGGCATACTTTCCATAATTGGACGCATCTTTACAACAGACCATTAAAGCATTCTGATACTTGATCTGCGAAGATACATTCAAAGAGAATGGTGTATAGCCTCCTTCATGGCTGCCTACCTGAACACCATTGAGATATACGATGCACATTGTATCGACTGCTTCAAAATTCAGCCATGTTTCTAATACAGATGGCTTATAGGCAAACTGCCGGCGGTACCATAAAGCCTGTTTTGGTTTCAGTATTTCTGGTGCACCAGATAATTCACTGCCTAAGGCATAAGGGACAACAATCTTCTTCCATTCATCCGGATCCGGCATGGCATCTTCTCTGACAATCTGATATTCCCAGATACCATTGAGATTATAAAAACTGTCTCTCTGCATCTGCATGCGGGGATATTCCGGCAATGGATTTATAAAGTCTATGTTTTTACCCCATTTACTCAACAGTGTCATGTGTTTCCCCTCTTTGTATGATCTGATACACAATAACACTGATAAATGATATTGCATGTACCACTGATGCATATACTGCTAATTGTTGAAATGTAGCCATAAAAGCAGATGTACCTGAAGAAATCATATACCCATACAGAAGAACAATGATATAAGAAACAACAGTCATCACAAACTGTACCAGTTTCATGGAGAAGCCATGACTCTTTAAGATATGCGTACACCATGGTAATACAAAGCTGATGCAGGCAGCTATGATAAAGCTTCCATGTGACATGGAATATCCTGTTTCCTGCATAACGAATATCATAATCAAAGCCATTAGTACACCAGCTAAAATACCTGCCACAATACTGATGATCTTTCCTTTCTCATTGTTCTGCATATATTCCCCCATACAGTAAGAGAAGCCTTATGGCTTCTCTTTGTTTACTATTCTGCAGGCTGTGGTTTCTCACTCTTATTCTCTTCGAAATCAGCTGAGATATCTTCACCCTTTACAACTTTCTGAATCTGCTCGGCAGTCAGTGTCTCATATTCCATCAGGGCATTGGCAATTCTTTCCAGTTCTGTCTTATGTCCCCTGATGATCTCTTCTGCCTTGTCATGACAGCTGTTAATGATCTTTCTGACTTCCTGATCAATCTCAAAAGCCACCTGACCAGATACATTATTCGGCTGGTTATAATCACGTCCCAGAAATACGTTCTGGGTACCGGAATTATACTTGATCGGTCCTAAATCAGACATACCATACAAAGTAACCATGTCCTTGGCAATGTTTGTGGCACGTTCAATATCATTGGATGCACCGGTTGTGACATCGTCAAAGAACATCTCTTCTGCGACTCTGCCTCCCATATAAGAAGTAATAGACGCAAGCAGGTCATTCTTTGTATTCATCATCTTTTCTTCCTTCGGTGTCATCAGGTTATAGCCGCCTGCCTGACCTCTTGGAATGATGGTAACCTTCTGTACAACCTGGGCATTATCCAGGAATAAACCGACAATTGCATGACCTGATTCATGATATGCGACAAGCTTCTTTGTCTTGTCATCATACGTTCTGCTTACCTTGGCAGGCCCCATCATGACTCTGTCAATTGCTTCATCGATATCCGCCATATGAATTTCATTTTCATCATGACGGACAGCCATGATCGCAGCTTCATTCAATACATTCTCCAGATCTGCGCCAGAGAACCCTGGTGTTCTCTTGGCTAATGCGCCAAGATCAATATCATCTGCGAAATGCTTGTTTCTTGCATGAACCTTAAGAATAGCCTCACGTCCCTTGCGGTCTGGTAAGGATACGGTAATCTGACGGTCAAAACGTCCGGCACGCAATAAAGCAGGGTCCAGAACATCCGGACGGTTGGTAGCCGCAATAACGACAACGCCATTGTTTTCATCCATACCATCCATCTCAACAAGCAGCTGGTTCAGGGTCTGTTCACGTTCATCGTGACCACCGCCGAAACCGGCACCTCTCTGTCTGCCTACGGCATCAATTTCATCAATAAAAATAATACATGGAGCTGTCTGCTTGGCTTTCTTGAACATATCACGTACACGTGATGCACCTACACCGACAAACATTTCCACAAAGTCTGAGCCGGAAATCGAATAGAACGGTACATTTGCTTCACCAGCTACAGCCTTGGCAAGTAATGTCTTACCTGTACCTGGATGACCGGCAAGCAGAATTCCCTTAGGGATTCTCGCACCCATCTTTTCAAACTTCTTAGGATATTTCAGGTACTGGATGATTTCAGCCATTTCCTGCTTTTCTTCATCACAGCCAGCCACATCATCAAATCTGACCTTTACCTTGCCTTCCAGCTTCGCTCTTGACTTGGAGAATTCAAAAGCCTTGCCATTGGCACTCTGGGCACCATTCATGCGGTTGATCATCCATACCGCAAGACCTGCCATTAATAAGAATGGCACTAACGAAAGCAATGTATCCAGGAACACATTGGAAGCTTCCGCATCTACAACGGTAACCTTTGCGTCATCCAGATCCCTGATCACTGCTTCAATTTCATCATTTGTGGAAGGTACCGTACCCTGGAAGACAACATCCCTGCCATCTTCTGTATAAGTTCCCTTGACAGTTGTAATGTTGCTGCCGATGGAGACAGATACCTCTGATACCTTTTCCTTCTCTAAAATTTTCTGCAGCTGTTCATATGACAATGTCTGCGCAGATCCTCCGCTGTTTAAGGAAAACAAGGAGAATACCGCTACTAACACAATCAGATATGGCAGCCAGTTAACCAGTCTGCTTTTTTTCTGCATTTATTCACTCCTCATGACCGCTATAGCATTCATCTTTCAAAACGCCGATATAAGGAAGACACCTGTATCTCTGATTGAAATCCATACCGAATCCAACCACAAACTCATTCTCTACTTCAAAGCCTACATAATCTGCCTTCATCTCAGTTACACGACGGCTTGGCTTATCTAACAGCGTCACAATCTTAACCGAAGAAGCACCTTTATGCATTAATGTCTTCTTCACTGTTTCAATTGTTCTTCCTGTATCTACAATGTCTTCTACGAGAAGAATATCGACTCCCTGAATAGAAGTATCCAGATCTTTAATGATACGGATATCTCCGATAGATTCGGTTCCTTCATAAGAACTGACATCCATGAAATCATACTGAATATCAAGATCAATATTCTTGATTAATTCCGCCAGAAACGGTACAGAACCTCTTAATAAGGCAACCAGTAAAGGCGGATTATTTTTATAATCCCTGCTAATCTCTTTTCCCAGTTCTACAGCTCTTGCATGAATCTGTTCTTCAGAAACAAGAACTTTCTTGATATCTTTATCTTCCCACATCTCTGAAATCTCCTTCAGTTAGGTTATATTCTATCACATTAAAATCTGGCTTTACAGTGTAATGCCACCGGTCACAGCCAAGTAACGGAACCAGAATAATATGCCCTTGTGTATTTACAACAACCGGCCATGTACACCGTAAATACTTTGGTATATGACGGTCTATAAAGAAGCGGTGAACTGACTTATTGCCATAGCACATGGCAATCTGATCTCCTTCTTTTACACTTCTGATGATAAGCGGAAAGTCCTTGTCTGTAACCGAACAGGCAAAGACACCTTTCTTTCCTTCTGTAATTCTGTAACATGATTTTTCTATACCATGCATCTCATCTAAAGACGTGTACGTATCTTCATAGGTTTCAAAAGGAACATGCATAAAGAACCTTTCATGATCACTGACAAGTTCTTTTCCCTTTACCGGAATTACAAAATCATTCTGTTTCAAAAGAATATGATCAATCTCTTTCAGATATGCAAGGGTCATATGATAAGCATTATCCGGATCCATCATCATTCTCAGAATACAGCAGCGTACTTCTTCATTCTCCTTACGATATTCTTTTAAAGAAACAGATTCATCACAAATAAGATTCTCTGCTTTGTCCCTGAATTGTATCAGATGTATATTCGCTTTCTCTATTTCCTTAAGAATCTCATCTCTTTGTTTACGGTCCATAGAAGAAGTGACATGGTTGCGGATACGGTTGCGGCTGTATGTATCATCCTTATTGGTATGATCAATATAGTAGCGGACATGTCTATGATCACAATATTCTTCTAACTGTTTCTTGGTATAGCCAAGTAATGGTCTTCTCACAACCATGCCATGATACATATTCACTTCCGCAAGTCCCCAGCACTTTGGAATGATGTTTCTTTCTTTCTGCATGTACCATGTTTCCAGAACATCATCTTCCTGATGAGCCGTTAAAACCCCATCCAGATGTTCTTCTTTTACAATCTTTTCAAAAAAGTCATACCGCCACTTGCGGGCATCTGCCTCAAAGTTGCCTGTAGAATGAAAAGGTTCATTTCTGACATAGAGAGGAATATGATTTTCTTTACAGAAAGCTCTGATATAAGCTTCTTCTTCCTCTGCCTGATCTCTATGATGATAATTGACATGACCAACGCATATATCCATATGATTTTCCATGCACATGGAAAGAAGAGCCATGGAATCAGGACCTGTTGATACAGCTATCAGCCATCTGCCGGTAAGTTTACGCATGTCACTATTCTAACATCTTTTACTAGCTGTAATAGCGTCTGAACAGATGTTCATTGATTCTGTCCTGTATATCCCAGAACTTTTCACTTTTTACGTCCAGATGTGCCATAACCTTGATAACTCTTGCCGTATTCACAAAACGCATATCATTCAGGAATAATACAGAAGGCTTATTCATACCCGGAAGCTGTCCTAAACGCATGAGATTGGATTTACCATATGGATTATCAATTGGATCATATGCTTTGGCATATGTCGTTTCATTCGATGTCATCGGTACAACTAAAGCTTTCTTCTGCCATAATGCCAGAACAATCCCGAAATGCTGGTAACCCACTTCATAGAGATATGCCTGTCCGAAATCCATATAGCATATATCTCCAGGGGTTACGGAAATGCCTAATTCTTCACTGCCGCCGCAGCTATAACGGGCAATCCAGTTCTCCTCTGATACCATGCTTTCTTTTACCTTTTCCGGCACAAGAACACCATATAAGTCTTTTCTGCTTTGAATATAATGATTTAAAGTTGTTAAGTTTACTGTTTCTTTCATACAAGAAACCTCCTTTTCTACTTAAATATTGTAGAAAAAGGAGGCACTTCCACGATTTAATTATTCATTTTCTGTATTTTTAGAAAGAATTTTTGATTTTCTTTCATTTCTTTCATCAAAACTATGATCTGTCTCCTGCACAATATAGACAGGTCTGTGCTTTACTTCCAGATATGTTTTGGCAAGATACTCACCGATGATACCCGTACAGAATAACTGAATACCGGCACAGAACATAATGATAACAACCGTAGAAGCCCAACCGGATACCGGATCACCAAACAGTAATTTTCTTACAATGATAAAGATAATTCCTACGATGGAAAGGAAGAAAAAGAGAATACCGATAAATGCCGCATACTCCAGTGGTTTGGTTGTATAACCTACAAGTCCTTCTACGGCATATCTTGTTAATGAGAAGAAATTCCACTTGGTACTACCCGCAGCTCTGTTTACATTCTCATAATCAATCCATTTTGTTCTAAAACCAACCCAGGAAAAGATACCCTTGGAAAAACGGTTGTATTCACTCATGGAAAGAACTGCATCTGTCATCTGTCTTGTCATCAGACGGAAGTCTCTCGCCCCATCGACGATCTGGGTCTTTGATTCGGAGTTAATCAGATGATAGAAACGATGGGCAAACCAGGATCGTACCGGCGGTTCTCCATTTCTGGTTGTACGTCTTGTGGCGGCACAATCATAATCACCAGATAAAAGATATTCCAGCATCTTTGGTAAAAGAGAAGGAGGATCCTGTAAATCCGCATCCATCACTGCCACATAATCACCCCTGGCATGCTGGAGACCTGCGTATAAACCTGCTTCTTTACCAAAGTTACGGGAGAAGGAAATATAATGCACACGCTTGTCTTCTTCATGAAACTTTCTCATGAGATCTAATGTATGATCATTAGAACCATCATTGATAAAGACATACTCAGTATCCGCATCATATTTCTCTTTTAATATTTCTGTTACTTTATCTGTTTCTTTTTTAAATAATGGAAGAACTTCTTCTTCACAATAACAGGGCACTACCAGACTGATTAACATATAACCACCTCTTGCGTGCCATATTATACACTGTTATGCCAAAAAATCTTACTTTCTAATATAAAAGCGGTACAGTTTCCTATACCGCATACCTTAACTCTGATAAAAGAAAGCCAATATGAATGAACCCGCCAGCCAGGCAATTCCCATGACAATCAATACATAGAGAACCTGTGCTTCTGCCACATTTCCTTTCTTCAGAATCTTTTCATAGTTGACACAACGCATTGCATACCATGTCACTATGAAAGAAAGTATATATATTCCTGCTTTAATAAAGAATGGAAACAGTCCCATCACTTCGTACCGAAGATTCTGTCACCGGCATCGCCAAGACCCGGTACAATGTAGCCATTCTCATTCAGATGATCATCCAGAGCAGCTAAATACAGATCTACATCCGGATACTTCTCCTGTACTGCCTTGACACCTTCTGGTGCACCTACAAGACATACAAGCTTGATCTGCTTGGCACCTCTCTTCTTAACAGCCGCAATTGCATCAATAGCACTGCCGCCTGTTGCGAGCATTGGATCTACAATCATGACAATTGCATCAGCCATGTTCTTAGGGAACTTGGCAAAATACTCATGTGGTTCCAGAGTCTTTTCATCTCTGTACATGCCAATGAAACCAACCTTGGCTGTAGGAACAAGTCTTCTGATACCATCCAGCAAGCCGATACCAGCTCTGAGAATCGGTACAATAACTACTTCCTTTGACAGTTCAAAGCCAGTACATGGTGCTACTGGTGTTTCAATAGATACAGGCTTTACCGGTAAATCTCTGCATACCTCATAAGCCATCAGCTCGGCAATCTCATCAAGATTCTCTCTGAAATCCTTGGTCCCGGTATCCTTCTTTCTCATCTGGGTAAGCTTATGTGTGATAAGCGGATGATTCAGTACTTCCAGCATAATTAATACTTTCCTCCCGTTTCTTCTGCGTATTATAGTATTCCATTTGAAAAAGATTCACAACAACATGGTTTATAATAATAACCATGAGAATTCTGATTGCGCCCTTTATACAATGTCCGCGTGCAGATGCGGCCTACTATATAACCCAGAACCTGGCCGTAACCTTTTCCCAGGAAAACCACGCTGTAGCGATCAGCGGGGATACAGCCAATCATTTTCATCATGCCTCTGTATATACCTGCCCTAAGATAAAGAAACCGCTTGTGAACATGAAAGATCAGAGATCCTATGAAGCATGGCTTTACAGTCATGGCGGTTCTACAAGAGACTATCTTTTAAATGACCTTAAATGCATGGATGAAGCTATCTCTCATTTTCATCCTGATTTAATCATCGTTATGGATAGACCGGCGGCTGTCATGGCAGCCAGGGCAAAGCATATTCCATGCTGGGTGATTGTAAACAGTGACATGTATAAGAAAACATGGTTTTCTTCCAAGGCAATGGATGCTGTAAATGAAGTATTAGATAACCTGCATATGGAACAGGTATTTACTTTAAAAGATCTATATGCAAAGTGTGAAAGAAGAATAGGTTTTGGACCTATTGAAGCACAGCCATTCAGTGAGTCCCAGCATACAGATCGTATTGATATAGCTTCTGTATATCCGATTCATGTCAAGCAGACTAACAGGGTATGTATCTTCCTGCCTGATGTCCATAAAAGATCTCTTCCAAAGATATTAACAGATGGGTTCAAAGGAGCACCTTACTCTGTATATGCATGGTACAGAGGGTGCAGAGCATCACGCATTGAAAACATGCATTTCATGGCTGCCCCAAAACCTGATCTTTTACCCGGGTCCATTGCCTGTGTCCATGATGGCAATGCCTATCTGATGAACCAGTGTCTTGCCAGAGGCATTCCCCAGGTCATCATTACCGATCATAACTATATCCGTAATTACAATGCCATGTGTGTATCCCGTAACCTGTGTGGTTTATCCATATATGAAAATGAGCTTACCATGGGTAAGCTCTATGAAACCTATCGGGCTGTATTATCAGATGATACCTACTACTATCATACCCAGGCATTAAAAGATATTACCTGTAAGGGTACAGATATATCAGAGATACTTCACTTATTGTAAAGCTTTCTCAATATCATCCATTGTGACAGGTCCCTGACGCAGGATCTTTATATCCTTACCTGTACAGTCAATGATTGTAGAAGCTTCGCCAAAAGAAACATCGCCTTCCATCATGCCATCTAACAAAGGGCATGATTTTTCTATTTCATCAAGGTTTGTACATACTGGCTGACCAGACTGGTTGGCACTTGTCATAAAGACTGGTGCACCTGTTGCCTTGATTAAATCTGCCAGAGGCTTTGAAGTAGCCATACGAATCGCTAATGTATCAAGACCACCATTGACATACGCAGGTACACTTTCTTTCTTTTTCAAAATAAATGTAACAGGTCCTGGCATAAAGGCAAGAATCAGCTTTTCACTTCTTTCATCTGTGTATGCTATCTTCCTGATCTGTGCTTCATCTGCACACATAACAGGAAATGCTTTTGTTAAAGGTCTGTTCTTTACATTTCTCAGGTTTTCCTGTGCTTGTTTTGAAGTCATAATGGCACATACACCATATACCGTATCTGTCGGTACAGATATAACCCCGTTATTCTTTAATATAGCTGCCATCTCATCAATATCAGTCTGTTTAAATCTCTTCATACTCTTTACCTGAACATACTCAATACCATTGCGATAACAAGCAAGGCAATAATAAGAGCCATCAGTCCTTTCATAACATTCTTTTTCATATGTATCTTTCTTTAAAAAAGATCTGCCTGTAGCAGATCATTGATGTACACCTTCTGCAAGCTCTGCCGTTGTATAGTGCTTGATCGGTGTCCACTGTACCTTGACGAACAAAGCCTGAATGGCAATCGGAATATATGTCAGCATGTACATCGGAAACATCGGCAGGTATTTGATCTTCTGCCAGTTTGTGGCAGGAATACGATTCCATTCCATTGCTACGGTGAATGCACCCAGGGCAATGGATCCAAGCCACATCTCAGCCAACATCTTGACGATAAAGCCAAATGTTTCATGTATGAATACAAGTCTTACATAGTAAGGCATGAATACACTGGCAATAACAATCACTATAGACGCAAACAGCATCGCTACAGTAAGCAGAGATGCAGGTGCTGCCGTCATTAATACATCATAGCAGCCAAGCTTCTTCTCTTTCTTCTTGGTAAATAAAGCATGTGTTAAAGGAAGAAGGTATCTTGCGTCAATCTGATAGAAACCCTTTGCCCATCTTAATCTCTGATTCCATGACTGTTTCATAGTGACAGGCTGTTCATCGTACAACATGGCAGAATCGCAATAACCGATTCTGTAATCATTGATTGTTGCATCTACAGAGAACTGAATATCTTCTGTCAACAGATAGAATGGCCAGCCATGATTCTTTTCCATAAGTTTTGAAGTCACAACGTAACCAGTACCGGATATCATAGCCTGGGCACCAATCAGGTCTCTGACATAATTCAGATGTCTTGCCTCATGCATAAACCAGATGGAATATGCGGCAGAGATCCAGTTATTACTGAAATTCTTTGTATTACGGTATGTTGTAAAGGCATCATACTTACCTGTATCAAGCTTCTTGTTAGCTTCTTTCAGGAAGTTTTTATCTACGATATTATCCGCATCAAATACTACATAGGCATCATAATAATCATTACCCTTTAATGCGGTCACATTATGATACAGATAGTTCAGGGCATAACCCTTACCCTTTTCTTCTTCATTGAATCTTTCAAATACAGCAGCACCATGTTTACGGGAAACTTCTGCTGTATTATCCGTACAGTTATCCGCCACAACATAAATATCATATTTATCCTTTGGATAATTCTGTTTCTTCAGACTTTCCAGTAATTCCGGAATAACCTCTGATTCATTACGTGCAGAAGTAAATATTGCAAAACGATGTTCACTCTGAGCAGGCTTCTGTTGCGGAACTCTGCGTTTTATAAAAGATATAATCATGTAAATAAACTGATATGCATACATGATACCTATCAGAACTGTAACTATATCTGTAAACATCTGAAACCTTGTCAGAACGTGCATGAATGCCTCCTGTGTCTTACTACTAAAATATATGAGTCAATTTTTTTGAAGTCAATTCATTTATGACTTGTAAACGCTTACCTGCTTTATTTTATATATTTATCACTCATAATTCACTTAACATCATCCGGATTCATGATATAGTTTAGAAACTTATGTTTCATCTGACTGAATCTCTGCCTGACCTCACTGCACTTGGGGCACTATACATATTCTTTCTGTTTGTGAGACACAGAAAGAAAAACAGAACGTTTCTTTTGGATACAGCTTTATTCTTATCCATTGTTTTTATCTTATGTGCTACCTTAATGCCTTTGATCAATCATCTGAATGAAATCTCTTATGGTAATGAAAGCCAGTACAACTTCATTCCTTTTATTGACTGGATACATAAATACGGTTCCTACAAAGAAGAAACCGTATTGAATATACTGTTATTTATACCTTTTGGATTCTTATATAAGCTGGCATTGCATAAACCATGGTGGAATACTTTGGTTACAGGATGTCTTTTTTCCATCATGATTGAGTTCATACAGCCATTGATATCCTCAACAAGAGTATGTGATATTACAGATATCATTACAAATACATGTGGTTGCAGCATAGGAATACTGCTGGCAACTGTGTATCTTCAAAAGAAAAAATAACTTTTTATAATTTCAGCGAATCTTTTTAAGGGATTCGCTTTTTTTGTGAATATTTATTACATAGAAAGCCATGGATCCCTATACTGGATTACCTTAACGGTGACGGTTAACCCTTCTTGTTTCAGAAGAGGTAGTGCATCTCTTTAATCATTGCACTGTATGTTTCAAAGAGTCTGGTACAGCTCTAGTGAACTACTCGGCTACAAGTAACCGAGCTTCAAAGTGGATCACACCACTTTTCTTTTTTCCTGTGTTTCCAGACTGTTCGGAATACGCCCGTATCTCACAGTTACCCATGAGGCGCGATGCATTCTGCTGTAGGTGTTCTGCACGGTCTTGTGTTCTCCATGCAGTGATTTCAGGCTATCCCCGCTGTTCCAGCGGTTC
>DXZE01000026.1:0-14821 GCA_019415435.1 Erysipelotrichaceae bacterium
AGTAGCCTGAAACTAAATATTATAGTAGGGATGGAATAGCCCAAACTCATACGCCCGTGGACACTGTATAAGACACTAGTTATGTATCATTGTAGCCAGCGCAGTAGTGGCTGAAGCAGGAAGCTCCGACTTCTATAAGTCGGAGTAGTTCACCTCCTGTTTCTGATTGTTGTTATATATTTGTGTTTTATGTTTCGATAATTATGTGACCAGGAAGTATAATATCCCGGGATGAGTAATGTTATGAAAAAGATATTGATTATGAATACCGGCGGTACGCTGTCTTCTGTGATGCATAAAAACGGAATGGCTCCAGGTCTGAAAACAGAAGATCTTGCTGAACAGCTTCATATTGTTTCATCAGGTGTAGATCTGGAATTACAGGATGTCATGGCATTAGACAGTGCCAATGTATTCCCGGATGACTGGGCCATGTTAGCACAGAAGATCAGTGATGTATGGCAGAATTATGATGGTATTGTCATTATTCATGGTACAGATACACTTGCCTATACTTCTTCTATGTTATCTTTTATGCTGCAGAATATCAGCATACCGGTAGTAGTAACAGGCTCACAATTGTCTATGGCAGATTCTGTTACAGATGCCATGGAAAACTGCCGCTGTGCCATTCATATGGCAGCTTCAGAAGTGCCTGGTGTCTATGTGGCATTCAACCGCAAGGTTATGAGAGGATGCAGAGCTAGCAAGGTAAGGTCTCTTTCTTTTGATGCTTTTGACAGTATCAATGCACCATATGCGGCTACGATCAGTTCACTGGGCATGCGTATCAATGAAAAGAGTGTCCGTTATCCTCATGGTAAGTTTCATCTTATGAATCACTATAGTGACAGAGTATTCCTTTTAAAGATGTTTCCGGGTATAGAACCGGACATATTGCGTCTTTTAAAAGATCAGGGATATAAAGGTATCTATATAGAAGCTTTCGGTATGGGCGGTATGCCGTTTATCAAGCATGATTTCATTAAAGCTGCCAGGGAAGTTATAGACAGCGGGGTTACAGTCCTGGTTGGTACCCAGGTACGTTATGAAGGTGCTAATTTATCAGTTTATGAAACAGGTATGAAGGCACTGGAGGCAGGTGTGATCAGTGCTCACGATATGACAAGTGAAGCATCTGTCACCAAGTTAATGTGGGTGCTTGGTCAGACGGATGATTCACAGGAAATCAAAGACTACTTTAAAAAAGATATCTGTGGTGAAATAAACCTGAATGATGTATATGCAGGTAAATAGGGAGAAAATGATATGAATAACTGTAAATGCATACTGTTTGACTATGATGGAACATTAACAGACAGAACCAGAAGTTCCTATGAAAACTATCAGATATTATTTTCGGAATTTTTCCCTGATCTGCATGATAATCTGGAGATGGAAGCACGTATCCAGCAATGTCTGTTATGGGATGAATACGGTACAATCAGAAAAGCAGAAGTCATGGAGAGAATCCAGAAGAAATGGAAGCCTGATTTAGATATCGATAAGGCTGTTAAGAGATGGTATGAAATATTCCCGGATCATCAAGTATGGACTGAAGGTATGAAAGAAGCCATCTTAAAGCTAAAAGAAAACTATCATGTCGGATTAGTTACAAACGGTCCTCATGACAGACAATGGCCGAAGATAAAGAAAATGCATCTGGAAGATATCTTTGAAGTGATTCTTGTCAGTGAAGACTTTGGCAAGAAGAAACCGGATCCTTCTATTTATCATGCGGCCGCAGATTTACTGCATGTACCATATGAACAATGTGCCTATGTCGGAGACACATTTTCAACCGATATCAAAGGAGCCATTCTTTCCGGTATGATACCGGTATGGTATTGTGGGGAACGCAGTGGTGTTACAGACAGGAAAGATGTAATGATCGTTCACTCTTCAAAAGAACTGCTGGATCTCTTTGCGTAAGTACTTTACTATGATAGATGAAAATACTCCTTTACATAAAAATAACAATGTAAAGGAGTGTTTTATGTCAGAAGAAATAAAGATAGTATTTGGACTTGCCGGAGGGCTTGCCTTATTCCTGTATGGAATGAATACAATGAGTGATTCCCTGCAGAAGGATGCAGGAGAAAAGATGAAGAAAATACTGGGGTATCTTACAAAGAATCCGGTTATGGGAGCCTTGGCTGGTGCTCTTGTGACAGCTGTATTACAGAGTTCTTCTGCGACAACTGTTATGGTTATCGGTTTTGCCAGTGCTGGTCTGATTGGTCTGCCGCAGGCAATTTCCATTATCTTTGGTGCAAACATCGGTACTACCATGACAGCCCAGCTGATTGCCTTTAAAATCAGTGACTATATCTATCCGATTATATTCATTGGCTTCATGATTCAGTTTCTTTCAAAGAAAGAGAAAGTAAAGAATATAGGCATGGTTATCTTTTCCTTCGGATTGTTAATGGAAGGCATTGAAATCATGTCCGGGGTCATGAAACCATTAGCCGCAAGTCCTGTATTTACGGACTTAATGGCCAGGGTAAAGGATATTCCGGTATTAGGAATTCTCTTAGGAACATGCATGACATTGATTGTACAGTCTTCTTCTGCGACTATTGCCGTATTGCAGAGCTTTGCCTCACAGGCTGGCCCGGATGGCATTCACAGGCCAATGCAGAAACACCTTTACGCCTGGCGATAGGGGGGGAAGATAATTCTTACTATGGTTCTGAAGCTTTGAAAGAAGCTTATCAGAATATTCATGATGCTTATGTTAAAAAAAGGATTAAGTGAAGAAGAGGTTGATAAGATTCTTGTCTTAGATGTAAAGCCGGAATCCTGGTTTACAGAAATAGGCTGAAGCGACGAACATGATGGTGGAAATGCCTTTGTGAAAGATGAAAAAACCATGCAATGGCTGTTTTCACAGGTAAAGCAGTAATCATACGGCATGTCTGTTAGTAGAAATATAAACACCAAGCATAATTAATATACCGCCTGCTATCTGGGACAGAGAGATTGTTTCATGAAGAATCAGAAAAGAAAGCAGAACTCCAAATAAAGGCATCAGATTCATGATGGCACTGGCACTGGAGGCAGAGATACCGGATAAACCATAGTTATAAAGCAGGAATGCGGCTACGGAACAGCCGGTAGAAAGATAAAGAATGGCAATGATTGTCTCACTTGTTATGTTTGTAAAGACAGGCTTTTCCAGGAAAAGCATAGGTAAAAACATGACTGTTCCCCATAACATCTGGTAATAAGAGACACTGAAGTTGTCATATTCTTTAGGGATTCTCTGAACAAGAAAGTTATAGAATCCCCATAAGGCTCCATCTATCAATAAGAGAATGTCTCCTTTTAAACCAGATCCTTCTGAGGCGGAAAAACCGCTTAGTATCAATACACCGATGATGGATATGAAGATACCGGCAAGCATTCTCTTACTTGTCTTTTCGTGATAAATCCATACACCGATTAATACTGTAATGATCGGATAAGCTGCTTCAATGAAAGAAGCAGCACTGGCAGTCGTATACTGTAAAGCTATATTTTCCAATACATAATATACAGAGATACCGGCAGCGGCGGACAGGATGATATTGCGCTGATCACGCAATGGAATTCTTGTCCTTTTTTTCTGCATGAGTCTCATAATCATCATGATTACCGAAGCAATCGCAAAACGTATGACACATAAAAGTATTGGTGAAACAGCCCGATAGGCTATTTTCGTAGCTATGAAAGAGGAAGACCACATCAGCATTCCCAGTATTGCGGAAAGATAATATTTCATGGTCTGTATTATAATAGTATTTATGCGGGTGAGAAAGAGAGGTTTTAAGTATGTTTCTGTTTTCCCCATTTACATCAATACTATGGATTTATTATATGGCAGCGGTTATACCGGCTGTATGGTTAATGTCCTATATCTATAAGCAGGACAGAATCGAGAAAGAACCGGCTGATTTACTATGGAAATGTGCAGGCTGTGGTGTTTTGGCAGCCTTAGTATCAGGCGTATTGGAAATGATTGCGGAGTCTTTGCTGGATATGAGTCCGATTGATCAGAATACAGTTACCGGAGTTATGATTCTTGCATTCTTAATTGTCGGTGTTATTGAAGAAGGAACCAAGTATCTGTTTATGGGAAAGCTTACATGGCATAAACCTGACTTTAACTGCCGCTTTGATGGTATTGTCTATGCGGCTTTTGCGTCCTTGGGATTTGCGGCATTTGAAAATATTTCCTATGTATTCCGGTATGGCTTAACAACAGCCTTTACCCGTGCCTTTCTTTCCATACCAGGTCATCTTGGCTTTGCGGTATTATTCGGATGTTTCTATGGCAGAGCGAAGAAAGCTTCTGATCAGGGTAAGAATGGCAGGGCAGTTTTTGAAATCATCATTGGTTATATCTTAGCTGTATCCCTGCATGGTATTTATGATACATGTGCTATGCTTGGAACAGGGAAAGCTGCCGCATTATTTGTTGTCGTTGTCGCAGTGATTTATATCATTGTTTATTTCTTAGTCAGACATGAATCCAGTACGGATGAATACATATGATTTATACAGTTACATTGAATGCATCCATTGATTACATTATCAAAGTGCCTCATTTTAAAGACGGTATCATCAATCATACGGATACTGAATTAATAAGACCGGGTGGTAAGGGCATTAATGTATCTTCCATTGTGCATAGTCTTGGCTATAAAACAACTGCACTTGGATTTATTGCGGGTCATATTGGAAATGTCATTGATGAAATGGTGAAGGAAAAAGGCATAACATCAGATTTTATTGCTTTAGCTTCCGGTGATTCCCGTATTAATGTCAAAATGCGCTCTGACACAGAAACAGAGATCAATGGCAGGGGACCGCATATCTCTGATGAAGATATGCATAAGCTTTATGGAAAGTTAGACGACATAAAAGATGGAGATGTATTGGTTCTTTCCGGATCAGTACCGTCCCATCTTTCCAAAACAACGTATGCGGATATCCTGCAGTATGTGAATCATAAAGATGTTTTATGTATCGTAGATGCAGAAGGAGAACTTTTAACAGATACTTTATCTTTCCATCCATTTTTAATAAAACCGAACCAGCATGAACTGGGCGCCATCTTCCATCATGAAATCAAAACAAAAGAAGAAGCGGCTTACTATGGTCATAAGCTTCAGGAAAAAGGAGCACGCAATGTATTGATATCCATGGGTAAAGATGGTGCAGTACTTGTAAGTGAAGATGCAAAGGATCTTTACATGCCTGCCCCAAAAGGAAAGGCTGTTAACTCGGTAGGAGCTGGTGATTCTATGGTCGCAGGATTTCTTTACGGGTGGTTGGAAAATCATGATTATAACAAGGCATTAACAATGTGTATTGCTGCCGGCAGTGCAACTGCCTTTGAAGAAGATCTCGCCAATAGGAAAGAAATATATGATCTTCTTCATCAGATTACGGTAGAATAACGCCAGAGGTGAAATATGGAATATACAGTTGAACAGGTCGCAGGCATGATTGATCATACCAATCTGCATGCCTATGCGTCTGAAGCAGATTTAAAGAAACTTTGCGATGAAGCAATTCAGTATGGTTTTAAATCAGTAGCTATCAATACATATCCGGTTAAAGAGTGCAGAAAGTGGCTGGAAGGTTCCAATGTATTGACAGGTGCTGCCTTGTCTTTTCCTTTAGGACAGACAACCATTGAAACAAAGGCAGATGAATTAAAGAATGCCATCAAGGATGGATGCCAGGAATTTGACTATGTTTTGAATATAGGAAAACTTCTTGATAAGGATTATGACTACATCAGAGATGAAATGACACAGTTAGTCACAATCGGCAGAGAACATCACATCACCAGCAAGGTTATCTTTGAAACATGTTATTTACAGGAAGAAGATATTATTGCGGCAGCCAGGATTGCCTCAGAAGTAAAGCCTGACTTTGTCAAGACCAGTACAGGCTTTGGTACGGCAGGTGCCAAGGTAGAACATGTAAAACTGATGAAGAAGTATGCCGGTAAGGATGTACAGGTAAAAGCAGCTGGTGGTATTCGTACATGGGAAGCCGCAAAGGCTATGCTTGATGCAGGTGCTACAAGATTAGGTACTTCCAGCGGTATTAAGATCATTGAAGAAATGAAGGCTGCCGGACTGCATTAATTTCTTCAAAAGAATTGCAATGTAATAAAAGATGTACTATCATCTATTTAGTTGATAGTACATCTTTTTTATGAGGAGGTTATATGGAAAAGAAATATGATTCCAAGGCAAGAGAGATCACCAAGATTGGAAGAGAATGCGAAAAACTGGTCATACAGATGATGAAGGAAACAGGGGTTGGATCCGCTGAATTTGATCTGATACATCTTGTCCATCATCATCCCGGTATATCCCAGAAAGAAATATCCACGCAGCTGAATATGGATAAAGGGGCAGTTGCGAAAAGAGTAAAGAATCTGGAAGAAAAAGGCTACCTTGTAAGAGTGGTCAATCCAGATGATCACCGCAGTGCATTGATCTATGCCTCTGATGAGGCACAGCAGTTAAAGTATTCGAAAACATATGTAGAAACATTCTTCTATGAGTGGCTTTTAGAAGGTATCAGTCGTGTAGATAAAGAAACCTTTATGTCCATACTGGATGTTTTATACAACCGTTCCAAGAAAGAAAGCAGAAGCGGATTCCCACATGTCAAAAAGATGCTTCAGGAGAACAAGTATGAAGAATGATCCTCAAAAGTTACGTACCTATTTTTCCGATGAGAAAAAGGTACTGATTATCATCACGATTACCGGCATTATCTATAATGTCGGCATGGCGGCGGGCCCATGGTTTGAAGGTCAGTTAGTACAGTATCTTGCGGATATCATCCATGGCATCAGACAAAGTAAAGACATCGTTATTCTTGCATGTATTTATGTCGGGGTGATTGCCTTTGTACAGTTTGCAAGATACTTAAAAAGATTCTATGTAAGAAGATTTGCGAATAATGTTAACCGTTCCCTGAAAACCAGAATTTATCATCGTGCGGTCAATACGCCTGTATCTGATGCTGAAGAAGAAAATGTTGGTACGGTTATGACAAAAGCAGTATCGGATGCGGAAGCTTGTGCAGAAGGAATGCGCAAGTCTGTTACAGAAGTATTTGATACAGGATTGGTCATGATTGTGTATGTGGTAATGCTGATACATTATGACTGGAAATTAACGCTTTTATGTCTGTTGTTTCCACCAGTTGCCTATATCATTGCGGCTTCTTTAAGAAAGGTAATCGCAAAAGCATCTGAATTACAGAAACAAAGTGCCGCAAGATTGCATGAAGAAACTCTGGATATCACTTCACATGCCTTAACATATCGTGTTTATGGCCGTGAAGCGAGAAGAAGAAACCTGTATGAAGATGCCTTGCAGGATTATGAAAACAAGTCGGTACATGCGGATATATGGGACAGTACGATGGAACCTGTCTATTACATGATTGCGATGGCAGGACTTGTTCCGATTCTGTATTTCGGCGGTAAGAATGTCATGCACACAGGATGGCAGGTATGGAATATAGCAGCTTTTTCTACCTATACAGCCTGCTTTACAAAACTGGCAGTAAAGACAAGTCGTGCAGCTAAATTATTTAATGCCGTACAGAAAGCAGAAGTATCCTGGAAAAGAATCAAGCCATATCTTAAGGAAGAAAAGATATCTTCTGTTAATTCAGATACTGTATCTGAAATAAACGTTTCACATCTGTCTTTTCATTATCCTGACAGTCATGAAGATATTCTTCATGATATCAGTTTCAAAGCTCATAAAGGTGAAATCATAGGCATTACCGGTGTGATTGCTTCCGGGAAGACTACTTTAGGAAGAGTATTTCTGAATGAATATCCTTATGAAGGCTCTGTACAGTTTATTGATTCTGCAGGTCAGGAAAGAGAATTAAAAGATCTGAATCAGGATCCTGGTGAAGTATCCTGGGTTGGTCATCAGCCGGAATTATCGGATATGAGTATAGCGGATAATATCCGTCTTGAAGATGCAGGAGATCCTTATCAGGATGAGAAACTGTTACAGGTTATTAAAGATGTACAGTTTGATAAAGAAGCAGAAGAAATGAAGGATGGTTTAAATACAGTGATTGGTGAGGGAGGCATACAGTTGTCTGGTGGACAGAAACAGCGTATTGCCTTAGCCAGAGCATTGTATCATCATGCCTCTGTTTATATACTGGATGATCCTTTTTCTGCAGTAGATCTAACAGTAGAAAGAAAGATCTATGAGAGTTTGAGAGAACAGGAATCTGATGCAGTCATTCTTCTGATGTCGCATCGTCTGAATCTGTTTCCTGAACTGGATCAGGTTTTATGGATGGAAAACGGAACTGTTACAGTATCTGATCATGTAGAACTTATGAAACATAACAAGGTATATGCCGGTTTGTATCACAAGCAGGTACAGGAAGGAAACAGCGTGTATGAATAAGAAACCATTTGCTTTAAAACATGTATTTCTGAAGACATGCAAAGAAAACATACGCATTACAGTTGTATTGGTTTGTACGATTGCTGGTGCTGTTATCTTTTCACTGCTGCCTCCATTAATCCTTGGAAAAGCCATTGATGCATTGAATGATCATGGTTCCTTAACCATGAAATTAGCATTACTGTATTTCCTGTTTATCGCTTTAAGCAGTATTTCGGAAGCTGCCAAGGAAGCGGCTATTACAATCTTCGGTCAGAAACTGACACATGTTTTACGCAGTGAAATGAGTCAGAAACTGTACTATCTGAAAGCTTCCTATTACACAGATCAGAATGCTGGCGGATTATCTTCCCTGTTTGTAAATGATGTAGATACTGTCGAAACTTTATTCTCTGATGGCATTATCAGTATGTTTTCTGATTTATTTTCTGTGATCAGCATCCTGATTGTGATCTTTACGAAAAGTACAGGTTTAGGCACATTGATTCTGATTGTTTTACCTTTATTGTTTTTATTAACGAGGGTCTATCAGAAACGTATGTTTTCCGCACAGATTGATAACCGTAAAGCTGTTGCGGCAGAAAATGGCCAGTTACCTGAAACCATTCATAATATCCGTGCAATTCATGTATTTCATGGTGAAGACTTTATGGAACAGAAATATCAGAAAGCCATTGATAAAAGCTATAAAGCTATGGAAAAATCTAATTTCTGTGATGCCTCATATTCACCGATTATCATTACCGTCAGTGCTATTGTGACAGGCGTCATGATGAGTCTGGCAGGTGCAGGAGAACCATTTCTGACTTATTTTGGTATGAGTGCAGGTACAGCTGCCGCAATTATCTCCTATGTAGGAAACATTTTTACCCCACTGGAATCCATCGGTATGGAAATTCAGAGTATACAGACTGCCGCAGCTGGTATTGCCCGTATTAAGGAATTCATGCAGGAAGAAGAAAGAGAGATTGTTTCAAAACCTGTAACAGACAATAAAACAGATGCATTGAATATAGAACATATGTCTTTTGGGTATGACGAGAATAGTCCGGTATTAAAGGATTTTCATCTTTCTGTTCATACTGGAGAAACCATCACATTTACAGGCAGAACAGGTTGTGGAAAGTCTACCTTATTCCGTCTGATCATGGGATTGTATGAACCGGATAAAGGAACTGTATCCATCTATGGCACAAAAGCTTCTCAAATAACGGATACAGAGAGAAGACATATATTCGGATATGTGGAACAAAGTTATGTACCGGTATGCGGTACAATCCGTGATCAGATAACACTGTATGATCATAGTATCAGCGATGAAGATATCTGGAAGGCCCTGGAGTTAACTGGCCTGAAAGAAGAAATAAAAGATCTTCCTGGTAAACTTGATACAGAGTATCAGGATTCTCTGTTCTCGCAAGGACAGCAGCAGTTATTATCAATTACACGAGCAGTTGTATGTAATCCGAAGATTCTGCTTTTAGATGAAACAACAGCAAATCTGGACGCAAAGACGGAGGCAGAAGTCATGAAGGCATTGATGGATGCCTCAAAGGGCAGAACCGTATTATCTATCTCACACCGTTTATATGAGAACAAACAAGGTCGTATCATTTACATGCATCCATAATGTATAATGACAATCATGAAAGATAAACATACATGGCTTGAACAGTCTATATGCCCGTTATTAGCCGCATTTATCTGGGGTACAGCTTTTGTGGCACAGGATGTCAGTGCTGAAAAGATCGGACCTTTCTCTTTTAATGCCATCCGCTATTCCATAGCGGTTGTAACATTGCTTGTTATCACAGGTATCCGTAACCGGAAAGAAAAACCAGTCATTCATAAAAGAAAACTGGTTATTGGTGGGTTATGTTGTGGCCTTGCCTTAGGATGTGCATCTTACCTCCAGCAGGCTGGTATTACTGCTGGTACAGATGCAGGCAAGGCTGCCTTTATCACAGCTTTATATGTTGTACTTGTGCCTGTCTTCTCATTAGTATTTCTTCATAAAAATACTAGTAAACAGATATGGCTTGCGATGATACTTGCGGTAACCGGCTTATATCTTTTATGCATGAAGGGATCACTGCATGTTTCTTCCGGAGATTTTCTTCTGATACTATGTGCAGCCGGGTTTGCCCTGCATATATTGATCGTTGATTATTTCAGTAAGGATTGTGATGTGCTATATCTTAGCTGCATGCAGTTTATCTTTGCGGCGGTATTCTCATGGATTGGATCAATGTGCACTGAAACAATTACATATGATTCTGTATATACCTGTGTCACACCTTTACTTTATACAGGTATATTCTCATGCGGCGTAGCCTATACATTACAGATTGCTGCCCAAAAGAAAGGAAATCCAACTGTCGTTACAATTCTCTTAAGTATGGAAAGTGTCTTTTCTGTTATTGCGAGCACAATCCTTCTGCATGAACAAATGTCTATGCGTGAATATCTTGGATGTACATTGATGTTTACAGCAGTCATACTGGCTCAGACACCATATAAACATAAAGCATAGCAGGTTACGTCATTGTTGTGACTGGCCTCTATGTTTTTATTTATCTGCGGAACTGTTAAGAAACATTAACAGTTCTTTTCTTTTACCCAAAAGAAAAGGCAGAATTATCTGCCTTTTATGTAAATATTATTTTTCTGACTGGATCCAGTCTTTCCAATCCTGAACCATCCGATCTCTGTCCGCAAAGTAATCGATCTTCATGGCATGTCTGACTTCTTCTAAAGTCTCGTTTGTTTCTTCTACGGCATGCAGGGTACCTTTTTCAAGAATATCGTATACATCATCGATACGGTTTTCCCACTTTGCACGTTCAGCTCTAATAGGAGAGAGGATATCTTCCATAACCTTGACTAAGAACTTCTTGCATTTGACATCACCAAGACCACCTCTTCTGTAGTGATCTTTCATCTCATCCAGATTCTTATAGTCTGGTAAGTATTTGGCAAATTGTTCTTCTCCTTTGCAGAAAGCATCCAGATATGTAAATACCATGTTGCCCTCTACATGACCCGGATCATTGATATTGATATGAGTTGGATCTGTATACATACCCATAATCTTTTTCCTGACTACATCAGCCGGATCAGAGAGGTAGATGGCGTTGCCAAGCGACTTGGACATCTTTGCCTTGCCATCCGTACCCGGAAGGCGTCTCTGGGCAGCGTTTTCAGGTAATAAAATCTCAGGTTCTACCAATACATCACAGGAATAAGTCTTGTTGAAGTGTCTGACTATCTCATTGCATTGTTCGAGCATTGGCATCTGATCTTCGCCAACCGGTACAGATGTAGCCTTGAAGGCAGTGATATCTGCAGTCTGGGAAACAGGGTAGGTAAAGAAGCCCGCTGGTAAGCCAGCCTGATTGTCATTACTGTTCTCATCACTGTTAAAGCCTCTCATCTTGATTTCCTGCTTTACTGTAGGATTACGGGAAAGACGCTGGGTCGTGACAAGATTCATATAGTAGAAAGTCAATGCATGCAGGGCCGGAATACCGGACTGTATGCATATATTTGTCTTTTCAGGATCAATGCCAACAGAAAGGTAATCTAATGCGACTTCAATGATATTATCTCTGATCTTCTTTGGATTATCCCAATTGTCTGTTAACGCCTGATCATCAGCGATGAGAAGGTTGATTTCATCGAACCTGCCTGTGTTCTGCAGTTTGACACGTTCACTTAAAGAACCGATATAATGACCGATATGCAGTTTTCCGGTTGGTCTGTCACCGGTTAATATGATCTTCTTTTTAGAGTCTTTTGCTAACATATAAATCTCCTGATTACCTGACTATTCTATCACAGTCAGGTCTGTTAAGCGCCCATACCAAGCATTTCTATTAAGAGAATCCATGCCATGCCATAGTACGTCACAACACCAACTAAGTCAGTGACAGTTGTGATTAATGGTCCGGAAGCTACAGCAGGGTCAATGCCAATCTGCTTGAAGAAGATAGGAATGACGGTGCCAACCGCAGAACTGATTAACATGGCAACTGCAAGCGAAATACCGATACATCCGGATATCGCAAAGGCGTTGCCAACCGGATAGTGCTTGAATACCATGATGAATAAGCCTACTCCCACAAAGGCTAATGCACCCAGGATCAGACCATTAACGAGACCAACCCGCATTTCCTTGAAAACAAGATGTGCTTTGTCTTTGCTAGTTAATTCTTCATCCATCAGCACACGGATTGTTACAGCCAGGGATTGGGTACCAACGTTACCAGACATATCCAGAATCATGGACTGGAAAGCCATGATCATTGGCAGGGTTGCGACAACAGTTTCAAATAATCCGACAACACTGGAAACACCAAGTCCTAATACAAGTAATAAGGCAAGCCATGGAAAACGTTTGTGTACGGATTCCTTTAATGGTTCGTTCAGATCTTCCTCTGCCGTCAGACCACCGAGTTTGGCGTAATCTTCACCCATTTCATCATCGACAACTTCAACGACATCCTGGGAGGTGATGACACCGAGAATTCGGTTGTCTTCGGAAAGAACCGGAATGGATTCCTCGGAGTAATCCTTGATTTTCTCGAGACAATCTTCAATCTTCTCACTTGCATAAACATATGGATACTGGGTTACTACAATATCCTCAAGGGTTTTTGTCTGTCTTGCAAGAATCAGGTCTTTTAAGTCTATTTCACCATAGTAAATACCTTTATTATCGACAACGTAAAGCTGGGAAATGTTATCGTGACTCTCTGCCTGTCTGACTAATGATTTCATCGCATCCCTGATGGATAAATCAGAAGAGAAGGATACAAAGTTCGTGGTCATTCTGGATGCGATGGTATCTTCATCATAAGAGGCAAGCTTGGTGATGTTATTGCGATGCACTTCATCCATTAAGGCAAGCCATACTTCCTTGTCTCTGGAATCCGTATTCTTGATCAGATCGACGGCTGTGTCCGGCTCCATGCGGGCGAGGACATCCGCTGCTTTCTGCGGACTCATTTCTTCGAGATAATCATCCGCATTATCCGCATGTTCCATGACGTCTGCCAGATCATCAATGTCCATCAGACGATACAGTACAGTTCTTTCATTAGGCTTCATTTCCTCTAATGCGTCGGCGATATCATTCTCATGATAATCTTTCAGTTTCTCGGAAATTGCCTTGGGAGAAAGACTGCTGCGAAAGAGATCGGTAATATTCTGTTCTGTATTTTCTTTTCTTGCTTCTGTCATAGGTATAACCTCCTTTTCTTATCAGGAAGCCAGCCATATGTCGTCACATTATAAAAAGAAGTGATAAGAATGGCGGCTGTTTTAAACTGTTCATACGTTCTCGACCGTGATCATCCATTCTTATCACCCCTTTCTCTCTTAGAGAAGATTACTCCTCAAGTTCAAAATAGTAAATTGTTTTTATCCTTTGATGTCAGAAAAAATTTCCCAGAATCTCTTTTCATTTTCATTTCTTTGTTTTGTCCTGTTTCGGATCAGACATATGGAGCTGTTCAGTTTCTTTTCATCAATATTTACTGCTTCAAGATGATGAGAAAGAGAGAAGACAGAAGAAGGGATTAAAGCAATGCCAATACCAGCTTCAGCCCATTGCAGGCTGGTTCTGGCATCATCATTGACACATATGGCATCCATGGAAATGTTTTTCTGGGCAAAGATATCATGAATAGTCTGTTCCCAACGGCGGTAAATAATCAGTGGCTTGTTTTCAAGACCCTTCAGTGTAATAACACCGTCCTGAAACTGCTTCATGTATTCATGTGTACCGCAGGCAATGAAGTGATCATTGTTTAATGTGATGACATCAAGCCCTCTTTGGGCAAACGGGGTACGGACTACCGCAAAGTCAATCCGCTGTCTGCGGATATCATCCAGCATCTGAAAGGTATTGCCATCTTCTACAGAGAAACTGATACCAGGATACATATGAAGATACTTCTTTAATGGTTCTAAAAAAGCTGGACATGTGCCGGAAGAAACAACGCCTAGTCTCAGCTTTCCTCTTAAACCAGAGCGGAAATCTCTGAGATCTTCTCTTGCTTCGGTTTCAAGAGAGGCTATGCGTAAGGCATAGTCATACAGAATCTTACCTGCTTCCGTCAGATGAATGCCGCGGGAAGAACGGTTGAACAGTCTTACTCCATACTCTTCTTCCAGATTCTGTATCTGAAGAGACAAAGGAGGCTGCGACATATGGAGTTTTCTTGCGGCAGCTGAAATACTGCCTTCTTCTGCTACGGTAATGAAAAACTGAAGACGTTCACTTTCCATATCTTAACTATATAAAAATTATATGGAATAATCCAGTAATAATATATTTCGTATGGCAAAACTATGTC
>DXZE01000026.1:14831-28226 GCA_019415435.1 Erysipelotrichaceae bacterium
CTATGTCACAATAGTAACGGTGAAAAGAGGAATTTTATGAAAGAGATGCTTCGATACATGGAACATTATAAAAAAGAAAGCATTCTGGCCCCGGTATTCAAACTGCTGGAAGCGTTGATGGATCTGCTTGTTCCGGTTGTAGTTGCTGTGATTATAAACAAAGGCGTATTACAGAATAACCGGACAGTTATCATTCATGCTTTCCTGCTTCTGTTATTACTTGCAATAACAGGAATGCTGTTCAGCTTTACCGCCCAATGGTTTGCGGCTAAGGCAAGTACAGGCTACGCAACAGAATTAAGACAGGATCTGTATGATCATATACAGAAATTCAGTTATAAAGACCTGGATAAGCTTGGTGAAGATACATTAATTACAAGATTAACCAGTGATGTCAATCAGGTACAGACCGGATGGAATCTTGCCTTAAGACTTTTGTTAAGATCTCCGTTTATTGTCTTTGGATCGATGGTTATGGCATTTACGATTAATGTGAAAGCTGCCTGGATCTTTGTGGCAGTCATTCCATTATTAAGCATAGTAATCTTTGGCATCATGCTGGCAAGTATCCCTATGTATAAGAAAGTACAGCAGGGATTAGATGGCCTGACTCTTACAACAAGAGAGAATCTGACGGGTGTCAGAGTTATCCGTGCCTTCTGTAGAGAAGAGGATGAAACAAGAGAATTTGATGAGAAGAATGAGTATCTTACAAAGCTAAATGAGAAGGTAGGCAGATTTAATGCTCTCATGAATCCTCTTACCTATGCATTGATTAATATTGCGACTGTTGTCTTGATTTATACAGGTGCTTTACAGGTAAATGCAGGTTCTATGGCACCTGGTGATGTGGTCGCATTATATAACTACGTGGCTCAGATTATTGTGGAATTAATCAAGATGGCTTCATTGATTATTACAATCAACCGTTCATTAGCCTGTGGTGAAAGAATTCAGAATATTCTGAACATGGAACCATCTATGGAATATCCGGATAAAGATCCTGAAGTATCGGACAGTGATACATCTGTCAGCTTCGATAATGTATCTCTTTCCTATGAAGACAGTGATGATGCAATTGAAGATATTAACTTTGCGGTTAAGAATGGTGAAACCATCGGTATTATCGGCGGTACCGGATCGGGTAAGTCTTCTCTGGTAAATCTGATTCCGCGTTTCTATGATCCTCAGAAAGGGGTTGTAAAAGTAGACGGCGTCAATGTGAAAGACTACGCAGAAGGCAGTCTGATTCATAAGATCGGCATGGTGCCTCAGAAAGCAGTTTTGTTTGAAGGAACAATCCGTGACAACCTGAAATGGGGCAATGAAGATGCGGATGATAAACAGTTATGGAAGGCATTGGAAACAGCCCAGGCAGATGATGTTGTGCAGGGTAAAGGCGGACTGGACGCACAAATAGAACAGAATGGGCGTAACTTATCCGGTGGCCAGAAACAGAGATTAACCATCGCAAGGGCCTTAGTCAGAAAACCGGAAATACTCATTATGGATGATTCCTCTTCGGCATTGGACTTTGCAACAGATCTGAGATTACGTAAAGCTGTACATAATCTGGAAGGAAACATGACGGTATTCATCGTATCGCAGCGTACATCGTCTGTACGTGATGCGGATATGATTCTTGTTATGGATAATGGCAGAATTGTCGGCAAAGGAAAACATGGAGAACTTTTAAAGAATTGTTCTGTATATCAGGAAATCTATTATTCACAATTCCCTGATGAAAAGAAGGAGGCAGGTTATGAAGGATAATGCAGGTGCACTTGTCACTTTAAAGAAAGTATTGAAGTTTATCGGCAGATACAGATTCATGCTTGTTCTGAGTATGATCTTAGCCGCAGTATCCGTCATTCTGCAGTTATATATTCCGATTCTTTTTGGAGATGCGATTGACGGCATCATTGGTAAAGGTAAAGTAGAGTTTACACTGATTGCCTCAATATCTGTAAAGATCCTGATTCTGATAGTACTGGCATCACTGGCAACGTGGCTTATGAATCTGATTAATAACAGACTGACATATCACACGGTAAGAGATATTCGTGCAAAGGCAATCCGTCAGATTCAGCATCTGCCTTTATCCTGGCTGGACCAGCACAGCAGTGGTGATATCGTACAGAGAATCATTGCGGATACGGATCAGTTATCAGATGGACTGTTATTAGGCTTTAACCAGTTGTTCTCAGGTATTGTGATGATCATTGCAACACTGGTATTCATGTTCTCCAAGAATTTTGAAATATCTATTCTGGTTGTTATTATGACGCCGGTTTCCTTCTTTGTCGCAAAATTTATTGCGTCTCATTCCTATAAGATGTTTCAGAAACAGAATGAAACAAGAGGCACGGAAACAGCTTTGATCAATGAAATGATCGGTGGTGAAAGAATCGTCAAGGCATTTGGCTATGAAGAAAGATCTTCCAGAAAATTCAGAGAACTGAATGAAAAGTTACAGACATACACACAACAGGCAGTATTCTATTCTTCCTTAACAAATCCATCCACAAGAGCAGTCAATAATGTCATCTATGCTCTGGTAGCACTGATTGGCGGATTCAGAATCATCCAGGGTGGATTGACTGTTGGAGGCCTGACTGTATTACTATCCTATGCCAATCAGTATATGAAGCCATTCAACGATATCAGCTCGGTTGTAACAGAATTACAGAATTCTTTGTCCTGCGCCGCAAGAATATTTGCGATGATAGAGGCAGAACCGGAAAGCGCAGAACCAGAAGAAGAATTAGAGGATGTAAAGGGCGATGTTTCTATTGAAAATGTATCTTTCTCTTACGATCCTAAGAAACCTTTGATTCAAAACTTTAACTTCCATGCAAAACCAGGTGAAACGGTTGCGATTGTCGGGCCAACCGGTTGCGGCAAGACAACATTCATTAATCTTCTGATGCGTTTCTATGATCCGGATGATGGCAATGTTTCTGTAGATGATAAGAATACAAGAAGTGTCACCAGACATTCCTTACGCAGACAAATTGGTATGGTATTACAGGAAACATGGTTAAAGCATGATACCGTACGTGCCAATATTGCCTTTGGCAAGCCTGACGCTACCGATGAAGAAATCAGAAACGCTGCTATAGAAGCACATGCCTGGGACTTTATCAGACGTATGCTGGAAGGATTAGATACAGTTATCGATGATGATGACCTGTCACAGGGACAGAAACAGTTATTATGCATTGCCAGAGTCATGTTAACAAAACCGGCTATGTTAATCCTGGATGAAGCAACCTCCAACATTGATACAAGAACAGAATTTCTTGTACAGTCTGGATTTACAAAGCTCATGCAGAACAGAACAAGCTTTACAGTTGCTCATCGTCTTTCTACAATCCGTAATGCAGATCAGATCCTTGTCATGAAAGATGGCCATATCATTGAACAGGGTACACATGAGTCTTTGATGAAAGCCGGAGGCTTCTATAAAGAACTGTATAATTCCCAGTTTGCGGGTGTCAGTATCTGATGTAAAAATTTACATTGATAAATGTAAATAAATAATAATATTTTCTGAAATATATTGACATTGCTTAAACGGAAGCGTAAAACTTCAGTATAAGCAAAGAAGAGGAAAAGTAACAGAAACACGGCTGTACAGTGAATCAGGGATAATGAGAGCCTGATCAGCACGCTTCCATGTGAAAGAACACCTCAGAGCTCCGCACCGAACGGCAACCAGTAGGATGCGGCGGAAGCAGACCGTTACGACTGACCCCGGCTGACAGGCTGGAGACTAAGCGACTGATCATAAGATCAGTAATCTGGGTGGTACCGCGGAGATCAGCAGTCCTTCGTCCCATTGTTATATCAGGGATGGAGTGGCTGCTTTTTTGTTTATCAGGAGGTGCCTTACTATGTGCGGCATATTAGTAACAACAGATGAAAAGACATCAGAAGATGCATTTAAAAAGGGATTAAAAAGACTCTTTGACAGAGGCCCAGACCAGTTAGAAACAATCAGGGTGAGTAGAAGTCTGATGGGTTTCGCCAGACTGGCTATCATGGATTTAAGTGAAAAGGGTATGCAGCCATTTGAAAGAGATGGCTATGCCGTTGTCTGCAATGGTGAGCTGTATGGTTTCAGAAAGTTAAAGAAAGAGCTGGAGAACAAATATACATTTTACAGTGACAGTGATTGCGAACTCTTAATCCCTTTATTTGAAGAATATGGTCTTGGTATGTTTAACAAGCTCGATGCAGAGTATGCCCTGGCTATGTATACCCCAGAGTATGGCTGGATCGCTTCAAGAGATCCGATTGGCATCAGACCTTTATTCTATGGATATACAGAAAGTGGAAAGATATGCTTTGGATCTACCGCTGCTTCTTTGATGCCGATTGCAGATAAGATCTTGCCGTTTCCACCGGGATATTATTACTGCAGAGGTCAGTTTATTCCTTATACAGATATTTCAAAACCTGATCATATATTGAAAGTCAGTGAAGAAGAAGCTGAGAAACATATTCATGATCTATTGATTGATGGTGTATTAAAACGTACCGATGCGGATGCTCCAACCGGTTATCTGCTCAGCGGCGGTCTTGATTCTTCGCTTGTATGTGCCATTGCCCAGAAACATCTGTCTAAGCCAATCCGTACCTTTGCGGTAGGCATGGAGACAGATGCCATTGATCTCAAATATGCAAAGGAAGTCGCAGAATATATTGGCAGTGATCATACCGAATTCATTATTACAAGAGATGATGTCATTCAGGCATTGCCGGAAGTTATCAGGATATTAGGTACATGGGATATCACAACAATCCGTGCATCAATAGGTATGTATCTTTTATGCAAAAAGATTCATGAAACAACCAATATCAAGGTATTGATGACTGGAGAAGTCAGTGATGAGTTATTCGGTTATAAATACACAGACTTTGCGCCAGATGCCCAAAGCTTCCAGAAAGAAGCGGAGAAAAGAGTTCATGAACTGTATGAATATGATGTCCTGCGGGCAGACAGATGCATATCTGCTAATTCCTTAGAAGGCAGAGTTCCGTTTGGAGATCTTGCCTTTGTAAGATATGTCATGTCAATTGATCCAGCTATCAAGATGAACAGACATCATATGGGAAAGTATCTGCTTAGAGCTGCCTTTGAAAAAGATCAGATACTTCCTGAAAACATTCTGATGCGTGATAAAGCTGCTTTCTCAGATGCAGTAGGACATTCACTTGTGAATGATCTGAAGGCATACGCAGAAGAATACTACAGTGATGAAGCATATGAAGAAAAACGTAAGAAGTATTCCTGGAAGACACCTTTTACAAAAGAAAGTCTTCTTTACAGAGAAATATTTGAACAATTCTATCCGGGTATGGATCAGATGATCAGTGATTACTGGATGCCTAACCAGTCATGGAAAGGATGTCAGGTAAATGATCCATCCGCAAGATATTTATCAAACTATGGCGCAAGTGCAATCTAAGGAGTAAAAAGTATGGAAATTCGTTATGTAAAAGCAGATAAGTTAAAGGAAAAACCTGCAGATGAAAGCAAATTAGGTTTTGGAAAAATCTTTACCGATTACATGTTCAATATGGACTATGATCCTGAAAACGGTTGGCATGATGCAAGGATAGAACCATATCAGCCAATCAGTCTCGATCCTTCGGCTGCAATCTTCCACTATGCCCAGGAAATATTTGAAGGATTGAAAGCTTACCGTACACCAGAAGGGAAACCGGTATTATTCAGACCGGATTGCAATGCGGAAAGATTTAAGAACAGTGCAGACCGTATGGGTATACCGCCAATCGATGAACAGGATTTCATTGATGCATGCGATGCTCTGGTAAAACAGGAACAGGACTGGATTCCGCATGCGCCTGGTACATCTTTATATTTAAGACCATTTATCATCGCTATGGATACTGGTCTTGGGGTTCACGCCAGCAAAACCTACCGCTTTATGATCATAGCTTCACCAAGTGGTTCCTATTACGCCCATGGCCTGGAACCGGTAAAGATCTATGTAGAAGATGAGTATATCCGCAGTGCGCCGGGATTAACCGGCTTTGCAAAGTGCGGCGGCAACTACGCAGCTTCCATAAAGTCTGGTGAACTTGCAAAGAGACTTGGCTATGATCAGGTTTTATGGCTGGATGGCATACATCATAAATATGTAGAAGAAGTAGGATCCATGAATATCTTCTTCAAGATAGATGGTGTTTTATATACAGCTCCATGTGTAGGAACGGTATTGCCTGGTGTTACGAGACGTTCCATCATCACATTATTAAAAGAATGGGGCTATGAAGTGTCTGAAGAAAGAGTAGCGGTAGAGAATGTGATGAAGGCAGGAAGAGAAGGAAGACTGGAAGAAGTGTTTGGTTCTGGTACAGCTGCAGTTATCAGCCCGGTTGGTGTTCTTGCCAATAAGAAAGAATCCGTCACCATCCATAATGGCACAATCGGAGAATTATCACAGAAGCTCTATGACACTCTGACCGGTATTCAAAATGGCAGAGTAGAAGATACACATCACTGGGTTCATGAGGTTAAATAGGAGGAAATACCATGGAAAAGCCTTTTGAAGATTTTGGATCACTCGTTTTCAGTGAAAATGAGATGGAGGAAAGACTGCCATCTCCTGTCTACAAGGCATGGAAGAAGACTATTGCCAATGAAGAACAACTGGACCGTCCGACTGCTGATGCAATCGCCCATGCAATGAAACGCTGGGCAATGGAACATGGGGCAACCCACTTTACCCACTGGTTCCAGCCTTTAACCGGAACGACCGCAGAAAAGCATGATGCTTTTGTAGAACCGGACAGTGCCGGTAAGCCTATTTCCAGATTTTCAGGCAAGATGTTAATCAAGGGAGAGCCTGATGCCTCTTCTTTCCCATCCGGAGGCTTAAGAGCTACTTTTGAAGCCAGAGGCTATACCTATTGGGATGTGACAAGTCCTGTCTTTATTAAAGATGGTGTTCTCTGTATTCCAACTATATTCGTTTCCTATAATGGCGAAGCTCTGGACCGTAAGGAACCTTTGTTAAACAGCCTGGATGCATTAAGCAAATATGCTGCATCTGTATGCAATAAGTTAGGTGACAAGGATGTTAAATCCTGTGATATCTCGGTAGGTCTTGAACAGGAATATTTCTTAATTGACCGTAAATACTATGAACAGAGACTGGATCTGAAGTTAACTGACAGAACACTATTTGGTGCACCAGCCCCTAAGGGACAGGAACTGGATGATCATTACTTCGGTTCGATTCCACAAAGAGTACAGGCTTTCATGAAGGATGCCAATAAGGAATTATGGAAGTTAGGTATCTACGCTAAGACTGAACATAATGAAGTCGCACCTGCCCAGTTTGAATTGGCACCGGTATTCTCAGACGGTAATATTGCCGTAGACCAGAATCTTCTGATCATGGATATATTGCGCAGTACAGCTGAAAAGCATGGTTTTGCCTGCTTACTGCATGAAAAACCATTTGCGGGTATCAATGGCTCAGGCAAACACAATAACTATTCGATTATTACAAATACAGGCGTTAACTTATTTGATCCGGGTAAGAAACCAGCTGAAAACATCCGTTTCCTTGTGTTCATCAGTGCCTTTATCCAGGCTGTTGATACATATCCGGTACTATTAAGATTAAGTGCTTCCAATGCCGGTAATGACTTACGTTTAGGTGCTAATGAGGCTCCACCTGCCATTATTTCCATTTATCTTGGCAGCTACATAGAGGATATTCTCTATTCTATCTATGCCCAGCATCCAAAGGCAAAGAAAGCAGGAGACAAAGCTTCCTTTGAACCAGTTCACTCTCTTTCCTATGTACCGCATGATAATACCGATCGTAACCGTACTTCACCAGTTGCCTTTACCGGAAACAAGTTTGAATTCAGAATGCTTGGCTCCAGTATGAATGCTTCATTTGCCAATACTGTATTGAATTCCATTATGGCTGACAGTCTCAGAAGCATTTATGAAAAACTGGATGATACAAAGAGTGCCGATGAGATCAGAGAAGATGCTCTGGCTATCTGTCGTGACATCATTCATGAACATAAGCGTATCCTCTTCTCAGGCGATGGCTACAGTGATGAGTGGATCAAGGAGGCCAGGCGCAGAGGCTTGCCGAATGTACGCAGTTTCATTGAAGCTTCCAGGATTCTGAAGGATAAGAAGGTTGTCAAGATGTTTACTTCCTTAGGTGTCTATTCGGAAACAGAGTTACAGGCTAATGAAAAAGTCATGGAAGAAAACTACTGCAGTATCAAGGGTATCGAATACCGTACATTAATGGATATGGTAAAGAAGGATGTCTTACCGGCAATGTGTGAAGAATATGACTTCTATGACAAAGCTTCCAGTGAAAAGAAACCTGCTTATATGAAACGCAGAAGTAAGAAGTTAGCTGAACTGATTGATGATACATCGGATGATCTTGATAAGTTAGAAGAAAAGTTCGATGAACTGGATCAGAAGAAAGATACATATGAAAAGGGCTATGGCATTTACTATGAAGCTGTTCCTTTAATGGATAAGGTGGCAGAAGATGTCAATGCATATGAAAAGATTGCGTCTAAGAAGTATTACCATCTGCCTGAATACGAAGATATGCTGTTTGATCTGTGATCCCTCTTGAACAGATTATGACATGTAAAAAGGTACCATAAGGTACCTTTTTGCATATTCACTCTTTAATCCATCCATAATGCAGGCAGGCATTGCGGATGCCGTCATCCTCTGCAGCATTTGTCACATAGTCTGCTTTCTTTAATAAGGCTGGATAACCATTGCCCATCGCAATGGAAGTCCATTCCTTACGGAACATGACCATATCATTTTCACCATCACCGAATACAACCACATCTTTAATATCCGCATGCAGATAATCCATCATATCTATGATTCCCTGATCCTTCTCATTGTGCTGGTACCAGAAATATGGTGTATTCATACGGATATGACCGAGGATATCTTTATCTTTTAACTTATATTCTTCATCTTCAGGTACTGCTATATAAATCTTATAGATATCTTTCAGATCATCATAATTCATATCAGGCTTGTATATATAGTTCGTTGGTTCTCTTCTTTCCCCCACCTGATCCAGGAAAAGATGATCTCTCATAACAACATCGGTACTGTCATTGACTGCGACTAAGATACCATAGCCTAAGTCATCTGCTTCATGAATGATCTTCAATGCTTTCTCACGATCCAAAGGACTGTTTTTAACCAGCTTTCCATCCAGAATTAAAGCGGCACCGCCATTTGCAACAAAGTTCTTTATACCGGTAGTTTCAATAACGCCTTTTGTTTTGTAGTAGGCTCTGCCTGTCGCAATGGCGACAAAGTTGCCGTTTTCTTCCAGTTTTTTGATTGTATCAAGACCACTCTGAACAAGTTCTCCTGTATGAATATTGGTTAATGTTCCGTCAATGTCAAAGAAGAAATATTTTTTCATATGAATCACCTCAGTGATTATTGTACTTTAATATCTGGATTGTGGTGCTATGATCATGCAGGTGATGATTTATGAAAGATAAATATTTTGATATTAATAAAGATGGTTTCAGTATCCGATCAAAACTGTATTACAATAACGATCCGAGAAATATACCTGATGTAGTCATTGCGACATATGGTTTTGGCGGAAACAAGGATAACAAGGCAGTTGAAAAGTTTGCGGAAAGAATCATAGGAAAATACCATGGCTATGGCGTTATATGTTTTGACTGGCCATGCCATGGCAAGGATGCCAGAAACAAATTGATTATGAGCGAATGCATCGACTATCTGAAACAGGCAGTCATCTATGCAAAAGAGGAATTAAAGGCAGAACATATTTATAACTATTCCTCAAGTTTTGGCGCTTATGTAACATTACGGTATCTTGATGAATGTAAGGAAAATCCGTTTGATAACATTGCCTTCAGATGTGCAGCTGTAAAGATGTATGAAGCCATGAGTAAGAATCTGAGTGAAGAAGACTGGCATAAAATCAATAAAGGCAAGGAAGCTGTAACCGGATTTGAAAGAAAGATCAAAATATCAAAGGAATTCATGGATGATCTGAAGGAAAATGATGTCAGTCAGAATGACTATATTAACTATGCGGATGATATTTTGATGGTACATGGTACAAAGGATACTATGGCTCCTTATGAGGATGCGAAAGCATTCTCTGAGAATAATGTCATTGAATTAGTGACTGTAGAAAATGCGGATCATCCGTTCTCAAATCCGGATTATATGGATCTCGCGATCCAGAAGATTATTGCATTCTTTGCGCCATCTCATGATAATTCATGAGAAGTTTATATTTTTGTTCACAGGAGTGTGTTTTAGCTGGTAAAATATGGGCGCACTCTTAAGGAGAAAAGGAGAAAGAAAATGGAAATTTCACCACTTCAGAAAGAAAGATTAAAGTATCAGCCTAAGCTGCCGGGAATGTTAAGAGGCGGCATTGCACAGATCAGTGTTAAGGAAGGCGAAGAAACACAGAGTGTTGCGGATCAGGATAAGATCAGTGCTCTGTTTCCTAACACATATGGCAAGAAGGAAATCACTTTCGTAAAGGGAGAAAATACATCTGCACCTAAGAAGCAGGTTGTCGGTGTTATTCTGTCTGGCGGACAGGCTCCTGGCGGACATAACGTCATCAGCGGTCTCTATGATGCATTAAAGGCTACAAACAAAGACAATGTTCTGATTGGATTCAAGAATGGTCCTGCCGGACTTGTCAATGATGACTATGTTGAATTCGATGATGCATTTATTGATGCATACAGAAACACAGGTGGATTTGATATTATCGGATCTGGCCGTACTAAGATTGAAACAGATGAACAGTTCAGGGCTTCTGAAGAAACAGCCAGGAAGCATGGCTTAACAGCAGTTGTTATCATCGGTGGCGATGATTCCAACACAAATGCGGCAGTACTTGCGGAGTATTTTGCGGCACATCATACAGGTGTTCAGGTTATCGGATGCCCTAAGACAATTGATGGTGACTTAAAGAATGAAGATATTGAATGCTCATTCGGTTTTGATACAGCCACAAAGACATATTCTGAATTAATCGGCAATATTGAAAGAGATGCCAACTCTGCCAAGAAGTACTGGCACTTCATCAAGGTTATGGGCCGTTCTGCATCTCACGTTGCATTAGAGTGTGCATTACAGACACAGCCTAATATCTGCTTAATCGGTGAGGAAGTCGCTGAGAAGAAGATGTCCTTATCTGAGATCGCAGATTATATTGCAGATTCTGTAGCTGCAAGAGCTGCGCAGGGTAATAACTTTGGTGTAGCAATTATTCCGGAAGGTATTGTTGAATTCGTTCCTGAATTCGGAACTCTGATTGGTGAAATCAATGAACTTCTGGCTGGTGAAAAGACAGCTGAATTCAATGCTTTACCAACATGGGCTGATAAGAAGGCATTCATTAAGAATGGTCTGACAGAAGCTTCCTATAAGGTATTTGATATTCTGCCGGAAGGTATTCAGCAGCAGTTATTCCTTGAAAGAGATCCTCATGGAAATGTACAGGTTTCCCTGATTGAATCTGAGAAGCTGTTCTCCCAGCTTGTTGCCAAGAAGCTGGAAGAAAGAAGAAAAGCAGGCACATACAACGGATCCTTCAAGACCCAGCATCATTTCTTCGGTTATGAAGGAAGATGTGCATTCCCATCCAACTTTGATGCAGATTACTGCTACAGCCTTGGATACAATGCATTCATGTTAATCCAGTATGGATATACAGGATATCTGTCCAAGATCTCCAATCTTTCCAAGCCTGCTGAAGAGTGGGTTGCCGGTGGTATGCCTATCACAAAGATGATGAACATGGAAAGAAGAAATGGTGAAGACAAGCCTGTTATCAGAAAGGCTCTTGTTGACCTGAATGGCAAGCCATTCCAGTACTTCGCTGCTCACAGAGAAGCATGGGCTGTTGAGACAGATTATACATATCCGGGTGCTATCCAGTACTATGGACCATCTGATGTTTGTGATCTGACCACAAAGACACTGGCTCTTGAAAAGGGTGAGTAGTAATTAAAATACACAAAAGAGGCTGAGATGCCTCTTTTTATAATGTCTGCCTTGTTATGAATTTGCAGCGAAAAACCAACATGCTTGCGTGTGGGATGAAAGCCGCTTTTCTTTGGCTTGCTAAACACATAGAGCAGATATATAATCTATATATAATTTAAACATAGAAAGGAAGTATATGCTTACTTTAAAATGTGAATATTGCGGTTTTGAGCAAGTAATCAAAAAGCGAATAGATAAATATACATACTACGAATTAACACATTGCAAGCATTTGTGGTGTCCTTGCAATAAATGCAAAAAGGAACATTCAAGACCAAGGCAATTAGAAAAAGGAATGGTTAAACATGGCTGGGTGCTAGGAGAATGGGACTGTTTACTTACTGAAGAAGATGCTGCATACGTTCAACCTCATCAGAATTATGGAATTTGGAGCAAAATAGTAAATCCAACCATTGAAGATTACAAAGCAATTATAAGAGCAAGAGAATTAAGAGACATAGGACTAAGGATTTTACAGGAGGATTCTAATGGCAAGACCTAAGAGCGATAATGTACAAATCAATATTTCCATTCCTTCTGAATGGAAAACAGAGCTTGAAAACCTCGCACGTATCTATTCTGTTGAGGAAGGTGAAACTATCACATTCCTTGACTTGATGCGTAGAGGCATTCAAGAAAAATATCAGTTAGGAGAAAAAGTCAATGAGCGAAGAACAATATCATAGCACTTCGCATTGTAAATATCTGATACAGTATCATATTATCTGGTGTCCTAAATTCAGGTTTTCAGTATTAAAAGGTAATGTAGAAGATACACTTAAACAGATACTACGTAAAATCTGCGATGATTATAGCTATCATATTAAGGCACTTGAAGTAATGCCCGACCATATACATATTTTTATAGATGTTCCACAAACAGTCGCTCCGTGCGATGTTGTGAGAACTCTAAAGAGTATCAGTGCTATCGAATTATTTAAAGCATTTCCGCAATTAAAACAGTTCTATGCAAGATACGGCGTTTTATGGTCAAGAGGATATTTTGTATCGACACTAGGTCACATAAGCGAATCTACGGTAATTAAATACATTGAGGAACAGAAAAATCATGATCGATGAAGAGTACAATAAGATTCTGAAACAATATCATAAACTATCTGGCAGGCATATTTTGTTGCTGAGACCGATATGCCTTATTCCGATGTGCTAAAATTCGTGGCTCTTTCTGATAAAATTCGTAAAGCAGGCAATGAACTTGTAGGTATTATGAGAAAGAATTATGACCAACTTCTGCGTACAAAAAGATATCGCAAACTGCT
>DXZE01000027.1:0-27932 GCA_019415435.1 Erysipelotrichaceae bacterium
GCTGGCACATATATTGGATATTCGATTTTCCAATCTTATATTTGAGAGAAAGCTCACGAAATGTTTTATGTTTGTACTTCCATTGTTTGTAGATCTGCACATTCTGCTTATATGTCAGTTTCATAAGAAAAAAACTCCAGTTGGTTGTCCAACTTTTGGGGTTCACTTCAAATCTCATTCCGGCCTTGTTTTTTATGTTTTCATGCATGTTTCAATCGATTCGTACTCTGCGGTTTTTTATACGGATTGAATAAGACCCCGATTACGATATAATTTCCTTATAACCGTGCAGCAGTTACGGCAGAATGCCGGTACACGGTCACCCTATTTCTGAGGAAACTGCAATGACTAAAACAGAGAGTACAAATTTGCATATCGCCATTATTGATGATGATGCACAGGACCGCAGAATCATCCGGCAGAATATGGATCGCAGTCTTCAGAGCGTAAATCTTCCCCCTGCCGATTACCATGAATTTGACAGCGGTGAATCCTTCCTGAAGCATTTCAGAAAAGACCTCTATGACCTTCTGCTCATAGACATTTATATGAAAGACCTGAACGGTATCGAAACCGGGATCGTCATCCGTGATATTGATCCGAAAGTCAAAATTGTCTTTATCACTACCAGCAATGAATTTGCCGCAGAAAGCTACAAGGTCCGGGCTGATTACTATCTTCTGAAGCCTCTGACTTATAAGAACTTCCGTGAAATGCTGCTGGCGATCCATTTATTTGCCAATCCGGAATCCCCGGAAAGCTTTCTGACGCTGCCTGATGATAGCCGCGTTGCCTATAATGACATTATTTATACGGATTACCACAATCACTATGTCTACTTCCACCGTAAAAGCTCAACCGAAGAATGCAAGGCTTATATGTCACAGAGCAGGATTGAAGAACTGCTCTGTAAATTCAGTAATTTTGTCAGCTGCTCCCGCGGTATCATTGTAAATTTTGATTATGTAACAAAGTTTACAGATACAATGCTTTACCTGAAGGGAGGCAATACTGTACCTGTCAGCCGCAGACGCCTTGCTGAAGTGAAGAAGGCATATTCTGACTTCATCTTTGACTCTGTGATGAGTCTATGACATACGATTTTCTGAAAGGATTCTTCTTATGCCGTTTACAAGATGGGAATTTATATTATATTCTGCCGTAGCTATTGTTCCATTTATTGTTCTGCTTTTTCTATCCTTTAAAAAGTGTCTGCGTTTTGGCATAGCACCATCAATCGCCATCACAGTTCCATTTATCATCATCTGGACGATGATGCAGTTTGGTGCTGTATACCGTTATTTTTCCTGGATCGGCATTGCGGATATAATTTCCCCATTGGTTGTGATCCTCCTTCTTTTCATCCTGTTTGATGATCGTATCAGACGGGTTCTGTTTGCCTTTCTTGTGATCTGCAATTTTTCCAATCTCTGTGTCTGTCTGGCAAAGTATTCGGAGGGGCTGATCTCTCCCAGTTATGCTGCCATGCGCTATCACTGGACATTCTCCAGTCTGCTTCTGGGATACGAGATCATCACCTGCCTCTTCCTCTGGTATACAATATTCCGTGACTTTTCATCTTTTGATACACCGGAATACCGCGAAATAAAAATATGGAGATACCTGTGGCTGATCCCTGCTACATTCTATGTCGTATGGATGTACATGTTCTATTCCGGTGATGGTTCCTCTGTTGCCAAGCTCACGCAGCTTCATTATGTACTGACGATCCTTACGGTTAATCTTGGCTCTCTGGTTGTCTATCGTGTGATCATTCGAACCGTCCGTGAACAGGCCGAAAACCTTGAACTTCGAACAAAGAATTTCAACCTTCAGATGATTTCACTGCAATATCAGAATATTGAACAGAAAATCCAGCAGACAAGGCGCCTGCGTCATGATCTGCGCCATATACTGGCTGTCATCAGTTCTATGGCAGAAGCTTCAGACTGGGAACATCTGCAGAAATATATAACTGAAATTCAGAACAGTACGGATCTGGCAACACCGATTAAATTCTGTGAAAACAATGCCGTCAATGCCGTCCTGTCCTATTACGTACCGCAGATGAAAAAAGATGCCATCACCGCTTCCATTCAGCTCTCCCTTCCGGATGATCTGAAAATCTCTTCTTCAGATCTCTCCATTCTTTTTGCAAATCTTGTTGAAAATGCCATTGAAGCCTGCCGTCATCAGATTCATACGGAACGAAAGATCACCATCCAGGGAAGTATACATGGTGATAATACAATTGCCTTTACATTTACAAATACCTATTCTATTCAGCCTAAAACCGACAGCCACGGTGTTCTGCTTTCAATAAAGCACGACGGCAATGGCATTGGCGTTGAATCTGTCCGTGCCATCGTCAAGAAGTACAACGGTCATATGGATATTAAAGCCGAAAATGATGTCTTCACGGTAAAAATCCTGCTGCTGACAGAATGAATACTGAAGCACCAAAAAGCGGGGCACTCGCATTGAGTGTCCCGCTCTCTTTATCCCTTTTTCAGGATTTCTGTTTAAACCGTTTCTGAGTCTTACTCAGCTTCATGCTTTCTCTTACCAATGATCGCAGCAATCATTGCAGCAATGGCCAGAATAAGTGATGCCATCCAGAGCTTCATATTGCTTTCCTCGCCTGTATCAACCGCAGCACCGGTCTTGACTACCGGATTATTAGAAACAGTCTTCGGCAGAGGTTTCAGGATATTGTCTCCGTCTGTCTGATCTGATCCGGCAGTGACAGGAATCAGTGTATTGGTAATAATGAATCCTCTGTTCTGATCTCCCTCACGATAACTGCTATAGCCTTCAGGAACTTCCGTCTGTACAACTTCATATGATGCATCAGCTTCAAGATCGGACCAGGTATATGTCCATCCGTGTTCAGCGTCAATGACTACCGGTTCACCAAGTGCTTCACCATTCTGATAGAGCTGTACCGATACAGATTCCGGACGACGTCTTTCCGCATTGTCATTGTCATTCCATACAACCTGGACGTTTACCTTTATTTCATCATCTTCAACAATCGGCTCAGGATCAGCTTTTCGTTCTGTTACCATCAATGTGCCGTAGTCAACGCTGATGGAATAATTCTCAGCTTTCGTGACTTTCTCTTCCTGATCTGCTGCCAGCACGAACGGATTCATCATGCGGGCCTTGTCCGTTACAGCGTTTTCTTTAATGGAAGCACCTTTCAGAGTGTAATCGAACAGATTCGGGCTCTGTCCCGGTTCCGTCTGACTGCCTGTCACATTGAACTCAGCACCTTCTCCTTCGACAAATCCATCTCCGGAAACTGTAACCTCAGGTGCGGTAAGCGGTGTGCCGTCATACTCTTTTTCTGCAGATGCCGATGTGAATGTCAGGCTCCGCTTTGTCACTGTCAGTGTACCGTTCTTCAATGTGATGTTCTTGAACTGATCTGTCACATCTGTTCCTGATGTATCTCTAATCACAATCGACTCTATTGTATTGGCTGTGCTTCCTGCATCGATGATCATGCCTGTCACTGCAGCTTCAGCCGTAAAGTCATATGGCAGTCCGCCAGTGCTGTAAGTATCCTTGACTAAGACTGTGCCGTCATACATCTTCTCAGCATCATCTGCTGTGATGATGATCTCAATCACACTCTTTGTAACAGTCAGCGTTCCTTCTTCTTTATTAATATCGTAGTTATCTTCTTTGAAGTTATCACCTGCCGTGTATGCAATTGTATTCTTTACATTGCCAGCCTTTGCAATACTGCCTGTAGCTTTAAGATCTCTGATTTCACCGTATACAAATCCGTCACCGCTGACTGTGACTTCCGGTCTGGTCAGTTCTGTGCCGTCGTATTCTTTTGTCGCACTTCCAGAGCTCAGGTTCACCGTACGCTTATTGACTGTCAGTGTTCCGCTGTCAGCAGTAATGTGAGCGAACTGATTGGTTACATCTTCGCCATCCTTCCGGATTACGACAGATGTGACTTTATTCTTTGTTGTTCCCGCATCGATCAGACTGCCTTCAACCTTTACTTCTGCCGTAAATCCTTCCGGCAGGCCTGTCACAGTACTGCTGTTCTTTTCTAAAACTGTACCATCATATGTCTTTGTGGAGCTGTCTGCTCTGACACTGACCGCGGATGTATTTGCTGTAATTTTCAGTGTGCCTTCTTCTTTTTCAATAATGTAGTTTTCTTCTTTGAAGTTATCACCTTTCGTATATGTAATCGTGTTGTCAACGCTGCCGGCCTTTGTAATACTGCCTGTAGCCTTGAGCTCACTGACTTCACCGTCAACAAATCCGTCACCGCTGACTGTAACTTCAGGTCTGGTCAGTTCTGTGCCGTCATACTCTTTCGAAGCACTTTCAGAGCTCAGATTCACCGTACGCTTATTGACTGTCAGTGTTCCGCTGTTTCTAACGATATTATTGAAGTGATCCGTTACATCAGTTCCTTCTGCATCTTTAATTACTACCGACACTACTTTGTTATCCACACTTCCTGCATCAGTTATTGAACCGCTGGTTGTGACTTCTGCTGTGTAGCCTTCAAGAAGTCCAGTTACCTTTGCGCCTTCTTCAGTGAGCGGACTGCCATCATACAGTTTCTCTGCATTACTGGCTGTGACAACGATCTGATCTTCATTTTCTGTAACAGTTAATGTTCCTTCATCCACTGTAATCAGATAATTGTCTTCTTTAAACTTCTTTTCCTTTGTATATTCGATTGTGTTCTTAACACTGCCGACCTTTGTAATAGTACCTGTGGCTTTCAGATCACTGACTTCACCTTCGACAAATCCGTCGCCTTCAACTTTGACTCCAGGTTTTGTCAATGCAGTGCCGTCGTATGCCTTGCTTGCTGTTTCAGATGTCAGTGTTACGCTGCGTTTTGTTACTGTCAGTGTTCCGCTTTCAGTGATAATACCCGTAAACTGATTCGTAACGTCTTTTCCATCCTTCAGGATTGTTACAGATGTAACTTTATTCTCCGTTGTTCCTGCATCGATCAGACTGCCTTCAACTTTCACTTCAGCTTTGAATCCTTCCGGTAAGCCTGTTACAGTACTGCTGTTCTTTTCTAAAACTGTACCATCATATGTCTTTGTAGAGCTGTCTGCCCTGACACTGACCGCGGTTGTATTCGCTGTGATTGACAGTGTTCCTTCGTTTAATGTAATCTGATAATTTTCTTCCTTAAACGAACTGTTCCTAGTGTATGCAATCTTGTTCTCGACGCTGCCGGCATCTGTAATAATGCCTGTAGCTTTGAGATCACTGACTTCACCGTATACAAATCCGTCACCATCAACCTTGACATCAGGTCTGGTTAATTCTGTGCCGTCATATTGTCTCGATGCACTTTCAGAGCTCAGGTTCACCGTACGCTTATTGATCGTCAGACTGCCATCCACTGTATGAACGGTAAACTGTTTTGTCACATCATTATCGTTCTGCTTTACAGTAAATTTTCCGGTAATTTGATTTGTATATGTTCCGGCATCTGTCTTTGCAGGATTCTCTGTCTGATAACCGCTCACCTGATATTCTACGCCATCAATAGTGAAGGTATCCGTCTCAATACCGGATACTGTATGCACAGTTCCATCATATGTGACTGTCAGTGAATTTGCAGTAAGTGTGATTTCTTTCTTTTCTGACCAGACTGCATACAGGTGGTTTTCAGTAGTATTATCAATACCAACTTCTGTTCCTGCTTCATATGCAGTGCCATTGCCTGAAGCCTTGTTATTCCAGCCGGCAAAATAATATCCGTCTGGTGCTGTAAAGCCAGCATTATCAAGTGTAATAGCAGTATTATTTGCCAATCCATCCTGATTGACTGTTTCCTCAGGCAAATTACTGCCCGCAGGATAATTCGAATGGTAAACAATGGAAGCTTTCTTAGCAGTATTGCCGTAGACTGCCGTCAGTTTCAGATTGCCGGTGACCTTGACCTTTGCGCCAGGATAATACCTGGTGCCGTCTTGCAGCTGCCAATAGAGGAAAGTCTTTCCTTCAGGAGGTGTAATACCGGACGCTGAGAGAATATCCGCATGGGAATTTTCAGCATATTTTCTTTCATCCACTGGAACTGGACCTAAACCTTTACCGATATCATAGGAAACTGTGAATAACTGTGTATTAATGTAGTACGGATAAAGCGTAACGTCGCTGAAAATCTTCTTGTTAAAGTTGTAAACGGTAAAGTTATCACCATTCTTGACTGCCCAGCCGATCCAGGAATGATTACTTGGAACTGTAACAGTTACACTTCCTGTTCCTTCCTGAATCATATTTCCATCTGCGTCCACTACGAACGGCATCGCATTTTCATTGATTTCACTGCCATAACCAACCGTCAGCTGAAGCGTATCTCCCGTTCCTTCCATATTGGTATGGATGGTTGCTGTATAGGTCAGGTCTGTCCACTTTGCATACAAGGTTATATTATGGGCAGGCATTGTTCCGGAAAGCTTTACCGGTTCGCCAGCTCTCAGCTCATTGTCATACCACCCCGCAAATGTATAACCTGAAGGTGTTCCGTCAGGACGCTCTGGAGCAGTTTGCAAATCAACCTTGCTGATATCAGCACCGTATTTAACTGTCTTTCCGGTTGTATCTTTACCATTGACAAAGTTGATGGAATAACTGTTTCTGCTGTATTTGAATGAAACTTCGTAAACATTCTTTTCAATTAGTTTAAAATATGTTCCATCCTCCACATTCTTTGTATAGGTGAAACCTTCAATATCATAATGATCTTCCTTGGTTGTGGACCATTCATTATCTTCGGACTTGAAACTGTCTGTATGATCCAGGTAATATTTACCATCTAAGCCTTCCAGGTAATAATTCAGATTCATGGTAAATCGGCCAGACTGTCTAACGTAATAGAATTCATCGCCATCCAAAGGCATTGTCGAAATACCGCTCTGGTAAGGAGCAGCGCCCTGACCGGAATTGCCCTTTTTTGTTCCCCAGATTTTCGAAGTAGAAGTTGGCCACCGATCTGAAATATTTGCACCGTATTTTGCAGTTATCTGAAGATCAGCCATCTCATTCCAATTATACTGGCTACTCCACCAGGGTTTATCCGCCTTATAAAATCTGATGGAATAAATATTGCGTTTATAGTAAACATTCACAATAGTCGAACCATCACCGGAAATCCTGGCATCAGCGTTTGCTTCTGCCGTTTTTTCATTATTAATGGTGAAGCCTTCATATTCTTTATATAAATTGCTGAGATCGATCTCGCTTCCGGATGTGCCGTCTTTCTTACTGTTTTCATGGTAGGAGTAATTATCATTATTTGCATTTTCCCACCAGTAGATCACGGTATATGGTGTATCATCATATGCCTGCCATACGGCATACAGTGTGACATCTTCTGTGATCGAACTGCCGAACGTATATTCTGAACCGTTTTCTTTATCAGACCAATGCTTGAATGTATAGCCGGGTCTAGTCGGATCGGCCGGTTTTGATGTTTTCACTCCTGCCTCAAAGAATGCCGGCTCGACATAACTGGCATTTTCACCGCTGTTGAAGTAAATATAGTTTCCTGCTTCAATCTTAGGATAGAGTGTCACATTATGATCACTGAGTGTGACAGACTTTGCTTCATTTTGAAGATCAGGATCAATGTACCAGCCGGTAACAGAATGTGTGGAGTCTATCGGAATTGTCACATCAGAAACAGTGATTTTTTCTCCGCTGACACCTTCCTTTGTTGTAATGACTCTGCCGTCTTTTCCATCCATGAAGAATACATAATATGCCTGCTGGAATACCGGATAGAGATTTACTTTACCAGTTGTGCTGACTTCTGCATTAAACTCTGCAACATCACCCGGATCATCATCCTGAAGAGATGTCATATTCTGCTGATAAGACCAGCCCAGGAACTTATAGCCCTTTTTCTCTGGTGTATCAGGCGCATAAACTGTTTCACCATTCTTCACCTTCTGCGTGGATGCGGTGATTTCGTTTCCATCCGCATCATAGAATACGTAGGTTGCGATGGCCGGCTGCTGTTCCGCTGTGCCAATACCGGTAATCACATAGATGGAAAATGCATCAGCTTCAAACTCAGCACTGTCTGCTGAAGCAGAAGTTACACTGCTGGCCTTGCCGCTGTCATCGATATGAAGAACTTCATGACTTTCACCTTCAACACTGCTGCTTGTGGACATGTGTACGGAAATCGCATTGACCGGTTCGATCTTGTTTCCATTGCTGTCCCTGAAAGTAATATCAACCGCTGCCGCATCAACGACTTCACGATCCTGACCAACGGCATTCTGCACGCTGTCATTATTTAGAATTGTGGATACCGGTACAACTTCAAGGCTCATCACTGTGCCTTCCGGGAAATTACCTTCATCCGCATGTACGCTGACATGAACACTGCCGGCTGTTCCTTCAAAGTCCTGTGCCGGCATGGCGGTCGTCTTTTCAGATGTCTGGCTCACTGAACCGCCTTCTGAAGCGGCATACTCAGCCAGAACCATGTGTGCCGCTGTCTCTTCAGTCATCTGCTGAGACGCAAAGTTGGCAGTATAAACCAGCTCCCCGCTCATATCCGCTGTGACGGAAGGTACAAAATACGCACTTTCACTTACAACTGCACCGCCTTCAGTCCAGTTGACAAAATCATATCCTTCCGATGCAATCGCTTCTGCCCCGGATGGAACGGCACCGTTAGCAAGATCAGCAGACGCAATCGTCTCCTGATCAGCTGTTACGCTGCCTCCTTCCGCTGCCTGATAATGAATTGTCAGAACCGAAGACGGCTCATCCAAAGCGGATGTATCCTCTGTGCTCGGCTCTTCAGCAGAAACTGCTTCTTCTGTCATCAATACATCTGCTGTTTCAGCTGTTGCTTCATCATCTTCGGCAAATACGTGGACCGGCACAAAACTTGCTGTGACATAAGAACCGATCATCACCGATGAGATAAGTGCAGTTAAAAACGAGTTTCTTCTGTTTTTCATAATGTCTCCTTTCTGAATCTGCTGTCATAAACGACAGGAACTGCAATTGATTCTATGAATCATGAATGCCGTAAGGCATTGATAACGGCAATTGATGTATACCTGATCCTGGGATGCCCGGTTCTTCCCTTCATCTGACCGTTACAGATCAGTCTGGACGATGTGCACTTTCCTGAAATTCCGATTCAGTACGAACAGCGGGATACGCTGTTTGCATGGCATAAATCACTTGCCTGTTTGGTAATTTCACTCTACGGGGTCCCCCGCCATTCCCGCAATGTACTCTACCTATTCGGTTCAGTTCTTACTCATTCGGCGCCTTAGCGAGCGTGGAACATAAAAAGTCATTGAAACGCCTGCTCTATCAGCCAGGCTTTCCAATGACTTTCAATTCTTATCTGATTTGTAATATCTGACTATCAGTTCTGATAGTTGACCTGCTGTTCTTTCACCAGTTCAAAGTGCGTCAGACTATCTGCATCCAGGTCAGTATGATGCAGATTAACCGCACTGCTAATGTGAATTGTCATACGTACGGTAGTAATAGATTCCCTCTTCCAGATTGATGCAGGAGGAATAGATCGTGATTTCGTTCTCATCACCAAGTCTGCAGCACTGATCGTAAACCTGACGTACAAATTCATATCGGGGAAGCAGTTATTGATATCAATGATGGCATCTCTGATGAACTGCTGATTCGAATCATGAAGGCGGCCAGTCATGTTTAAGGATCCGGGTGAATATAAGAAAATCTACCTTGCCTGCGGATATACGGATCTCAGATTTGGCATAGACGGTCTCGCCCAGCAGGTACAGTGCGTCTTTGATCTGGATCCTTTTGATGAAGGAACGCTGTTTCTCTTTAAAGCAGGAACAGAAATACATTCACACCGACGAAACACCGGTTCAGGTAAATAAAGAAAAAGAACCAGGAAATAAAAAGCAGTATTTGTGGGTTTACAGGACGGAACCGCTTATGGATGGCCCGAAGATTGTTCTTTATGATTATCGTCCTGGCCGCAGAGCAGAATACTGCGGCGATTTTCTCAGCAGCTTCAGCGGAACGATTACAACAGATGGCTATGAAGCTTACCACAAACTTGCACGAGAGAACGCGTTACGGTTCAAAGCTGCAGGATGATGGGTGTACGCGAAGCGTAAATTTATGGATGCAGTTAAAGCTGACAAAGACGGAAAGTCACCGCCGGCACTGGCAAAAATGGCAGCTGCCAGGATAAGTAAAATATTTCATGAGAATAACAGGCTCGGCGATCTTCCGGCAGAGGAAACACTGCGAAAACGTCAGAGCGACATAAAGCCGCTGGTTGATGAGTTTTTCTCATGGGTAAAAAGTGTCCTCCCGCATTCGTCAACGTGAGAAGCTTTTACCTATGCTTTGAACCAGGAACCATTCCTGAGAGTCTTCCTGTCAGATCCGTATGTGACAATGGAAAATTCAGCGGCTGAGCGCGCAATTAGACCATTTACAACCGGAAGAAAAAACCGGGTGATGATAGACACACCAAATGGCGCTGAAGCCAGTGCTGTGGTTTACAGTATTGTAGAGACTGCGAAGGCAAATAACCTGAACATATATAAATATCTTGCTATCTGCTTACTGAACTTCAAAAGTATATACATGATCTGGAGAGGAAGATACCAGAGAAGTGATTCCCCTTGTCTCCTGACGTCCCGGCTGAGTTAAGAAAATGAATCTGCTAAGGTCTCGCGGTCATAGCAGATTTTTTTCGAAATGTCTTAGTACATGTTATTTACCGCATACCTTTCGTTTCCGTTATCAAAGTTCTGCAAATCTATCACAGCCTTTTGTTTTAAGCCAAATATACAATATCAGACCAGCCACAACATTTGCCGCTATAAAAATTCCTATATAGAGCATATATCCCAATGTATAACCAGGAAGCACCATATATCCGATAAACAGAAGTGCTGTATATCCAAATCCACCAAACATTGTAATCATCACGGAAGCACTCTGCTTTATCGGTGTAAGCTCATTTGTCCAGGTAAGCACCGGCTTTATCACTCCCATAAATAAACCAAATACTGCCATAACAAACACATAGGATAGTACCTGCAGGATCATCATTACAAACTGTCCGATATTAAATGGGCAGACTACTGCTGTACAAATCATGCAAAGCATCACAGGTATACTATTTAAAATAAGCTGCATATCCAGTTTCGCGCGAAGTACCTGCCATGGTGTCACAGGAAGAGACTGTGCAATCCACAGACTTTTACCCTCCAGAGATATCGAAGGCGCAGTCATAATATTCATGGATATAAGACCACAAAGCATGACCGTAATCAGCAACAGAACACTTCCATCCTGACTTCCAAACATGCCATTCAGCATTGTAAACAGCTTTCTTCCCTTCCATAAAAGTACAGCCGCACAGATTGGAATCAGGAACACGCCAAGTCCACTGTTTAACATATATCCCGAACTTGATGTAAAATGTTTAAACTCCCTTAATAGCAGTGCTTTCGATACGCTTTCCTGTATCATAGTCTTTTTGCGATATTTCACTTTGCCGGCTTTGCCAGTGGATGTTGCCACCTGTAAGAAGCTTTTTGATATCAAAAGCCACATCGCTAAAAACAGAACTGTAACCAATGCAATCATTATAAGAGAAGATTTCATATCTCCTGCGCCAGCACTGCCAAAGACAAACAGCAGATATGCAGAACCCTTAACCTTCTCACCATACACAGTCAGATTTGTAAGCAGGTCTGTAATCATGTTCTGTGCATTAAAATAAAAGAAATAGTAAGCACCAATAAATAAAAGCGATATCAATACCGTAATCATGCTTTTATGCTTTAATTTAAGACTTACTTTTGCAACAACATATCCAAGTAAACAAGACAGCGTCATAACAAATACAGAAATCAACAGTGTAAGAATAATTCCACCAAATAAGTTCTGTGCATTAACTCCAGCTGTCACCATATATACAATCCACGCCGGGATAATAACGACTGCCGAATACATAAGTCCCATAATGTAAACACTAAGCAGTCGTGATGCAACAATTGCTGATACCGGAATTGGCATGGATAAAAGCAGGTCATTATCCTTTGCCAGATACAGACCTGAAAATGTGTTAAATACACTGCCAAATGTACCAAGTAAAATTGCAAGAAGCCCCATAAGCGCATAATACATCCATCCCATATCAAGTGCTGCCATTGGTGCGCATAATTCTCTTGAAAGCATCGCAAATATGTTTCCAAGAACGCCTGCCATGATAACCGCAAAACATATCATAAACATGATTGTGGACGCCTTAGAACGGGCTTTATTCCTCTTTGCATCGTAAAAATAAACACGAAAAATTTCACTCAGCTGTTTTTTTACTAAAAGCTTTAACATCCTACTTCTCCAATTCCAGGAATACATCTTCCAGAGACTCATCTCCCTTGACCTCATCCATAGTTCCCTGTCTGATTAACTTACCGCCTTTGATAATAGCAACCTTATCGCATAATTTTTCTGCAACTTCAAGTACATGCGTTGAGAAAAAGATTGCTCCACCATTATCACAAAACGCACGCATCATTTCTTTTAACAAGTGTGACGCCTTAGGATCAAGGCCTACAAATGGTTCATCCATAATAATAAGCTGTGGTTCATGAAGCCATGCTGAAATAATCGCCAGCTTCTGCTTCATTCCATGTGAATATGCAGCAATCGGCTGTGCCAGATCATCTGTTATTTCAAACAAATCAGCATATTTGTGAATACGCTCTTTTCTATCTGCCGCACTGACCTTAAAAATATCTGCTATAAAATTCAGATACTTGATTCCTGTCATATAATCATAAAGGTCAGGATTATCCGGGATATATGCAATTTTGCTCTTACATTTCAATGGCTGTTCTTTTATGGAATCACCGCCTATATAAATTTCACCCTGGTCAAACTGCAAAATTCCCACGACAGACTTTAATGTGGTTGTTTTGCCGGCTCCATTATGTCCTATAAATCCATAGATTTCTCCCGGCTGAATATGTAAATTCAAATCGTCTACTGCTGTTTTATCACCGTATCTTTTTGTCAGATGTTCAATTCTTAACATATCATTTTCCTCATTTCCAATACACATTTTGTTCAACGTTCTTTATTCATTGTTCTTTTTTCTGCGACGTTCTTCGATTTTCCTGTTAATCTTATCAGCCTCTCCTTTTCCATCTTTTCTATGCTTCTTTACCTGATTTCTTTTTCCGGCAGACGCGTCATAAGAAGAAAAATTGCTCCCAATACCGCGATGCTGCCTGCCATAATGACTATCATCTGTGTTGTATTTACTACATTTCCATGAAACTGCGGATTGCAGTCTAATGTTTCCCTGATTGTCGTTATAAACTCTTCCGGCAGCTTCTCACTCTCCATCTCCGCAAATATGCCACGGAACATATGATTCTTAATAAGTGAAGTTCCATAAGTCCCCGGAAGATATGACAATACTTTCTGCAATCCAGAGCCAAAATTAGAGATTGGCATATATGCTCCACAGATAAAGCCATAGCCTGAGCTACAATCGTTCCTACTGCTGACATCTGCCCCTGCGTAATAAGCGGATAGCTTATAATGCTTGATAGTGTACTTCCAAATAGCACCAGAAGAAGCTCATCAAAGATAATCCAAAGCACATCCGCAAAGCTTAAATACCAGCCCATTTTTCCTATGTAAAGAAGTCCGATCACAAGTGCCAGCCCATTTACCAGCAATGAATTCAGCACTGTTGCAAGGAAATATCCAAGATATATCTTTGAGCGGCTTATCGGGGAAACATTGAAATCCTTCCTTGCACCATTCGCCTTATCCTGTACCATTGTAAGATTCACGCAGAATGTAACTGTTACACAGCTTACTGCTAAGAGAGCGGCAACCAGCTGGGATGCAACTGTCCCATTAATCAACTTTTCTGCAATCGTAAATCCTTTCGGAAATACTGATGTAAAAGAATCTTTATAGACCTTTGCCAAAAATGTGACATACAGCACGATCAGAATAATAGGCGTAATCAGAGATGAGAAAAACATTCCTTTATCCCTGAAAAATAATTTCCTGTTCCTGTTCACAAGAGAAATAACTGCCTTCATTCGTTTTCACCTCCCAGTACCTTGCCTGTTACCGCAAGAAATACATCATCCATTCCGCCCTTTACTACCTCGTAATCTCTAAATATATCCTGATGTTTAACTATAAGCTTTGTTGCTTCAATTGTATTTCCTATTTTTATCTGATATCCGTCCCTTATTACCTTATACTTCATACCCAAAGACTTCATTTCATCTTCTGTCACGCCATAGATCGATACTGTATCCTGCACATAGGTGCTCTTTAATGCAAATGGTGTTCCTTCAGCTACTATGCTTCCTTTATCAAGGATTACGACATATCCCGCATTAGCAGCTTCCTCCATATAATGTGTTGTAAGAAAAACTGTAAGATTCTCATCTGTTCTTAGTTTTTCAATAACTTCCCAGATTCTCCTTCTGGTCTGCGGATCAAGACCTGTGGTCGGTTCATCCAAAATCAGTATTTCAGGCTTATGCAACAACGCTCTGGCTATATCAATCCTTCTACGCTGTCCTCCTGACAATTTACCAACAGGTCTGTTTATATAATCTTCAAATCCAAGAAGTCCTGTAAGCTCCTCAAGCCTCACATCAAATTCCTTTCCAGTGATTCCATAGAGCGCAGCCCTGCTTTTCAGATTTTCTCTTACAGTAAGCGGTTTATCCAGCACACTATCCTGAAATACTATTCCCAGTTTCTTACCCAGCTCATTTCCCAGCTTTTCACCAGCTACTCCATCAATCTCCACACTTCCACTATCCTTGTGAAGTTGACCACATATAATAGAAATTGTTGTACTCTTTCCGGCACCATTAACGCCGAGGAAAGCAAACAGTTCTCCTCTCTTAACCTTGAAATTCAGGTCATTAACAGCTTTTATATCACCGAAGTTCTTGGTTAAATGACTTATTTTTATGATATCTGATCCCATTTTGGTCTCCCTTTTCTCAATCTGATCTATTATGTTTAGCAGCAGAAGCAACAACGTATATAAAAATTTTATATATCTGTTTTTATTTTTATCGTATATTTATCTATATGTCTATATAAGCATTACTAAGATTCATAATATATGAACCAGGATGCATTAAAACACAAAAAGGACGCAGGCCATTACGTATGACATAATCAGCCCGAATACCAATCCCTGCATCTGTGCACAAAAAAGAGCAGCAAGGAGATGTCTTCCAACGTCCCTGCTGCTCTTGCAGATGGTCATATACTATCTTGCCGGATTTTCCAGCCTGATGTTAAAATCTATTAGTAGTTATCAAACATCAAATTTTTCTGAAAAAGCAAGAACGTAAGCAGAAAAATTTTTCTATTGAATAAAAACATTCTATGTTGTTAAATTTTTAATGATTTAAGAAAACACCTTTTCAGAAGCCCAGAAAGGAGTATTATGAATTATCAAATTTTAGGAGACAATGATTGCCCGCTTGTGGAATTTCACATGAATAGAGGTGACTCGCTTATGATTGAGCGCGGTTCTATGGCCTATATGCGCGGTATTGATCTGCAAGGAAAGCTCAATTCAAAGGGCGGTCTGTTTGGTGCAATCGGTAGGAGCATAGCAGGCGGCGAGAGTATGTTTATCACACAGGCAAATGCCATCCAGGACGACGCGGTTCTTGGCATTGCTCCGGCGATACCTGGACAGATCAGTACGCTGACAGTAGGGGAGAGACAATATAAGCTGAATACCGGCGCTTTTCTAGCTTGTGCTCTGTCGGTTAACTATAATATCGTTACGCAGAAGCTGTCGCATGCATTTTTCGGAGGTACCGGAGGCCTGTTCGTAATGGAGACGGCCGGGAGTGGGGATATTCTTATAAATTCATTTGGAAGCCTGATCACCCTTGACGTAACATATGATAATCCGATAACGGTAGACAACGAACAAGTAGTTGCCTGGGATGCGGGTCTTGATTACTGCATCGAGATAGCATCGGGTATGTTTGGTTTCACAACAGGTGAAGGTCTGGTAAACAGGTTCAGCGGGGAAGGACAGGTTATCGTTCAAACCAGAAACCTTCACAGCCTTGCAGCAGAGCTGTCAAAATACATCCCTAAAGGAAACTGACTCTTCCGAGAAAAGACACCTGAATCAGTCGATAAGCTGATAAATTCTGATTTTTTCTGCAGGTCAACTCTTGCGAAATGTTTATTAAGTATATACATTTGTTTTTTATCTACAGCCTCATTTTAGGTGTTTCTTTCTTCCATAATAAAACCGCCCCGGCATCCCGAGGCGGAATAAACGATTCTCATCGTTAAATTGTAATGTCTTCGAGGACGATACAGTATCACTGCCGTACCGCCCTCTTTTTATGTCTTCGTGATGATGATCTTACCAAAACCTTAAATAGCCTTTCTAAAGTCACGTCAGAGCGATATTCACATTTTCCCCAATAAAAAAGGACAGAGTGAAGTGAATCCAATTAGTTGGACAATCAACTGGATGGGCTCACTTCAATCATGCGCTCTTTCATCTTCTTTCTCTCCCCGTTTTCTGAAGAATCCGCAGGATGGTATTGCATTTATAATCATAGTGTACTATTATACTAGTGCACTAGTGAGGAATGATTATGAAGTATGACACAAGTATGCCGATTTATCTGCAGGTTGTGCATCAGATTGAGAAAGAGATTGCATCCGGCAAACGCAAGCCAGGTGAGAAGATGCCTTCGACGCGTGATCTGGCCCTGGCGTTCCAGATCAATCCGAACACAGCAGCGCGGGTATATCAGGTGTTGGAAGGTGAGCATATCTGTATGACAAGAAGAGGCCTTGGCACATTTGTCAGTGAAGATCAGGAAATGATTTCCGCCATCCGCATACAGATTGCCAGAGAAGCCATTGCTGCACTGAAAAGAAGTCTCAGTCAGCTTGGCTATGGTGAAGATGAGATGATGCAAATGATAAAGGAGAATTGGAAAGATGCTTGAAACAAATCATTTGACGAAGAAGTTTCTGAATACGACGGCACTGGATGATGTGTCGTTCACAATTGAGCCGGGCTGGATCTACGCTTTGCTTGGACCGAATGGATCCGGCAAGACGACCTGGATGAAGATTGCGGCAGGGTTATGCCGGCCGACATCGGGAGAAGTGCTGTATGAAGGTGCACCGGTTGGTGTCCAAAGCCGGAAACATATTGCCTATATGAGTACGGAATCCTTCTTCTATGACTGGATGAATGTGCAGGATGTCAGAACGTGGTTTGCGGATTTCTTTGATGATTTTGATCCGGCCAGGTTTGATGATCTGATTCAGAAGATGCAGCTGCCGGTGGATCGCAAGCTGAAGACTATGTCTTCGGGTATGCTGGCAAAGCTGAAGACAGCTGCTGTGTTATCGAGGCAGGCAAAGGTTTACCTGCTGGATGAGCCGCTCAATGGCATTGATCTGCTATCGCGTGATGTCATCATGGAGACGATCATCTCAGCTTCACAGCCGGATGCGGCCATTGTCATTTCCAGCCATCTGGTGGAGGAGCTGGAACAGTATGTAACCAATGCTGTCTTTATTCACAACGGTCATCTGATCAAAACAGTTGACTCTGAGGATGTCAGAAGCGAAGAGCATGATTCGCTGGCGGATCTGTACCGCGAAATCATGAAGTAAGAGAGGAAGAACACATGGGAAAATTATTGAAATATGAGTTTCGCAAAACAAGGAATCTGAAACTTGTCATCATCGTGCTCGCCTGCCTGTTTGAGGCTGTACTGCTGGTGGGAATGCGTCCGGGCAGCCTCATCAGAGGCGACCGGACTGTAGTCATCGGCACGATGGGACTGTTCTTCACCGCCGGAATCGGCATGGCCATCATTGCCATCTATTCCACTGTGATTCTTTACCGGGATCTCAATACCAGACAAAGCTATATGCTGTTTCTGACCCCGCATTCTTCCTGGGAGATTCTTGGTGCCAAGTTCATCGAAAACCTCGTCTCCTTCTTTGTGATGGGACTCTTCTTCCTGCTGCTTGCTCTTCTGGATATGCGTATGGCAATGAAGTACATTCCTGACCTTTCCTTCTCTGTATTGATCAATTCGATTGATCCTGACAGCCTGCAATTCAGTGATATTGCCGGCGCACTGCTCTATGGCGTACTGGAAATGCTTGCCTGGGTTCTGGCCGCCTTCAATGCGGTCATCATTCAGGCAGCGCTCTTCAATGGCAAAAAATACGGCGGCTGGCTGGCCTTCCTGCTGTTCATTGTGATCGCATACCTGCAGGTCTGGATGAGTGCAGAACTGGTAACTTCCTTTGCGTCCGGCATTGCTCTGGCATCTGTATGGGCAGCCGGCCTGTATGCACTGGGCGGCTGGATCATGCAGGAAAAACTATCGGTATAGCCATGATCTTTCTGAATCCGAATCAGCAGAGTGTCTCCGCCAACGGTAAAAGCAGTCATCTGACTCCCAAGGATTTTCAGATCCTGCACTTTCTGATGTCTCATCCCGGATGCACCTTTTCACCCGAAGAGATTTTCCGCCATACCAGGCAGGAAGAACCGTTTGAAGTAAGGCCGATCATCTCTGTCCATATCCGTCATATTCGTGAAAAGATTGAAGTGAATCCATCCCGTCCCGTGCATGTCCACTATGATATGGGACTGGGCTATCGGTTCAACGCCTGAGGAAATCATACCGATTTCCTCTTTTTTATATCCCGAATTTACACTGTAACTGCAACAACCTGAAATGAGTAATAAAAGCAGCACAAGGTATTCATTACAATGAGGTTTGCATAGACAACATTGAAAGGAAAACCATGTGCTGCAGTAAACATCTTACGTTAGTAGGGAGAGAAATGATTCTGAAGTTTCGTGCCATAGGCTGTTCTATGACTGAAATCGCGCAGCGTCTGGGCAGAAATAAGGCAACTGTTTCAAGAAAACTGCAGCGTAACAGTATCAATGGCATATATTCCCGCAGTGGCAGAGGAGTTATATCAGGAACGCCGCGGGCAGATACGGATCAGTCATGAAATAGATGAAAGGCCGGCATCAGCTGATAAAAGTAGCCGTCTGAGAGACTGGGAAGGAGATACGGTTGCCGCTGTAACGGGAAAAGCTTGTATTGTTACGCTGGTGGATCGGAAAAGCAAATGAGAAAAAGGCTGATCCAGTCAATAAAGTAATGATTCAAGTTCTGAAGGATCAGCCTTTGAAATCAATCACTTCGGATCGAAGAAAGGAATTCAGTAGGCACAGCGAAGTGACTGCGGCACTTGATGGTGTGCAATTCTACTTTCCCCGTCCGCTTCATCCATGGCAAAGAGGTACGAAAGAAAATACAAATGGCCTTCTGAGAGAATACTTTCCGAAAGGAAAAGATTTGATGGATATTACGGACGACTACATACAGAGCAAAATTGATGAACTGAATAAACGTCCTCGCAAATGTCTTGGATACAAAACGCCGTATGAAGTTTATTATTCAACATCGTTGCATTTGACTTGAAAATTCGGGCATAAAAATTTCCGGACGCTTTTAATGCATCCGGAATTTATTATTAATTCTGACATTTATCTCACAGCCACAACTATCCAGCATCTGACTCGGCAACTCAACTCTTACACTTTTTGCCCCTGGATAAGTTACTGCAGACTATTACCCGCTCCACCTGCCCCGGGACATATCGAAATCAGTTCACCTTCTGTGGAACGTTATCTATCAAAAACCAAGGCATAAAACTGAAATTTGTCTTTATCCCCAATGTGCCATTGCCAGTTGATAAATATAGGCGATAACCACAGATAAGCTGAGTTCAATAGCATATTCTTTTGGTTTTCTTCGCAAGAGGATTACACCGATTAACCATGTAAGCACTTCCAAAGAATGATACACATAAAAGCCTTGGGTGATATTAAGATTAAATGCTTGTGCAAACAAAATACCAATAATCACGCTTGATATGATTACTGCAATGGTTCCGTTCCCTTTAGCATACCAACATATATATGCCATAAAGAATGAAGCAAAAGCAATCACCATCCACATCATCATATAGGTTCTCGGCAAGAACCCCAAAACATAATTACAATAAAGATAGTACCCAGCCAACATGCTTATGAAGAAAATAAACGTGTTAATAGCAGCCCTCAGCGGAGATTCGGAATACACAGAAATTATCGTTCCAAGTAAAATCCATATTGCTAATCGTCCAAAATAGTTTCCAATATCCAGTTGCTGTAATATCAAAGGAAGATTACTTCCCCCTGTGCCATCTATCCATTTCTGTAAGATACCAAGGAGAAAGCCTAACGTAATTATTCCTAACGTAATGATTATCTGCCTTTTGAACGGCACAATTTTACTCGACTTTCTAATCTGTTCAAAATACGCTTTGATTTTCCTCACCTCCAAGAAATTGGAATTTGCCGCTCCGTCAAACTGAGAGCTGACAACCAATCACTCTACCGTTCATACGATGCAATAATTTCTGATTTTTTTCTATAGGTCAACTCTTGCGGAAAGTTTATTAAGTAGATATATCTGTTTTTTCCACAGACGCATTTCATTCAATATGATAACATATAGGTTTATCCAGCCAACAAAGAAAAGCCGAACCGGTTCGTCTTTTTCCTTGTGATTATGATAAAGTAATGATATTATACTGATAACAAAGGAGTAATAACTATGATCAACATCCGTCCTGTATCTGATCTCAGAAACAAATTCCCTGAGCTTGAAGAAACTGTCATGGAATCAAATGAACCAGTCTTTCTCACGAAAAACGGTTATGGTACCATGGTACTGTTAAGCATCGAACAATACTCCGCGCTCACCGACGATACAGAACGTAAGCTTGACGAAGCCGATGCAGCAGCAGCGAAATCGGACAGGCGATACTCCGAAGCGGAAGTCTTCGGCAGAGTAAGGAGCCGCATCCGTGAAAAAGTATAAGCTGTCGTTTCTTCCCCTTTTTGAAGAAGATCTGAATGAGATTGTGGATTATATCACAACAGATCTCCAGAACCCAAGCGCCGCAGATCGTCTGGTTGATGACATCGAATCTGCAATTCGGAATCGGCTTGAAGCACCACTGTCATATGTGCCGTTTCACTCATCCAAGAAACGACTACATCCATATTACAGAATCAACGTGAGAAACTTCTCAGTTTTTTATGTCGTCATCGATGACACTATGGAAGTGCGACGTGTTCTATATTCCAAACGTGATCTAGATAATCTGCTGAGCGACTGATTTCAATAATGGCCAACCAGACCAACTTTCACATTTTCCCTGACAGAAAAGCGGCACCCGCCTCTCTTTTCAGAAAGACGGATGCCGCAGAAATTGCTTAAACACGGGCTTTATAGCCACTTTTTCAATTTGTCCTCGTTAGTAGAGCAACTGTCTCCACGTGCCCCGAGACAGTGGAAAACATAATCACGCCGACCGACTGTCTGTGGGAACATTTCCAGCATTTGGCTCTGTTTTCGGAAACATATCGAAAATCCACGTCTCAAATGGGGAAAAAATATCTAAAGAAATCAAAGCGACAAACTGGAATTTGCCTGCTTAAATAATGTTAACAACTCGCTCCCGGATTCCGGCATCCCACGCTTTATCCACTCGATCATCCATCCGTAAATCCCATATGCCCAAAATGATTTCAAATAAGCTTCCAAATTTTCCATCTCATCCGTGATCTGTATAGTGTTCAAAATCGTTTCAAGCATGACAGAGGCCATCCCGGCTTGATAAAGGATGGTGTAATATTCTTTATTTTCCCTGTAGAAATCAAAGAGGGATGGAAAGAGCGTTTCCGGGGAGGATTCAGGATTCGTTTCATAACGGCGTCCCCACTCTTTAATCAGACGGTCAGCCTCCTCTCTAAGAATGTCTTCCTTTGTTTGGTAGTTTCGATAAAACGAAACTCTGCCGACCTGCGCCTTCTGCGTCAATTCTTTGACAGAAATATCGGCGATGGATTTGTCCTTTAAAAGGTCTACCAATGCAGCTGTAATCTGCTTTTTCACATAAGAGTTTTTCTGCTCATTGTTCATATTCATCTGATGAAACAAACCTCCATCTATTGTATCATTTTCGTTGAAACACTTGTATCATCGATATTTGATTGTTACATTTATTTCTACAGTTTGTCAAGGAGGCCTTTATGAAGAAGGTGATGAAAATCGTATTGATCCTGTCAGTGATCATTCTCTCGCTGGGCATCACTGCATTCTTTTATATTAAGTCCATGCTGCCGGATGGCGACGGGAACAACGACATTGTAGAGGGCTATTACAAGGACTTCAGATCGGATGCACCGCTGGAGATGAAGTATTCTCAGCCCGGTTCTTATGAGACAGCCTACACAGAGTTTGCTTCTGATGATGAATCTATCCGTAAGATCCGGGTTTGGTACCCCAAAGACCTGGAAACGGGTGACAAGGTATGGCCAATGATCATGGTGGTTAATGCCAGCGGCACGCCAGCTTCTTCGTTCGAACCATTTTTCTCACGTTTAGCTTCCTGGGGCTTTATAGTGGTCGGAAACGAGGACGGGCAAACCGGAAATGGCGAGACGGCCTCCCTTACTCTGGACTTCATGCTGAATGTCCCTGCTGATAGCGTATTATCAGGCAAGATCGACTATGAGAACATGGGCATTATCGGTTATTCCCAGGGCGGAGCTGGAGCAATATGCGCACTGACAAACTATGAAAACGGCAGGCACTATAAGACCATTTTCACTGGAAGCGCAGCTTATCCCACGCTTGCAAAGAATATGGGCTGGGAATATGACACCTCCAAAATTACAGTGCCTTATTTCATGGCTGCCGGTACCGGAAAATCGGACGACTCCGGCAAAGACCCAGAGAAGGGCTTTGGCGGCGTTTCACCCTTATCCGCTCTTATGGAAAATTACGACAAAGTTACCGACAGCGTCATGAAGGTCCGCGGCAGAGCTAACGGTGCAGAGCACGAGCAGATGCTGATGCGCTCAGACGGCTACATGACTGCATGGATGCTTTACAAGCTCACAGGTGATGAAGAAGCGGGTTCGGTATTCATTGGAAAAAATGCGGAGATCCTACATAACACCAACTGGCAGGATGTTGAAAAGAACAAATGACTGAAAAAAAGAAAAATAAGCTACATGCCCTGTTAATGACAATCTTAGTCATACTGGCTGTCTTCATTGCAGGAGCGGTCGTTCTCCTTACACATACGCAAATCATGGTAGGCGCGATACAAAATCTGTCGCAGGGAACTGTTAATACAAAAAATATTTTTGAGCCGCTCCACGAGCCTTTGCGGGCAAAGAAAGATAACGGTCAGTATATCTCCACAGAAATAAAGTATTCGGATGTCTACCCGAACAGCTTTCTGGATATCACCTATCCAGATGAACTCACTCAGACGCAGCGCCCGACTTTGATCTACTTCCACGGAGGAGGATTTTTCGGCGGCAGTAAATGCGATGGCGATCCATTAGCAGAAAACAATGCGACTGCTTTGCTTGATGATATCTGTTCAGAGGGATTCAATCTTGTAAATATCGACTATGCATTAGTTCCTGATTATCATTTCCCGACACCGTTGGTACAGGCAAATGAAGCATTTCGTTTCCTGATGGCACACGCAGATGAATACCACCTGGATATGGACCATGTAGTTATTATGGGATCGTCCGCCGGAGCAATCATGGCAAGTCAAATGGGCAGCATTATTACAAATTCAGAATATGCAGCTTTACTCGTCATTAAGCCGGTGCTGTCAAAAGAACAGGTTGCTGCTTTGGTGATCGATGATGCGCCATTAGACTACAATAAGTTCTCTCTTGGAACAAAAATATTGATTGGGAACTATATGAAGGGGTCGGTTTTCCTGGGTAAAGCTGAGATTGCAAAGTTCAACAACATCTTATCCATTACAAAAGACTATATACCCTGTGTCCTGCTTGGCAGTGAGTATCGCGTTGATATGAGAGAACTACATGATGCGTTGGAAGCGGTTGGCGTGGAGCACATTCTGATTGATCCGCTTGCAGAACGTGGTGTTCAGATGCAGCACTGCTTCGTGGCAAGTGAAAGGAAAAATGAGATCGCAAAAGATGCGTATGACAGGATGATCATTTTTTTACAAGAACGCTCCCACTTCCAATCCAAAAATATGATGCCCGCCTTTGGCATGGGATGGTCGACTACGTTACCGTCTTCTCCAAGGACGACATTCGTTTCACCATGAAGGATGGCACGGAAGTCCAGGCATATGAAAGACCGTCTGTGGTATGACAGGTGGTCTGCATAGCTTGTTATGATTTGTTCACTCCCATTCTCTGGAAATGTGATTCCAATGTCCGGAAAATGGTTTGTTCTCCCGGATTGCAGTGATTACCGGAAGAATAAAGTATTTCACTTCATTCATGGTTTCTTCAAATGATAGCGGTGAAGCAACCCTTTTGTTTTTTAAGAAGCCTTTCCATCGCTGCTGGTGGCTGCGATCTTCGATAAAATCATCTTCAAATGCAGCAATATCGTCAAATGTGGTGTGACGATTATTGAATGTTTCAATCAAAGACTCCTGTAATATGCTGCCATCGAAATCCTCACGTTCGGGAATGGTCATGGGATCATAGAAATCTTTACATCGACTGTTCACCACGCCAAGGAAAACGATTGCCTCCATTTTCTAAGAAACGATCGTATAAACAGAATATGCATACAGTTCTACAGGATCATCATCCAGCAGTGTTGGATAATTCATTTTCTGCCGTTTCGGATAAACGACATCACCGAATCCGATATCAATGCCAACTTGAATTCTTGTCCGGTCAAGATAAGCAGTTACTGAAATCCTTGCACCATGATACTTTTTAAATTCCGTAATATTGACTGCCTCAAGGGTATTCATATCAAAGCGGATTGGGTCATCTGCCTCTGTTTTCAGTATTTCTCCAAAAACTGTCTTCAATGTCTCAAGATCATTCGAAATGTGTTCTCTAAGCAGGTCGATGTCCGGTGTAGCTCTCGTAAAGTCATCTGTATACAAGCCATAGAGAAGGATGCCGCTTTTCAGCGTAAAATCATCTGCATATCTGGAAACAGAAATCCGGTAGAGAACCCGTTCCAGAATATAAACAGTTAATGCATCCTGAACGGTTCTTCCGCTCTTTTTCGCATAGTTCTTCAGCCTGTCTTTCACTGATGAAGCATTTCTCATACAAGCACCTCTAGAAACTGCCGCATGGCAGTCTCCACGCGCAGTTTTTCCGCATATTTCATCAGACGATTGATATCCCTGTCGCTACGGTTCAGATAATTTTTTACGATCTTGACAGCAGGCTCAAACCCGATCTTATTCCGATAGAATACAATGTCGCATACTGTCTTTTCCATGTCGTAGATGCGATACAGATTCCCGTCTTCATTCACCGTTTTGATCCCTGTTTCATATCGTTCCTCAGAAAAAAGGAAGAATTTCATGGCAGGCCAGTCCGGCTGTGAAGGCATTCTGGTGCCTCTGGGAAGTGCGGCCTCCACTGCCGACGGCCTTTCTTCAGACAGGTCGTAATATGCCGCTGCGCTGATCAGGCAGACCACAGCCTTATCTGAGACAGCGGAAACAGCATAGAAGTCATTCGGCTCACCGCTGAAATCAAGATTCTCATAATACTTTTTATTCACTCTGGCAAGCCTGCCTGAATCTTTCAGCTTGTTGATATCGTAGTAAGAATATCCTTCCTTCTTCAGTTCCTGCATGGAAATGAATTGCTGTGTTGGCTTCATATACATCATTCACCTCCTGCTGTGATTTTAACAAATGTTTGCAGTTTATTCAATCTGATTACATTCGTTTAATTTTCGTGTTCAACAAGTTCCAAACAGAAACTGCCTGTATGGTTTTATTCGTCTTCAGATCCATGGTCTTCTTCTGGATCCTCCTCTTCGGGAAAATCGTAGCCATCCTCATACTCACGGTAATCCGCATCCGGATCCGGCTGGTTCGCTGGCTTCTTTTTCTTCTTTGGCTTTGTCATCGCGGTCGATGATGAAATAAAAATAGTTGCTGTTCTTGGTGACCACCTTAATGAACTGCTTGCCGCTCTTTGCTGAGATGTCATCCACCAGTGTCAGGTTCCCATCCGGGGTAAGCGGCGATACCCTATCGCCGGATGGCATTCAAGATCGGCTGGAAGAACTGCAAAAGGAGCTCATCAAGGTGGTGAACAATAAACAAGACTACGATGCCATCGCTGATGAGATCTTCCGGCTTTGCGACCAGAAAGAACAGTCCGAGGTCGACGGCCACCCCCGGGAAGAAGCCATGATCCGGATCAAGAAGCTGCAGGACTTTATCACTGGTCAGGAAACCGACATCACAGAGTTTGATGAAGCTCTGGTCAAAAAGCTCATCGAGAAGATCACCGTCTTCGCCGACCACTTCTCCGTGGACTTCAAGTCCGGCATCACAATCGACATCGAAGCATAAAAAGGCTCCTCACCACTGATCTTAATCAGTAGTGAGGAGCCTTGGTCTGTCTTTTTATTATTGTTCCTGTGCCTCGATACACTTAGCTTTTCGATATCGAATATAAAATATCCCAATTAAGATTACATTCAAAATGGTCACTACAATACTTGCTTCTATCTTGTACGCTCCTCCTGACAGCAGCTTATTTGCAGAAGCTGTCATGGTCAAAATACTCGGATAATCATCGGCAAGACTAACCCCTCCGAGAATCAATGCCCCGATGATATTCCATATGGAATGCGCCATTATGGGTGCAAGGATCGTTTTCTCCGACTCATATAGTGCCATAGTAAAAAGACACATCGTAACAACATTTATGACAGGAATAACTCCCGCTTCGAATGCTCCGCCATGCATAAACGTAAAAATTGCGGTTGTAACAATAACGGCTGCGGGAAGGTTGTATCTTTCTTTCAAAAGCTGATATATGTATCCTCTTACAAGGAGTTCCTGCATGATGACATTAAGAAATGCTGAAAGAATCCAAAGCCATAAGAACGAGACTTCATTTTTGCCGGTAATTTCCAACTGCTTAGAAAAAATAAGAATTAATGAAGCTGTTCCAATCCAAATGATACCTATAGCAATTCCCACCAGTGTCCCTTTACCTGAATTTTCTTTTATTGGTATGTTTACGGTTTTCTTCTCGATCAGCCAAAAGACCACAGTGAAAAGTATCATGACAGTAAGTGGGATTAGCTCCGCGAAAAATCTCCATATTGCGGGATTGTCGCTCGGAATATCAATGATACCGGATAACACAGCCCATCCTATAAAGAAAACCACTATTTTCAAAATTGTAATCAATAACTTCTTCAAAAAGCCTGTTCCTCCTGATATTACTTGTAATTATTGTATTTTAGCATTACCGCCATTCTGACATCTATCTCACAGCCACAGCTCCCCAACATCTAACTCGTCAACTCAGCTCTAACACCTTTCGAGCCTTTTTGCTCTTGGATCCGTCATACCTCCCGTCGCTGCATTGTACCAGTGAAGTGGTGTCCATGCATCAAGATCATTCTGCAGACTCAGGATGCCGCACCAGTCGCCATCATAGAATGCACAGGTGGAACTGACAACCAGGTCAAGTGTCTGTCTGGAATCCAGATCCTGCTGGAATTCCGCTGCAAGCGACATCACCATATCGGTCATCGCCGCAGAAGCATCCAGACAATATTCTGAATCTCTGCATGGTTCCCACTTCTCTTCTGGCGGCGGTCTGCTATTCGCCGCAATATTACTGCGCGCCAAATCCTCAACATTTTTCATAACATCTTCCCCCCCTCAAGCCAAAACTACAACTGCCAGATAAAACAAAACCGCAGGAC
>DXZE01000027.1:27942-28214 GCA_019415435.1 Erysipelotrichaceae bacterium
TCACTAGTCATTGCGCCAGGTCATCCTGCGGAAGTCGTTTCGTATTATCATGGCCGTGATTTCTGGCCAATCTTTAGCTCTATCCGTTATAAATTACTGCGTCAATCAGGGACTCGATCAGCTTCTTCTGCCGTGCGGTCGCCTTTCGATACTCCATCAAGATATCCTTCTCCTTATCTGAAGCATCATATGGCATTGGTTCATTTCCATAAAAGAAGCTGAACGGCTTACCAGTCACTTCACTGATCCTGCGGATCAGCTGCTGTCTCTTA
>DXZE01000028.1 GCA_019415435.1 Erysipelotrichaceae bacterium
TTCTTATGAATCTCTTTCAGTACATTCTGAAGCTGTTCCCTTGTGACTGCGTCCACCGCACCAAAGGGCTCACCCATAAGCAGGATATCCGGAGAGGCTGCAAGTGCTCTGGCGATACCGACCCTCTGCTGCTGTCCGCCGGAAAGTTCTGAGGGATAGCGTTCCTTCATTGATGGATCCAGTCCGATGATCTGCATCCATTTGTCCACTGCTTTTGCTGTCCTTTCCTTATCCTTCTTATTCAAGAGACTTGGAACATAGGAGATATTCTGCTCCACGGTCATATTCGGAAAAAGCACACTGCCCTGAATCGCATATCCGATCCCGCGGCGGAGCGCGATCATGTCCTTGTTACGGATATTGTCTCCGTTGATCAGGATATCTCCGCTGGTCGGCGGAATCAGACCGTTGATCATTTTCAGCGCCGTTGTTTTGCCGCATCCGGAAGAACCGATGATGGTGACAAATTCGCCTTTTTCGATTTTCAGATTTAAATCCGGGACAATGACCGTATCCCCATACGATTTCCGGATATGCCGAAACTCAATTGCTGTATTCATCTCTTATTTCACCAGTCCCTTCTCCATCAGAAATGCTTCTGCAACGTCCGCAGGCTCTTTCTTTTCCGTTTCCACTTCATAATTCATTTCCTGCATATCGGCTTCCGTCAGGATTCTGTCAAATTTCTGAAGTGCTGTTTGAAGCTCCGGATACTTATCAAGAATCTCCTGACGAACGACGATCCCGCACTGATAGGACGGATACATCTGTTTGTCATCTTCAAGCACGGTGACATCCGCTTGAGAGAGCTGTCCGTCTGTCGTATTCACCGGCATGATATCAATCTTTCCGCTGTTAATTGCCTGATATTTCAGTCCCATGTCCATGTCGCTGGTCGATTTAAAACTGAGCCCGTAGGTGCTGCAGAGCTTGTCATAACCATCCTGCCGTTCAAAGAAATCGTACTCCGCGCCAAAGACCAGTTTTCCATTAACTTTCTGCAGGTCAGAATACGTTTTCAGTCCATACTTGTCCGCAATCTCCTTCCGGACAGCTATCCCGTAAGTATCATTGAAGCCCAGCATCACATCCCAGGTGAGTCCCAGCTTGTCCTGATACTCTTTCTGCAGCTCTTCAAACTGATCCTCCGAATACAGGCTGTCTCGTTTTAAAACCATGTTCCAGCCGGTTCCGGTGTATTCCGGATAAAGATCAAATTCCCCGCTCTCCATAGCCGGTTCAATGTTGGATGTACCACCGCCGACACCCTGTGTCAGGTCAACGGTCAGATCTGTATCCTGTTCAATTACCGTTTTCAGCATCTCCCCGAGAATATACTGCTCGGTCATCGGCTTCGTAGCCAGATGAATCACTTTATTGCTCCGGCGGGGAATCGCAATGCCGGCAATCAGGCAGACAATCAGAGCCACAGCTGTCACAGCCATGATCCGATTCTGTTTCTGTGCTTTTTTTCCATGCAGTTTCATCCGTTTTTCCACAAAACCCAGCAGGAAATCCACCACAAGGGCAAGAATAGCAATCAGAAGGCTGCCCGCAATCGTCATCGCCGCATTATTCGTTGTAATGCCACGGTAGATCGCAACGCCAAGCCCGCCGGCGCCTATGAAGGACGCAATACCGGCAAGGGCGATTGTCATCGTGACCATGTTCCGGATGCCGGAGAGGATCACCGGCATAGCAAGAGGAAGCTGCACGCGAAACAGAATCTGCTTTTTTGTACTGCCCATACCCTTCGCCGCTTCCAGAATGGCAGGATCCACGTTGGTCATGCCTGTATAAGTATTCCGCACCATCGGGAGCAATGCATAGATGGTCAGTGCGATCACCGCCGTCGCATTGCCAATTCCGGAAAAAGGGATCAGAAAGCCCAGCATGGAAATCGAAGGTATGGTATAGAGAAAATTAATAACACCTAGTGTCGGCTTCGCGCTCTTCTGATATTCACTGATCAGGATGCCGACAAGTCCGCCGAACACAATGGCGATCAGAATTGCCGTGATCGAAATCTCGATATGTTCAAGAAGCAGTTTTCCAAAAAAGTCCCATTTGGTGGTAAGCAAGACCCATACATCCTTCAGCATCTTATGCTCCTCTCCTTACAATTGCCTGAACCGGGCAGTTCTCAAAACAGAGTCCACAGTGCAGGCAGTGCTCCTGATGGATCAGGAATGGTGTCCCCTTCGCAATACACTGCTGCGGGCAGCCGCGCATGCACTTTCCGCATCCGATGCAGACATCGGTAATCAGGAAACCTTTTTCACGAGGCGAATGACAAATTTGTGACTCTTTTCCCGTATTCTGTGTTGCTTCTCTCGAAGCCTTAGCACTGCCAAACACGAAGCTTTTTCTATAAATCGGGCTTTTCCCGAGATCAAAGAATTCCAGTTCACCGCTGCTGATGCAGAACGGTTCCAGAATATAGCGGCTCTCGCCCGGATAAACGCCATTCATCGCTGGATTCTCTTCAAAAATCCGGTCAATCCAGAACTTCTGATCCGGCAACGTTTCTGCCTTCCCAGACAGTCGTACCATCTGGAACTCTTTATTCAGTCCGGTAACGGCTACGTCCGGATGTTCTATGAGCTGACGGTAAAAATCCTTTCCACGACCAGTGCAGAAATACAGCTTATCCTGCTCCACGATCATCACGTCGATGATCCGGACCTCCGGCTTTCCCTCGTCATTCACTGTGGCAAAAGCCACATCCTTAATCTCCCTAAGGATATCCAGACAGTTTTGTGCATTCATATAGTTTCAATCCTCCCGGAACTACAACGCCCCTTTCTTGTTGTAATATATTTTATTTCATCAGTTCTGTCAATAACTTTCCGGGATTATCCAAGCGCTTCGTTTGTATTAACAGCGAATATTTACATGCTTACTTCTTGACTATTAGATTTCTGGTTGATCATATATACCCTTGCTGAAATTCCTTTTTCCAGAAAAATCTGTATCCAAGCGGCAAGCCTCATACGAATACGCTGGACTTTGCATATCACCTTCTGGAATACGATCGTGATTTCCCGATTTTGATTAAAAAAAATGGGAAGAATGATTACTCTCTGCATTTCAGCAATGAACTAATGTTTGACTTTCTGGATAATTGGATTCAAAAGAAAGCTGATTTAGAAGGCAGAATCAGCAAAGAAGATTACATAGAGTGGACGATCAATTTCAGATAATTACATACCTGCCAACATTTATCATTCATATATTTTCCGACTCCGGGTTCTGTTCAAACCGCGGAGAATACCCCGAATTACCCACACAGAATAGTGCTTTTCGAGGAAATGGTATCAGACAAATTCCCGGATACTGAAAAAGTCGTCTCATGGACGGCTTTTTTCATGAATTTATATGTTTTCATTGGGGTTCAGGCATCAAAACATGCTGTTTTCCGATGATTTTCTCCTACTTCCAATACACATCCAAGCCTTGCTGAACTATTCCAGCTCGATGGTTCCGGGAGATCCAGCCAGTCCACTGCCATTTTGAACACAGGCAGATCATCCTTTTCTTCCCATTGTGAACCAATGGCGCCGCCAAAGTATTTCTGTCCTTCAAACCAGGCACCAGCCAGATTCCTGCCATCACTGGCAAGCGTAACAATACCAAGTGGTGATACATAATCCGTTGAATAATACACAGTATCTCCTTCTGCCTTCAGGCACCCAGGAGAAAAGCGGACAGCATATCCAGATGCCGTCCGACTTTTCTTTTCTCATAATTTACTCAGACATTGATCTCGGCCACTTCGCCAAGCAGATCTCTGTTCGCATCCAGCACCGGCTGAATCACTGTATCCAGATACTTCTCCACCTGGTGCGGCGCACAGCCGACATACAGCTTCGGATCCAGCTTTGACTGCAGTTCTTCCAGCGTGACATGGAACATCGGATCATTGGCAATCAGTTCCAGCAGATTGTTGTCCAGACCGTCTTCCTTGACACGGCGGCCTGCCTGCATGGACAGCTCACGAATGCGCTCATGGAGCTCCTGACGATTGCCGCCATACTTCTCCACCTCATCCATCATGATATTCTCGGTTGCCATAAATGGCAGCTCATCTTTCAGATGACGCTCAATCATCTTCGGATACACCTTCATGCCATCGGTCACATTCAGGCAGAGATCCAGCACACCATCGATAGCAAGGAAACCTTCCGGAATGGACAGACGCTTGTTGGCAGAATCATCCAGTGTACGCTCAAACCACTGCACACCGCTTGTAATGGCAGGATTCAAAGCATCCACCATGACATAGCGGGACAAAGAGCAGATCCGCTCAGAACGCATCGGATTGCGCTTGTAAGCCATGGCAGAAGAACCAATCTGTGTCTTTTCAAACGGCTCCTCCACTTCCTTCATATGCTGCAGAAGACGGATATCCGTTGCCATCTTCATGGCCGAGGCCGCAATGCCAGCCAGCACATTGGCAACCTGCGTGTCTACTTTGCGGGAATAGGTCTGACCACTGACCGGAACGCACGCCTCAAAGCCCATCTTCTTTGCAATCATCGGATCCAGAGCATCCACCTTTTCAAGATCTCCCTGGAACAGTTCCAGGAAAGATGCCTGGGTGCCAGTTGTTCCCTTGGAGCCAAGCAGCTTGAGATTCTTCAGTTCATGCTCAACTTCTTCCAGATCCAGCATGAATTCATTGATCCAAAGTGTCGCCCGCTTGCCAACTGTTGTCGGCTGAGCCGGCTGATAATGCGTAAAAGCAAGGGTCGGCTGGTCTTTCTGCTCACGGGCAAACTTTGCCAGCGCTGCAATCACATTGATCAGCTTCCTGCGTACCAGTGTCAGTGCTTCCTTCATCAGAATAATATCGGTATTGTCGCCGACATAGCAGCTTGTGGCACCAAGATGAATGATGCCCTTTGCCTTAGGGCACTGTACGCCATAGGCATACACATGACTCATTACATCATGGCGGACAACCTTCTCTCTTGCCCTTGCCACATCATAGTTGATGTCATCCTGATGTGACTTCATCTCTGCGATCATGTCATCCGTGATGCGGTCAATTCCAAGTTCCTTCTCCGTCTGGGCAAGTGCAATCCAGAGTCTTCTCCATGTACGGAATTTGTGGTCCTCAGAGAAGATGAACTGCATTTCCTTGCTTGCATAGCGCTCTGAGAGCGGACTGATATAGCGGTCTGTATTTGTCATGTATCCCTCCTGCATGAAATCGCTGTGATACTGCCTGATGTATTACTAAAACCGAGGCAAGTATAGCATAAAGAAAGAACTTAGAGATATGACGACAGGAAATGATAGAGGATCTCATCTGTATGTTCATCGATTTTCAGATCCTCTGCAAGTTCTCCTGCCGGCTCCTGCAGAGAACATTCACCGCAGATATCAACGCCAATGACACGATGATGATGGAATGTTTCTTTTACAATCCGGCCAAGCATCGCAAGATTCATGCTGCCCTGGTCCCAGTTGGTTCTTGCACAGGAGCGGTCCAGCACATCTTTATCAATCGAGATATACGCAGGAAGATCATTCCGGATCAAGCCAAAAGCCTGTCCGGCCTCCTCGCTCTCCAGTTTCTGCATACTGATGCACAGTACTTTCTTTTTCATTTCCTCTGGCAGATGTGTAATCTGAGCGGAAGACGGTCCAATCAGCACAAGCTGCTTTAACATAGATCTTCGCCGCAGCATCTCCCCTGCCCAGCTGCCGCAGCTGACAAGATCATGAATCGTCGGCCGCTGCATATCTGTATGATGATCAAACAAAAACAGTACATACGGCGTTTTGATCCGTTCTGTAATAATACCCGTTACATAGTGGTAATTCCCATTGTCCAGGAAATGAATGCCATGAATTCCATAAGGGCGGATTCTTTCACGGATCTTTTCAGCAGCCTGCGGTGTCACATAGAGATCCGTCCCCTGAATATCACTGCAGTCAATGCGGTGAAGACGAAGAACCTTCTTCTCAATATCATCTGGATACACATGCGAAAAATCCAGAATATAGTTTTCTCTTTTCTCTGTTTTCTGCATACGGTTAGAGGATACCGCAGTCTGCAGGATCTGCCAGTGCAAACACTATTTGAGAATGCGGGCAGTTCTGGCCGGAAAAAGCCACCAGCCTGTTTTTCTCCATCTGTTCTCTCCACCTTATTCACGAAGCATCTTTCCAACATGGGAATGTCTGCCCTTTGTGCCATTCACTAGATCAAAAGCGGACAACTGCGATCATTCGCATCATTATCCTTCTTTCAAATCATCCTTTCAGCGCTGTACGACGCAGAACGGATTTCCATCCGGATCATTCAGCACCACATAGTCTGCGCCATCCTCATAGTTCCATTTCTTTCTCGTCGCTCCAAGAGAAAGCAGACGTTCCACTTCTTCCTTCTGATGATCGGTAAACAGATCCATATGATGTCTCTGTGCCTTATCCGACGTAATCAGTTTCAAAGACAGCTGAATGCCATTGCCAGACTTAGGTATCAGAACTGCCCAATCAACTTCGGCTGGATATTTCAGGTGATAATCCAAAGCCGCAGACCAGAAAGCCACTGCCCGATTGATATCTTTGACACCCCATACAATTGATCCGATTTCAAGCATGCATGCCTCCTGCAGATTTCAATTACCTTGCGAAACAGAAGAATCATCAGTCAATTGGGTCAAAATACGAGCTGTCCTTATGACATACCGGGCATTCTGCCGGTGGATTCACATCTTCACAGACATAGCCGCACACCCTGCACTTCCATGTTCTGATCAGGTCAAAGTATGAGCTGTCCTTGTGGCATACCGGACATTCTGCCGGCGGGTTTTCTCCTTCATAGATGTATCCGCAGATGCGGCATTTCCATTTCCGTGTCTTACTGCCAGGTTCTGTGATTTCTTCATAATCGCTGGCTGTTTCTGTCTCTTTGCTTGCATCTCCAATATAGGCCGCAATCCCTGATTTCGCTTCTTTTCCATTTGTTTCAAACGTCTGCAGTGTCTGATACTTTCCAGCATCTTCACCAAGCAGTGAACTCCTGTCGGTATAAGATGTATGCAGCATCTTTTCTGCTAGTGGTGACAGCGGCTTGCCATAGAATTCTGCATAGAGCTGTTTCAGTTCAGGATTTTCATGGCTCTTGCGGATCTTCATTGATGCATCTCTTTGATAAAGGCTTGCAATGCGGTTTTCCAGCATCTTTTCACGCTCATCTATGGAAGCCTTGGGCTGACCGCCGCCGCCAATACAGCCGCCTGGGCAGGTCATTACTTCCACAAAGTCATACTGCTTTCCGGTTTCTTTTGCCATCGCCAGAAACCTGCGGACATTGGATGTGCCATAGATGACAGCCAGGTTCAGATGAAGATCGCCAACTTGTAACGATGCTTCGCGGATCTCCTGCATGCCGCGCACTGGTTCCAGCGTATACAGCTGATCTGGTGCAGGTTTGTGCGTTACATATTCATATGCTGTACGGACTGCAGCCTCCATCACACCACCTGTATTGCCAAAGATCACTCCGGCCCCGGATGCCTCACCCATCAGCTTGTCAAACTTTGCATCTTCCAGCGAACCAAAATCAATATGGTTCTCTTTAGCCCAGTCAGCAAGTTCTCTTGTTGTAATGACGTGGTCCATGTCGCGCAGATCGGGCATATCAAGATATTTTGCGGACGCATTCATTTCCTCACGGCGGATTTCAAACTTCTTGGCTGTACATGGAGTCAAAGCAACATTGACAATACGGCTTGGATCAAGGCCCATCTTCTTTGCAAAATATGTTTTAACCGTCGGACCCTGCATACCGATCGGGCTCTTGGCGGATGAAATATTCGGCAGCAGTTCCGGATAATAAATCTCGGCAAACTTCACCCAGGCAGGACAGCAGGATGTAAACTGTGGTAAAGGTCCAGTATGTTTTGTCAGACGTTCCACCAGTTCGCTGGCTTCTTCAACAATCGTCATATCTGCAGCAAAGTTGGTATCCAGCACATAGTCAGCACCCATTTTCCGCAGCAGAGCAACCATCTTGCCTTCGACAAAGCTTCCTCTTGGCATGCCAAAAGCTTCACCTAAGGAAACACGCACAGAAGGAGATGTACTGACAATCACGATCTTTTCAGGATCCGCAGCAGCCGCAAGCACCGCATCCATTTCCGGTGTTTCTGTAATGGAGCCAACCGGGCATACATTGGCACACTGCCCGCAATGAATGCACACAGCTGTATCATTGGTTTTAGCAAGATCATAATAGCCAAGTACACTTACATAATCACGGCAGATATCCCTGCACTGACCGCATTTGATACACAGATTCTCAATTCTGCGGATGGAAGGGTTGTCACCCTCAATCGGTACACGGATCGCTTCTGAAAGATGTTTACTCATGATCTATCTCCTTTTAAATGATATTCATTTCGAAGCATATACTGGATTCTCTTGTCTGTTAGCCTAAAATGTACTGCAGTTCAATTGGTGATGTCAGTACTATTCAAACATCATTATCATTGACTCATCGGCCGCAATTGTCAATACGTTTTATGATCACGAAGAAAACGCTGTTGCTCTTTCACACAATGTCTGAAAGATTATTAATCATGTCACAAGGCCAGTCAGAATGAAGCATGCTCACAACCTTCACATGCAAAGAAAAGGGGCTGTACGCCAAGCCCATTCATTTCAAATGTCTAATTCTGTAAATTGTTAATCAATTTGCTTCGATCGCAATAGTGTTATATTTGATTACTATCTTATGCCACTTACGTCCCAAGTGCGTAATTTCATGTTGAGCAGCAGGGCTCAACGGGTTATACTTTAATTACGATCTTAAGACGATTACGGACTAAGTGTGCAATATCAGGAGGCGTCAATGATACAACGTGATCTTTATCTTCACCAACTTGTTTCCTATATGTGGGATGGCCAGATCAAAGTTATTACCGGAATCCGGCGGTGCGGAAAGTCCGTTCTTTTATTCGACCTGTTTCGTGACTATCTGCTGTCACAGGGGACGAGCGCCGAGAACATCATTACAATCGAACTTGATAAACGCAAAGATGTAAAATACCGCAGCCCGATTGCTCTCAGCAACATGGTCGAGGCAAAGATACAAAACAGCGCACAACAGTACTATCTCTTTATAGATGAAATTCAACTGTCTGTTTCCGTTCCAGATCCGGATCTGCCCGGCGAAAAGGTAACAATCTATGATATGCTGAATGAACTGCGGGGATACAAAAATCTTGATGTGTATGTCACAGGAAGCAATTCCCGGATGCTGTCAAGCGACATTGTAACAGAATTTCGCGGCCGTTCTTCTCAGATTCATGTATATCCTCTTTCTTTCCGGGAATTCTTTGCCGCTGCAGGAGGAGATAAAAGAGATGCATTTGACCGCTATATGCTTTATGGCGGGATGCCATACCTTCTGAATCTGAAGGAAGACCGACAGAGAAAAGACTATTTAGCACAGCTTTTTAATGAGGTATATATCAAGGATATCATTGAGCGTGAGGGAATTGAACGCCCTGATGTACTTTCTGATATCCTGGACTTTCTTGCGTCATCTGTCGGTTCTCTGACAAACCCTACCAATATTGCAAACACACTGAACAGTACAAAAAGAGCGAATATCAGCCCTAAAACTGTTTCAAGTTACCTGGAATACCTGAAGAATGCCTTTCTGATCAGCGAAGCAAAGCGCTGGGATATCAAGGGAAAACGATATTTTCAGTATCCAAACAAATATTATTACACAGATATCGGGCTCCGTAATGCGCGAGTTAATTTCCGGCAATTTGATCCGGGTCACATCATGGAAAACATCCTGTACAATGAACTGATTATACAGGGATATTCCGTTGATGTTGGTGTCGTCCTCGACAGGCGAAAAGATCAGAAGGTGCAAAAGGAAATTGATTTTGTTGTTAATCAAGGAGACAAAAAGGTATATATCCAATCCGCCTATGAAATGTCTCATACAGAAAAGACAACCAGTGAACTGGACTCTCTGCGACTGACGAATGATTTCTTTGAGAAAATCGTTATGCGTCGGGATATTCCGGCGTCATTTACGGATGAAAACGGCATTCGTCATATCAATGTACTGGATTTCCTGCTTGGCAAAGAAACAATCTTCTGATTCATAAGATAGATAATCGGCACATAGTAGGATAAAAATGGCAGACCAATTTCTTGGCCTGCCAAAGGTTCTACACCTCTTTTATCTCAAAGGTCTCCGGAGACTTCGTAGCTTTCTTTACAAATTCTTCCCAGTTCAATAGGAAGTCTTGATAGATAAGGAATGAATCGGGGAGAGCGAGAACCCATTTATTCTCAAATTTATAGTATGAGACATCGGTTAGCGCCACATGGAAGATATTGTCTTTAAAGTCTTGATCAATGACGGTATACTCTTTCCCGTCTTTTACCAGAGTGACATCTAAGAAGCAGGTGATGTCCTCATCCTTAGGGGCATCGGTTCGATGGCTATATATATGGTCCGGATTTAGAGAAGGTGGCCCAAACTTCCACATAGGGAACACATGGACAGAGTATCCATTCCAGTTGAAGTCGTCTTGCCCATCGATTCTTGCTTTGACCTCTTTAAAACGAGCGACTTCAAGGTCCTGAATCTCCCCTTGTGATAACTTCTTCTCATTGATAATTTCATCGAAATTCTCATAAATGAAATCAGTGATGTGGGAATACAACTCAAATCCGATATCATCCTCATCTGGAGTTGGTTCTCCTTCATTGGGATACTGCTTGGGATCGTGATCGTAAGAGAACAGTACCTTTCCCATGGATAGAACCTGAACCGTGTCAACAGGGACCTTCCTGAAGAGCCCTACCTTACGGATCTCTGGTACCACATTCAGTGTGCATTCGAATCCATATTTTTCACAGAAAAATGGATTAAATGTGTTCATAGTATCTAGCATATGTCCGTTAATATTCATATTTATTATCGTGCACTTACCTTTTTCAAACTTATCCTCCCATTACACGCAGTATAATATTATCCGGTCTTTGACACCCGGTAAAAATAGCGAGTCCCGGAAGTACCAAAAAATCAATACTTCCGGGACTTTTCTTCTGATTTTGTCGTTTACATAACACAAGCACTTGAGGAGATGAAGAAAGAGCTCGGTGACAGGTTTTCTTTGGACAGAGTGAATCTGGCTGAGCTTTCGAGAAGGACACACATTTCTCGTTCGAAACTGCGCAGTGCACGCAAGCACGGATTCGTGATTATGCCGAATGGCAATTAGGGACGGAAGAAAGAAAAGACCGTTCTTACCGGCTATACAGCAATCATTGATACTCATCTTTCTGGAGGTATCACCAACTCAATTCTTTGATCTCATAGACCGACGCTATGGGAAAGAAGGCCCACACACCATTATCGTTACCAGCAATAAGCAGCCGAATGAATGGCATGATAAATTTTATACGCTGATGATGCTTAACTTTTGCGAAATTGTAAGTCCTGAAGCCTCTTACTGAATGTATGATTCAAAAAAAAGGTAGTGGCTGCACAAAACCGCTACCTTTTCCATATATTACACATATTATATATTTCTATTCGAGCTCAATTGTTCCAGGAGGCTTGGAGGTCAGATCATAAAGTACTCTGTTAACACCCTTTACTTCATTGATAATACGGTTCATGCATGTCTGAAGAACAGACCATGGAATCTCTGCAGCTTCAGCTGTCATAAAGTCAGAAGTTAATACACCTCTTAATACAACGGCATAATCATAGGTTCTGTGATCTCCCATGACACCTACAGATCTCATATTGGATAATGCCGCAAAGAACTGTCCCTTGCCTGTATCAATATGATTCTTCTTTAACTCTTCACGGAAGATAGCATCGGCTTCCTGTACGATGCGTACTTTCTCTTCTGTAATTTCACCAACAATACGGATACCCAGACCTGGTCCCGGAAATGGCTGTCTGTAGACAAGATTCTCTGGAATATCCAGTTCAAGTCCTACCTGTCTGACTTCATCCTTGAATAAAGGTCTTAATGGTTCCACGATTTCCTTGAAATCTACATGATCTGGAAGACCGCCTACATTATGATGAGACTTGATAACGGCCCCTTTACCAATACCGGATTCTACTACATCCGGGTAGATGGTACCCTGAGCAAGGAAGTCTACTTTACCAATCTTTTTGGCTTCTGCTTCAAAAACATTGATAAACTCTGCCCCGATGATCTTACGTTTCTTCTCCGGATCCGTAACACCCTTGAGTTTGTCATAGAAATACTGCTGGGCATTAACTCTGATGAAGTTCAGTTCATATGGTCCATCTGGTCCAAAGACAGCTTCTACTTCATCCCCTTCATTCTTTCTTAATAAACCATGATCCACGAATACGCATGTTAACTGTTTTCCTACAGCTTTAGACAATAAGACAGCACAGACAGAAGAATCTACACCACCTGACAAAGCACATAAGACTTTGCCATTACCGATCTTTTCTCTTAATGCCTGAATCTGTGTTTCCACAAAGGAGTCCATCTTCCATGTACCTGTGCAATGACAGATATCATAGACAAAAGTATGGAATAACTTGGAGCCTTCTTCTGTATGGTTGACTTCCGGATGGAACTGTACGGCATAAATCTTGCGTTCATCATCTTCCATACCAGCTATCGGACATACTTTTGTATGTGCAGTTACATGAAAGCCTTCTGGCTGCTTTGCAATATAGTCCGTATGAGACATCCATGCCGTAGATGTTTCTTTCCAATCATGTAATAATACGGAATTCTTTGCGTCTACAGTTACTTCCGTATGACCATATTCTGATACCGGTGCTGTCTTCACTTCACCCTTTAATAAATAGGCAATTAACTGGGCACCATAGCATATACCCAGTACCGGCTTACCAAGATTAAATATTTCCGGATCATATGTTAAAGAATCTTCTGCATATACAGAATCCGGTCCACCGGTCAGGATAATTCCTTTGATATCCGGATCTTTCAGTTTCTCTATAGGGGTTGTATAAGGCAGTATTTCTGCATAAACATGGTTCTCACGAACTCTTCTGGCAATTAACTGTTTATACTGTCCGCCAAAGTCAAGTACGATAATTTTTTCAGCCATGGTGACTCCTTTCTTCAAAGTAAGAGCGCTGCTTTAAAAAAGCTACGCTCTCATAGTATCAGATTCAGGTATTTTATGCTTCTTTTTTTGTTAAAGCAGCGTTGATAAATCCTCTGAAAAGAGGATGTGCACGGTTAGGACGGCTCTTGAATTCAGGATGATACTGGACTCCGATATAGAAATCATTTGCCGGAACTTCTACTGCTTCAACAAGATTATGATCAGGTGAAGTACCGGTAATATTCATACCATGAGAAATATATTCTTCACGATATTCATTATTGAATTCATATCTGTGACGATGTCTTTCACTGATTTCCTTTACACCATAGCACTTTTCAAGAAGGCTTCCTTCCTGAATGACACATGGGTAAGCACCTAAGCGCATCGTTCCACCCTTCTGCATATCATCAGACTGACCCTTCATGAAGTCTATGACCTTATGTGTACTGTTAGGATCAAATTCATTAGAGTTGGCATCTGCATAGCCTAATACATCTCTGGCAAATTCAATTGTTGCTATCTGCATTCCCAGGCATAAACCAAGATATGGAACATTGTTTTCTCTTGCATACTTTGCGGAGGCAATCATTCCTTCAATGCCACGATCTCCAAATCCACCAGGCACAATGATGCCCTGTACATCACGGAAAATAGCACCAGCCGTTTCATCTGTGACATTTTCAGATTCCACCCATTTGATATGGACATGTGCCCCTGTCGCATAGCCGCCATGTTTCAATGCTTCTACAACCGAAAGATAGGCATCATGCAAGGCAACATACTTACCAACCAGGGCAACTGTTACATCTGTCTGGGCCAGATGAATTCTTTCCAGCATAGAATTCCATTCTGTTAAATCAATCTGACCAGGATCCAGGTTCAGCTCTCTGCATACAATAGAAGAAAGATTCTGCTTTTCTAACATAATCGGAGCTTCATAAAGATCCGATACAGTTGTATTTTCAATAACACAATCCGGCTTTACATTACAGAAAAGAGAAATCTTTTCCTTAACACTTTCCGGAAGCTTACCATCGGCTCTTGCAATAATGATATTCGGACGAACACCAAGATTCTGTAATTCCTTTACAGAGTGCTGAGTAGGCTTTGATTTATATTCATTGGATCCAGAAATATAAGGAACCAATGTTACATGCAGGAAACATACATCCTGTGGTCTTTCAATAGAGATCTGACGGATAGCTTCAATAAATGGCTGTGATTCAATATCACCTACCGTACCACCGATTTCTGTAATAACGATATCCGCATTGGCACGATCACCTACAGAATAAATGAATCTCTTGATCTCATTGGTTATATGAGGAATGATCTGTACAGTTTCACCAAGATATTCTCCTCTTCTTTCCTTCTGCAATACATTCCAGTATGCTTTTCCGGATGTCAGATTAGAATACTTATTTAAAGACTCATCGATAAAGCGTTCATAGTGACCAAGATCCAGATCAGTCTCTGCACCATCATCTGTCACAAATACTTCACCATGCTGGTAAGGTGACATTGTACCAGGGTCAACATTAATATATGGATCCAGTTTCTGAGAAATAACCTTAAATCCACGCTGTTTCAGCAGACGTCCTAAAGAAGCAGCTGTAATACCCTTTCCAAGTCCGGATACAACGCCGCCTGTCACAAAAATATGTTTCATTCAGTTCCCCTTTCAACCAACTTTTCATACAAAAAGAGGGCAACAAACCTCGCGACACAAAGGTCGTTTTTTTTATTGTCCTCTTAGACATGAAGATTATAGTTCGATGTGTAAATACGCGCAACAGGAAATTTCTGTAAAACGCAGAAAGTTAAATGTAAAACTAACGTCTGCTTACGATATACCAAAGCAGAAATAAGTCTTACGCAAAATTTTCAGACTCGTTTTCCGCTTCCTTTCATAGTGCTTTGATGATCTCTGCACATGCATATATTACTCCATAATACGTGCGATATCAGTGCTGAAATACTTCTAAAATCTGTCATTTTACCGGCTATGTAAAACACAGAAGCCTATTCATATTCTTCTGTAAGTTCTTTGATTCTGTTCATCTGTTCCTGCATGACATCTGCATCTTTTTTCATTCTGGATAAAGCCTGTTTTAATATCATCAAAAGATCTGCCTCAGGATCATCAAGCAGACTTCTGATTTCGATGATCTGAAGAACAGCCTTGCGATATTGAATAATCTCTTTCAGTCTGATGATCTCTTCATCACCATATTTTTTATACTGCAGTTTTCCATCTCTGCGCAATGGTTCTAAAAGATGAATACGGTCATAGTAGAACAATGTCTTTCTTGAGACACCGATCATTGCGCATACTTCTTTTACAGAATATACAGGCATGACTGCACTATACTTCTGTGACGCGCGGAACAGTCAATACAGTAATCAACGATGATGATTCAGTTTCTTTACTTCTTCAATTTCAACTCTGGTTATATGACAATACCCATCAGGATTCTTTGTCAGATAATCCTGATGATATTCTTCTGCTTCATAGAAACAGGATAAAGGTTTCAATTCCACATAGAATACCAGATACTTTTTCTTTTCTTCTTCAAACTTCTTTTCAATAACTGGTTTTAAGGATTCATCCCGATAATAGACACCCGTCTGGTATTGGCTGCCTGAATCATTAGCCTGACCATTCTTCCGGGTTGGATCAATGCACAGAAAGTAAGCTTTTAATACGGTTTCTGTAGAAACAACTGAAGGATCATAGGTTACTCTGACTGTTTCTCTGAACCCTGTCTCATTACGGCATATCTCTTCATAAGTCGGATTTAAAGTATTGCCATTGGCATAACCTGTCTTAGTCTCTGTAACACCATCTAACACCTTAAAAACACGTTCCATGCCCCAGAAACATCCACCCGCAAGATACAGTACTTTCTTACCTGCCGGATGATAGTCATCATCCTTTCTTGTCTCTGCTTTCTGATGAACATAATACACAGAATCCTCATCACTTAGAGTAATAGAATATCCATTATGCTCCAATACATGCTTTGCCTGATCGTTATGCTTATCAATTCTTGCATGAATATAGCGTACATTATAAGTATCATGAAGATATGGTGTTAAAAGATATAAACCATTTGAGGCGTAATGTTTCTTTCTGTCCTCTTCATGAATTTCAAAGGTAATGGAGAAAGCATCTGTATCTTTATGTGCTTTTAAGGAACCAGCCGGTTTGCCATCATGTTCAATGATGTATGTATCTCCATCTTTCAGGATACCTTCAAGCTTGTTTTCTAATATCTTTTCCATAAATCATCTCTTTCAATAAAGGCCTGTCCATTGGACAGGTCTTGTAAGTTTATGCGGACTTTTTCTTGTACAGAACGTTTCCTATACCCTGTACAAGCTGTACGAATACAATCAGCATCAGAGAAGTCACAATCAGATAATTAATATCATATCGCTGATATCCCTTACGGATAGCGACATCACCAAGACCACCGCCGCCGATTGTACCAGCCATAGCGGAAGCACCAACCATGTTGATGATCAGAAGAATGACACCATTGATTAAACGCGGTACAGATTCCTTGAAATAAACTCTGAAGATTATCTGCATATCTGTAGCACCAAATGACTTGGCAGCTTCAATGACACCCGGATCTGTTTCACGCAATGCATTTTCAAATACACGGGCAATGAATGGAATCGCATATGCAGTTAATGGAACAATTGCGGCTGCCGTACCGATAGACTTACCGGCAATGGCACGGGTTACCGGAATCATGATAACCATCAGAATGATGAATGGGAAAGAACGGAATACATTGACAATAACATCCAGAATTCCATAGACAACCCGGTTAGGCTTTAATCCATCCGGTGCTGTTAATGTCAGGATAACCGCCGGAATGAAGCCGATGATAACTGCAATCAGGGTTGAGAAGAAAACCATAATCAGGGTTTCTACAGAAGCCTTAGAAATAACACTCCACATATCCTGCATATCACAGTACCTCCCACTTTACCTGTTTCTTATCAAGATACTCTAATACCTTGAACTTGTCTTTTTCATCAACATTAATGACAAGACTTCCATAGACATTCTCACGGAAATCTTCAAGTTTGCCCCAGCAGATAGAGAAGTCAATATTGAGTTCTCTTGCCATCTCTGTAATAACTGGTTCATCGGATGTTTCATCCATGAAGAACAGCTGGATATTCAATCCCTTGTCTGGCAATATCTGTCCATCTTCACCAAGGAATGCCTTGATATCCCTGCTTGGATGTACGAATAATTCTTCCGGCCTGCCTTCCGCAAGAACAACACCATGCTTTATGAAAGCTACTCTTTCACAAATCTGCTTTACGACTTCCATCTGATGCGTAACAACAACAATTGTGATGCCTAACTCATCATGTACTTTCTGCAATAAAGCAAGAATTTCCTTGGTAATACGTGGGTCAAGGGCTGATGTTGCTTCATCACACAACAGAATCTTAGGATCATTGACTAAGGCTCTTGCGATCGCAACTCTCTGTTTCTGACCACCGGATAATTCAGCAGTTTTTGCATGAAGCTTATCGCTTAAACCAACGAGATTCACCAGATCTTCGATCTTCTTCTTTGACTCTGGTGTATTAGGATTAATACCCCAGAAACGCATTGGCAGAGCAACATTGTCATAGACATCTAATCTCTGTAACAAATTGAAGTTCTGGAAGATCATCCCCATATCCTTACGCAGGTTTCTGAGATTCTTCTTATCTCTGTCTACTGACTTTCCATCAACAATAATGGAACCGGAATCATAAGGCTCCAGACCATTAATGCATCTTAACAAGGTAGATTTACCGGCACCGGACTGACCGATAATGCCATAAATCTCTCCTTCATTGATATGAATGTTAATATCCTTGAGGACTTCCAGATCCCCGAAACTCTTTCTTACATTTACCAGATCTATCATATGCTGCTCCGTTTCTATTCATAATACAACCGTACGGAGACAATCATCTCTGTACGGTATCTTTACTGCTTTACCTGGTTAAGCTCAGTTACCATCTTTAGCTGTGTAGATGCCCATTGGTTCGATATGAACGCCTACTGCAGCGGCAAGGTGAAGACCATTGGAATCGTTCTGATCATTCATGTAAGTCAGTGTCTGGAAATAGTTAGCGTCAAGAGAACCTTCTTCCAGAGCTGTATTAGGAGTTACATAATCTGTGAATGTCTGAACATCAAGCTTCCAGCCTGCATCTTCCAGAATACCTGCAACAACGTTATTCAGAATTTCAGCATGAGGTACTTCTGTAGCACCTACTGTGATTGTGTTATCAGACTTGTCAGATGGTGCCTTTACACCTTCAGACTTTACTTCGTTGCCATTTTCATCAATGAAGGAAGGAATTACAGATCCCTTGTAGTTATCGTTGATGTAATCTTCAACCTTCTGGTCTGTAACAGCGGCTACTAATGCCTTTGTCTTTTCAGAATCAAGCTTATCCTGTTCTACAACGATGAAGTTTGTACGGTTGATCTTGCCCTGTGTATCAAAGTCTTCAATTTCGATAGCAGGATGCTTGTCTGGTAAACCAGCTTCCAGAGCGTAGTTGCCATTAACAACTGCGATGTCATAGTCTTCCAGAGATCTTGCGACCTGAGCTGCTTCAACCGGTACAATCTCATACTTATGTGGATTCAGCTTGTCATTGCCATTGAATGTTGTCTCTGTTACATAGTCATCTGTACCAGGATCTTCTAACAGTCCCTTGTTTACAAGAAGTCTTAATGCACGGTCCAGGTTATCCGCATCATTTGGAACACCAATGGATGCACCGTCCCTGATGTCGGACAGACTCTTGATTGTGTCAGATGATGAAGATGATGCTGTGCTGCCGGACCTGGCTGTGGATGATGAGCATCCTGCTAATGCGATTGCGAGTGCTGCTGCTGCGATTGTTCTTACTGCCTTTTTCATTTTCTTTTCCTCCGTTTTTTATTTGTTTATAGGATTGCCATCGCCATCGGTGAATGCCGGAATAACAGATCCTTCATAATTCTTTTCAATATAATCTTTTACTTCATCTGACTGTAATGCCTTGATAAGTTCCTTTGTCTTATCTGTATTTTCATTGCCTTCTCTTACAACCAGATAGTTGATGTAATAGTGAGCGTCTTCACCATCTGCCTCTTCAGCAAATAATGCATCCTTGGATGGGTTCAGATCAGCTTCCAATGCATAGTTGCCATTGATGACAGCGCCATCAACATCATCTAATACTCTTGTTAAGTTAGCCGCATCCTGTTCAGAGAATTCATAGTGATGCGGGTTGGACGATATGTTTGTCAGATCATACAGATCATCTGTATCTTCAAGTTCGATTAGTCCATTATCTGCCAGAAGCTTTAATGCACGTGACTCATTGGATCCATCATTTGGAATAGCAATTGTGGCACCATCTTTCAGATCATCCAGAGATGAAATCTTCTTGGAATAGAATCCCATTGGTTCCAGATGAATGCCGGCTGCTGCTTTCAGATGCAGGCCTCTTTCTTCATTTTCCTCATCCATGTAACGGATTGTCTGGAAATAGTTAGCGTCAAGTGATCCTTCATCTACAGCGGTGTTCGGCTGGGTGTAATCATTAAAGACTGTAACCTTCAGTGTGTACCCGTCTTTTTCAACCAGATCTTTTACAACATCATTGAGGATCTGGGCATGCGGTACTTCCGTAGCTCCAATCTCAATGGTTTTGTCATCTGCCTTTGCCGTGCTGCCTGAAGCAGATGAGGAGCATCCTGCAAGTCCTATTGCAAGTGCTGCTGCAGCGAGTGTCCGGATAATCTTTTTTGACATTTTCTTTCCTCCCTTTTTTCTTGTCCTGAAAAGGGAACCAGGGTGTGTATAGAAACAAAAAACTACGCCCCGAGCTGATTGATCAGCTATAAGGGCGTAGTATTGCGCTGTACCACCTTATGTTCAAAATAATCTCACGATTACTTCCTCTTCAGGTACGACTGAATAAATCAGATATACCCTATGCCTGTAACGGGGCCACCCGTCATGACCTACATTATCGATCATGCGGCTCCAGGACCATCTTTACCTGACTTTTCCTTATCCTCTTTCACCAATACAAGGACTCTCTTGAAAGTTCCGATCAGGTTACTCTTCCCTTCATTGCTTTTATGACACTTAGTTTACTCCCGGATTTTTTTAATGCAACCGGAAAGCGAAAAGAATGTGATATCTATTTTATTGTTTTTTTAATTTTTATGAAAACTTTTTCATTGGATGAATCCTAATGTGCAGAAGACCAAAACGATGATACCTAGAATAATACGATATACACCGAATATCTTGAAGTCGTGCTTGCGGATATACTGCATCAGATATCTGATCGCAATAACCGATACGATAAATGCTGTAATCATACCGACTAATAAAACGATGATGCTTGCGGAAGTGGCCGGGAAATCAGCCTTGATAATCTTTAATAAAGATGCACCAAACATGACCGGAATCGCCATATAGAAGGAAAACTCTGCGGCTGTACCTCTGTTAAAGCCAAGTAATGTAGCACCCAGGATTGTAGAACCGGATCTGGATGTACCTGGTATTAAGGCAAGCATCTGGAACATACCGACTCCAAATGCTTTCTTATTTGTAATGTCACGGATTGTTTCTACAGTATAGTAATGATTTCTGCTTTCCATCCATATAAAAAGAATACCGTAAACAATTAAAGCTACTGCAATAATCCAGGAAGCACTCATGACATTATCAATCCAGTCATTTAACAATACACCTGCTACACCAGCTGGAATACATGCAATGATAATCTTTCCCCATAAGCGCCAGATACTCTTTTTTTTAGAAGGTTTCAGCTTAGGGTTAAATGGATTCAGTTTATTCCAATAGAGTAATAAAACAGCTAAGATAGAGCCAAACTGAATTACTACCTTATACATATCCCAGAATTCAATATTGCTTTGTGCATCCTTAAACAGATTCAAAGGCATAAAAGAATTCATCAGAATCAAATGACCCGTAGAACTGATCGGCAGCCATTCGGTAATGCCCTGTACAATTCCATATAAAACCGACTTCAGAATATTCAGTAATAAATCCATCAATCGTCCTCTCCTTTATAAGACGTTTCGCATTATATCACAGACAGATATCATTTATCTGCCTGCATCCTTAACCGACTGTCTGATTTCTTCAATTCTCTTTTCAAATGCAGATAAATTCTGCATTCTCCATGTCCAGTTATTCTTTCCAACTGTACCAGGTAAATTGATTCGTGTACTTCCATTGCCATGAATCCAGTCACACATAGGGATAATCACCATATCTGCATTGGAATGCAAAGCATAGTCAATCATATCTGACACAAAAGAATGTTTTCTGTATCCATGGTTCCATAAATACTGGCGCATCTTATGTCTTTCAACAGAAGTATGTTTCTGATACCAGGCATACAAAGGATCATTATCATGTGTACCTGTATAAACAAGCAGATGATCCCTGTCTTCTTCCATACCATCCGGATTAAATGAGAATTCAATTACTCTCATACCTCTGAAATGATAATGATCCCTTAAAGTTAATACTTCTGCCCGAAGATCCCCTAAATCTTCCGCAATAATCTCAAGATCAGGAGCCACTTTAAATAATGTATCAAACAAGGCGTAGCCAGGTGCTTCTACCCATTCGCCATCTATGGCTGTAGGGCACGTTGCCTTGATCTTCCAGTATGTATCAAAGGCACGGAAATGATCGACTCTGACAACATCAAACAATCTCTGTGTATAAGAAAGTCTTTCTATCCAGAATTTGAAATGATTTTTCTGCATATAATCCCAGTTATAAACAGGATTGCCCCATCTCTGACCCGTCTTACTGAAATAATCTGGTGGAACTCCTGCTATAAAATCAGGATGTCCATCTTTATCTAACAGGAAATTCTCTCTTGAAGCCCATACATCTGCAGAGTCTAAGCCTACATAGAAAGGCAGATCTCCCATAATCTCAATATCATGATCATTGGCATACTGCTTTAAATCCTTCCATTGTAAGAAAAGCATATATTGCAGAAATACCTGATACAAGATTTCATCTTCATACTGTTTCAGATCTATATTGCCTTCAATCGGTTCATTCTTCATGTCATCCGGCCATTCATTCCAGCAGACATTATTGTTTATTTTTCTGAACGTCATGAATACAGCATAGTTTCTTAACCATTCCTGAAAACTGAAAACCGTATAGTTCTGATCCGGCACAAAGTTATGCCAGGCTTCTCTTAAGTAAGGTTCTCTGAATTTTCTGACTGCTTCATAATCTATACGTTTTGCATTTCTGTAAAAAGAAGGTGCTTTATGATGGAGTAATCCTCTTTCATAAAGATCATCTAATGATATATACAGATCATCCATTGCATAAGAAGAGTATGGCTGGTATGGAGAATTGCCGTATCCAAGTGGATTTAAAGGCAGAATCTGCCATATCTTTAAACCTGTTTTGGATATCGCATCTATGAAGTGACAGGCTTCTTTACCAAAACTGCCGCATCCATGTCTTCCTGCAAGTGATGCCACTGGCATCAGTATTCCGGCTTTTTTCATGTTATTTACATCCTTATAATCGTACTAAGTATAAACGCAGATATCTCTTTTTTCCATGGTCAGACTTGCAACAAACGGCATTAATGTTATACTTTCAATGCATTTTAAGCAAAAGACAGAGATTGTTATATAAAGGAGAAATTATGGATCTCGAAAATGAACTTACCGGTTTACTTAAGAAGCCTGTAGAGGAAGCAGACAATGCCGAGCTCTACGATGCTGTTCTAACTCTTGTAAAGGATCATGCGGAAAAGCTTCCGAAAACAGAGGGAAACAAAAAACTCTATTATATCAGTGCAGAATTTCTGATCGGCCGTCAGTTAGGCAAGAATCTGATTAACCTTGGTATTTATGATGAAGTATCTGACGTTCTTGCAAAGCATGGTAAGAATCTTTCAGATGTTGAAACAGAAGAAAAAGAACCATCTCTTGGTAATGGCGGCTTAGGACGTCTTGCGGCATGTTTCCTGGATTCCATTGCGACATTAGATATGCCTGGTGATGGTATTGGATTAAATTATCACTTTGGTTTATTCCGTCAGGAATTCAAAGACAGAAAGCAGTTTGAGGTTCCGGATACATGGTTAGATGGTAAGAACATGTTAAAGGATACAGGTATTTCCTTCCCAGTAGAATTAGCTGGCAAGACATATCATTCTCATCTCTATGATATGGATGTCATTGGCTATCATGGCAAAAAGAATACCCTGCATCTGTTTGATCTGGATACAGTGGATCCTTCTATCATTACAGATTCCATTAACTTTGATAAAACAGATATTGCAAAGAATCTGACATTGTTCCTCTATCCGGATGATTCTGATGATAATGGCAGAAAGCTGCGTATTTACCAGCAGTACTTCATGGTATCCAATGCAGCTCAATACATTCTGAAGGAACAGAAAGATTTAGGTCATGATCTGAACCATCTGGATGACTATGTTGCAATTCAGATCAACGATACCCATCCTTCCATGGTTATTCCTGAGCTCATCAGATTACTGATCAAGGAAGGTATTACCATGAAGAGAGCTGCCGATATTGTCACAAATGTATGTGCTTATACAAACCATACAATTCTGGCAGAAGCTCTGGAAAAGTGGCCTTTAGCTTATATGAATGAAGTAGTACCGCAGTTAATGCCAATCATTGAAGGTCTCGATTATGCGGTTACTGTTGCCTTCCATGGCAATCCTGATTTAACGATCATTGACCAGGATAATCGTGTTCATATGGCAAAGATGGATATGCATTTCGGCCATTCCATCAATGGTGTAGCAGCTTTGCATACAGAGATTCTGAAGCATCAGGAGTTAAAGCCTTTCTATGATATTTATCCTGATAAATTCAACAATAAGACAAACGGCATTACTTTCCGCAGATGGATCATGCATGCTAATCCATCCTTAACATCTCTGATTGATCAGACAATTGGTGAAGGCTGGAAGACAGATGCAGACCAGTTAGAGAAACTGCTGGATCATTACAATGATGAAGAATTCTTAGGCAAAATGGATGCCATCAAGCAGGATAACAAGAAAAGATTTGCATCATTCATCAGGAAAACGCAGAACATTGACATTGATCCGGATTCTATCTTTGATATCCAGGTTAAGAGAATGCATGAATACAAGCGTCAGCAGATGAATGCGTTATGGGTTATCTACAAATACCTCCAGATCAAGAGAGGTCAGAAGCCTGTTCGTCCGATTACTGTTATCTTCGGGGGTAAGGCAGCTCCTGCCTACTATCAGGCAAAGTGCATCATTCATCTGATTCTCTGCCTGCAGGATTTAATTAACAATGATCCTGAAGTAAGCCCATATCTGCGGGTTGTCATGATTGAAAACTACAATATTTCCAAGGCTGAAATCACAATCCCTGCCGCAGATGTTTCCGAGCAGATTTCCCTGGCTTCCAAGGAAGCAAGCGGTACCGGAAATATGAAGTTCATGCTCAATGGCGCTGTCACATTAGGTACTGCTGATGGTGCCAATGTAGAGATCAGAGATCTTGTTGGTGATGAGAATATCTATGTATTCGGACGTTCTTCTCAAGATGTTATCAATCTCTACAATACAAATGGCTATCATGCAGAAGAATATTACAACCGCAGCAGCTCTATTCATGAATGTGTTGACTTCATCACAAGTCCTGAATTATTAAAGCTTGGTGATGAAAAGATGCTCAATGATCTGAAGGATAACCTGATTCATAAAGACTGGTTCATGACTCTGTTAGATCTTGAAAACTATTGTTCTGTCAAGGAAACAGCTGCGTATGACTACGAGAATCGTGACAGGTGGAAGCGCAAGGCTTTAGTTAACATTGCCAAGAGCGGATTCTTCTCCAGTGATCGTACAATTCGTGACTATAACAGAGATATCTGGCATCTGAAATAATGTATAATCAAAGAGGCTTCAAGCCTCTTTTCATTAAGGAGAATATTATTTATGGTAATTATTGAAATGGACAATGGCGGTCTGATTAAGATTGAATTAGATGAACAGGCTGCACCTATTACAGTTGCTAACTTCAAGAAACTTGTTAAAGAAGGTTTCTATGATGGTCTGACATTCCATCGCATTATCCCGGGATTCATGATTCAGGGCGGCGATCCGAATGGCAACGGTACAGGTGGATCAGAGGAAAACATCAAGGGTGAATTTGCGGCTAATGGTGTCAATAACCCGATCAGGCACAAGCGTGGTGTTATCTCTATGGCAAGAGCCATGGATCCAGATTCCGCCTCCTCCCAGTTCTTTATCATGCATGCGGATGCACCGCATCTGGATGGACAGTATGCCGCATTCGGTCATGTTACAGAAGGTATGGATGTAGTAGATGAAATTGCCAATGTACCTACGGATTGGAATGACAAGCCAACCAGACCAGTTGTCATGAAAAAAGTCTGGATTGAGGAGTAAGTATGTGAACTACTCGGCTACAGGTAACCGAGCATCCAATGACCACTTGTGTGGTCATTTTCATTTTTCCTGTGTTTC
>DXZE01000029.1 GCA_019415435.1 Erysipelotrichaceae bacterium
TATCAATATATATATATATATATATATATAATGTATAATGCAATTGGAGGTAGAGTTATGTCCGACACAAATGGAAAGCAGCCTAAAGCTATGGTTAGTGAATCTAACCGTGAACTGAATCGGTTATGGGTTAGTAAACAGGAACAGATGCATAAAGCTTACTCTGGATATTACTGGGGCATGACCTTAGCCGGATTTGTTCTTCTCTCCTTACTTATCTATGCATTAATGCATTAATCATCTGATTGTCGTATTAAAAAAGTCATCCTTACGGATGGCTTTTTGAGTGGTTATTCGCCGTCTCTGTTCTTACGTGCTTCACCAAGTTCATCAACGAGCTGATTGAATTGTGCTTCGTTGTATTCCCTCGGATTCTTCTTACCTATTTCTCCGCCGGTATAATCAGAGTTATATGTCTTCAATACTTCTTCATAGAATGCATGGACATTTTCATCGTCTTCATCATCATAGACTTTTCCACCAAACAGAGCTTCCGGATGTGCTTCCAATACATCCTTCTTTAATTCTCTTGCACCTTGTCCTTCAACCCAGTGTCCATCAGGTCCGACAACGCGCAGATCCTTATTGATATGTTCATGACCAGGCATGAACTTATTGATCATCATAGAATAGCACATTTCTTCCGCATACCATGATAATTTGAAAGCATCAGAACAATATGGATAATTGTCAGCTAATACCTGAGCTGTCGCAGGTGTGAAGATAAACCATGGACTGCCTATAGACATGAAGTCATCCAGTTTTCTTCTGATATGCAGAAGATTCAGGAACGCTGCCCAACGCTTTGTACGGTTTTTAACATGTTTGCTGTCAGGGAAAGTCAATACGTTTGTAAACGTATAATACTTTAAAGTATTCTTTCTTAACTTCGGATCATCTTTTTCAGTATGATCCACATAGTAGTAATCACCCGGATTATCTTCAAGGAACTTAACAATCTCTATCCTTGTCTTTACCGGTAACATACCTGTCGTCAGATTAATGTAATAATCAAAGTGGGCATCTTCATATTCCAGAGCTTCTTTCATCTGAATCAATGTACCGCGGGCCAGGGACATATCTCCTTCCTGGGCAAATTCCTGGGTATGGGATACATGCACTCTTGGATCATCTCCGAATGCGATGGTTACAGAATCTCTTGTTTTTTCATCGTTGACCATGATGAAGCAGTGATCACCCTGACGTACAAGTTCTTTTAAGACCGGTACGATATCGTAGTAATAGTGATCAGAAAACATTAAATAAGCTATTTTCATATAGAGTATTATATCGTATTCTGATAACAGTTTCTCTTATCTTTGATTCTTTTTTTCAAATGTCTGTCATATAATACACTCATGCACAGTTCTGAAAAAACAATGGATATGGTCAACGGACCATTATTAAAAAATATACTAATCTTTTCACTTCCGTTAATGGCCGCTAATTTATTACAGATTGCCTTTAATGCGGCAGATACAATTGTTGTCGGTAAGTTTTCGGGTAAGATTGCTCTGGCTTCTGTAGGAGCTACGGGACCATTAGTCAATCTTTTAGCGTCTTTATTTACTGGCCTTTCTATCGGCGCCAATATCGTTATCGCCAGAGAAATCGGACGCAATCAGAAAGAAAGAATCTCTGTATCTGTACATACTGCTGTTTTATTAGCTTTGATCAGCGGTATTGTCATGACCATTGCCGGTCTTGCCTTATCGTATGCCTTATTATCCTTTATGGGTACACCTGCCAATGTCATTGGCGGCAGTGTACTTTATATGCGTATATACTTCCTTGGCTCTATTCCATTACTCTTGTATGACTTCTGTGCAGCAGTCTTACGTGCCAAGGGAGATACCGCAAGACCTACCATCTATATGACGGTATCCGGCATATTGAATATCATTCTGAATCTCTTTTTTGTCATAGTATTAAAGATGAGTGTGGCAGGGGTTGCGTGGGCAACTGTTATTTCAGAAACAGTATCTGCCATATTAGTGGTTATGGATTTAATGCATCAGAAAGATGACACAAAGCTTGTTCTTTCTCATCTGCACGCAGATGGTAATGTCATGAAAGAAATCATGAGAATCGGTGTACCAGCTGGTTTACAGTCCATGATGTGGGCTATTTCCAATGTGGCGATACAGTCGGCAATTAACTCTTTTGGAGCTGTTGCGGTAGCTGGTAACAGTGCTGCCCAGAATATAGAAAGTTTTGTCTATATCGGTATGCAGGCATTCTCACAATCTGCGATAACCTTCACTTCACAGAATGCCGGTGCCTGTAAGCCAGATAGAGTTAAAAAAGTCATGTGGACTGTAACGATATTAATTGGCACTACTTCACTCGTGACAGGTTTGTTACTGTGGCGGTTTGGTGACTTCTTCATGCGTTTCTATACCAATGATCAAAGTGTAGTAGATGCTGGTAAGATACGTTTGTTCTATGTTGTACTGTTCTTGTTCCTGAATGGTATTCTCGATGTACCGGCTTCCAGCATGAGAGGAATGGGCTATTCTACTACTCCTACCATTATCATGTTAATCAGCATTGTAGGCGTCAGACTGTTATATATCGCCACAATCTGGAATGCCCATAAGACATTGGAAGTATTGTATATGTGCTTTCCGCTATCGTGGTTAATCTGCCTGATGATTATGTTTATGGTGTGGAGGGTCGTATATCATAATTTCAAAAGAAAAGTGCGATATTCCATGAATTAATTCTCAATTTTGCAGGAAGCGTGGTATTATAGGTGTTCCCGCTGACGGGCATCCGGGCAGCTGGATAGAAAAGAGCGAGAATCATGTTTACACAGATCTATTCAATCCAGACACCTGAAGAAGCATTGGCATGTATCGATGCAGGCGCTGACCGCATTGGTGTACTGGTAGGCAGACCCGGTGGAAAGTTCCCATGTGCAGTAAGTGAAGAAACCTGTCAGGATATATACCGGGCTATTGGAGACAAGGCAGTCAAGGTGCTGATTTCAGTAAAGAGTGATCCTGAAGAGATCATTGCCGAGACAAAAAGACTGTGCCCAGATGTTCTGCACTTATGCGCAGAGTATGATGGCAATGCAGAATTTAAAAAGGAACTGAATGAAAAAGTTCCAGGCGTAAAGCTTATGGAGGCAGTAGGTGTGGAAGATCACAGTGCTGTTGACGAAGCTGTAAAGAAAGCACAGTTCGCAGATATTCTGATTCTGGATTCTGTATCCAGATATGTACCGGGTGTTGGTGCAGCTGGTGTAACCCATGACTGGTCTATTGACAAGGAAATTGTTGAGAAGGTTAATATACCGGTTATTGTGGCTGGAGGACTGGGACCAGATAATGTTGAAAAGGTCATTGAAGAAGTGCACCCGGCAGGTGTTGACAGTCTGACCAAAACCAGCATCAGGGAAAATGGTGTGATTATCCGCAAGGATATTGATAAGGTCAGAGATTTCTGTACCAAAGCAAAGAAGTATAACTAATATAAAAAGATATTGCAGGATTTACGTTTTATAACAAATCAGGCAATATCTTTTTTCTTTCTGAGTAACCATACATCTGAATCATATGGCTGCTTAGGAGAGAAGTCTTCTCCATTCAGATGTTCTACTTTTTCCATATCAAAGTCATTCTGATATGGTGTTAAATCAGTGCCGCTTTTTACACAGATAACAGCTCTTCTGAATTCCTTTCCCCTCAATATATTCAGAAGCTGATCTGTCATCGTATAAGGAAGCGAAGAGAATATCTTTTCGGCATCCAGATCTTTTAATAGATCCATCGCATCCATTTCAAGGATGTCTATATGAGAATGCATACCGAAGCGATGTCTCAGTAACTTGCATAAATCTTCATCCAGATCATTCAGATACAGGTGACGGCAGTGCGGCATTCTTTCAGAAATCGTTCCTTTACCAGCACCTAATTCAAGAACTGTGTCGCTCGGATGAATGTTTCCGGCCTCAATATATTTATCTGTCTTGTCCGGATTCGTCAAAAAGTATTGGTCTTTATTTTCCATACTGCGACTATTGTAACATGGATTACTGTCTCTGCATCAGATAATACGAACCATGTCCAATGAATACAGGTAAGTGCGTATCACTGGTTATGAAAGTGACGATTCCATCTTCATTCTGCATGAAATAACCCTGATAGGTAATATGGAATGTGTAATACTGTTTGGTAAGCCCCGTAGTATAACTGTTCTCTATAGAGAATACAGCCTGATAGCTTCCATCATCATTCTTTTCATAATATAGAAGCTTTGGATCAGATACGGTTAATGTTTCCTTACCAAAGGATACTTTCCATCCCATAGTATCTAATTCATTATTTAAGTGGGTTAATAGTGTATCGGAAGTATTCTGAAGTGTGGATGTATTGATTTCATCTAATGATACAGGATGAGACTTCATTCTGATTTGTTTCTCGTAATGACCAGGTTCTATCTCATAGCCTTCTTCATGCATCTTCTGAGTATCCGCATTTGCATAAAGCGTAACCTTATCTTTATTGATTGTGTATTGATAGGTGACTGGTAAATCTTTCATGGTATCAGAAGGTGTAATGGTGATATCGTTTCCTTCTTCCTTCCACTCTACCCTTATATCCTTAAATGGATCCACAGGTTCATAGTCAGATAATCCCATGACGGTATATTCCTTTACATCATTCTGAAAGGTAATGTGGGAATGCTTGGCGGCCTGGACATTGTAAGTACATACATAAGTCATCTCCATGCCATTGGATAAATGATCCCTCATGTCACTGTTACAATGGATAGAATCAATCAGAGTCTCTAAATCAGAGGTATTGTCAGTTTTTAAACGTTTAGTAAGATTCTGAATGGCTTTATATTCCGGATGGAATCCTTCTTTTAATGTTCCATGTCCATTCTGGCCAGTGAAGACAGGAACCGTATCATCAATCAAGGATACAGGGAGTCTTTCATCAATGTAATGAAATAAACTGTTTCCTGATGTAACAGATATGCATGCACAGAGAATAATAATCAGAACTCTGACACAGCGAAAAACGATCCATTCCGGATCTTTCTTTTTTAAGATCTTTCTGATTTCATAATCAGACAGTTTCTCTGTGTCCCTGCTGAATTCTGACTTTCTGCCCATACTGCCTCATTTTTTTAAAGATGCTAATGCTTTTAACAGATCCTCTTGTGTAATGGATGTTTCTTCTTTGTCATCAGACGCATGTATTTCAAAAGGAATACGTTTTTCACGTACAACGGTACGGGCAAAGATGTTGAAGGCAGTGGTAGCACTCATGCCCATGTCTTCACAGATTTCATCGAATTGTTTTTTTAAGTCTGTATCCATGCGGATGCTGAAAGTTGCTTGTGACATATTAATACCTCTTTATTTATATAAATTATAATATTAATTATGTATAAATTATATAAAATACAATAAATATAAATAATTATTCAGTATTACTACATTCTGTTTTATGCTGGTATCATATAAGTATGCACAAGTGGCGTGAACAGCTTAAAGAAACCATTTATCAGGCAAAGAAAGACCGTATCGCAAGATCACATCTGGTCTTTCAGATATCGATGTTTTCAAACTGTATCTTTGTCTGTATGTATCTTTTTGACGCAATCTGGAACCAGTCTATATGGTCTCTTGTTGTAGGGTGTTACTATGCCAGTATTGCCTGGATCAGAATTCATCTGATCAGAGATACATACCGGGTCAATCGTGAAAATGACTATGATACAAGAGTAGCGATGAAACGCAGATGCATGCGTACAACCGGTTCCTTAATGCTGGTATTGGATCTCATGTTTATCATTATGGAAATGTATATGGTTAAGATGAATGCTTCTTTCCATTATGGAAGAATTACATTTCTGGCGACAATCCTGTATGTTTTGGCAGGATTCTGGGCTTCTTTATACAATGTCATCAAAGACAGAGGGGTACAGTCCATGCTCAGTGCATTGCGGCTTGTAAATCTTTCTGCCTCTGTAACCGGTCTCTTTATTCTTTTTGCCAGTCTTCTTGATACGTATTGGAAAGAATTAGGCAAAAGGGAATCCTTACTTCCGTTTGCAGGCAGTATTGTATTTATTGTTTTAACGATGGCTGCCATCCATGTCATATTGATTGCGGAAAAGAAACCGCATGATTGGGAAATCTATCATCCTGAAGACAAGTAATGCCACAGAGAGTATAATTGTCTAAAAGCACAGTTGTGTATTTCATGACTGTGCCTTTGTATAATAGAACTATGCGAGAATACCAGAGTCAGACAAAAGACAAAATTTCACGTTTCGAAGCAATCCTGATTGCCGCAATCATCATCATGCTTGCCTTCTTTGTGCATCTAGGCATAGATTGGTACCATATTCATCTTGCTCATGGCAATGACAATATGAAGGAAAATACGGCAGAGTCTACAGCCCGCATCAATTCCGCTAATGGAACGGATTGTGTAATACAGGACTGTCCTGGAACGATGGAGAATCCATGTCCGCATTATCACGACCATGTCTTTACCGGTTATTGGAATATCAAGACAGAGACAATCGTTGCGGATAAACCTGATGGATACAATGAGGCTAAAGATATGAGCATTGGGGATGAAACATGGTATGGAGATATTGGAACCATGGTTATAGAAGTTACAAGTGATGGCAAAGGAAATATTCAGTTAAAATGGGTGAAAGGAGCTCAGCATGAATCTTTTTGAAACGCCATTCTTAAGTGCTTATGTACTGATCATTTCGGCAATACTCGGCAGTGTGATGGGTTCCTTTATTACGTGTATGGCTGATCGAATTTCAACTGGTGAAGATTGGAAACATGGTCACTCTCATTGTGATGCATGTCATCATGAACTCCATGCCTTAGATCTGATACCTGTATTCTCTTATCTGATTCATAAGGGAAAGTGCAGATATTGCGGGGCAAAGCTTTCCTCAAAGTATTTCTGGACAGAAGTCGGTATGGCTGTTCTTTTCATGCTTGTAACATGGCATTACCATACCCTTACTTTTCTGATTGTCAGAGACTGGGGATTCATATCTGTCCTTCTTGGTATCAGTATTGTGGATATGAAAACATATACCATCCCGGACGGGATGATATTAGCTGGAATTATGATCTGGTTAATGGGTGTTATCTATACTGCCCTTGTTCATGGTGATTGGATGCATATGGTGAGAGATGGATTGCTTGGTGGTGTTCTGATTGCGGGATCATTACTGATACTGTCTCTGATCATGGATCGTATCTTAGGAAAAGAGAGTCTTGGTGGTGGTGACATCAAATTGTTATTTATGACAAGTCTTTATGCAGGGGCATTAGAAGGTCTTTTCAGCCTGATGCTGGCATGTATTACAGGACTTGTGTTTGTGGTATTATTAAAGAGGAATAAAATCCCGTTTGGACCGTCTATCAGTATTGCGGCATGTATAACGTTGTTTGCTGGGACATATGTTGTGCAATGGTACACCGGTTTATTCTGAAAGACGACTTTTATTATGTTTTGGAAAGGAATATATTTATGAAGGAAAATATGCTTGGCATTGAAATAGGAAACTATACATTGAAGATTGTTTCAGTCAGTCAGGGTACCATAAATGGATATGCATCTGCACAGATTCCGGAAGGAAGTGTCAGAGATGGCAGATTGATCGCATGGGATGCCATGGCAGAAGTTCTTCATAATGTATATAAAAACGGCGGTTTTTCGACAAAGAAAGCAGGTCTTGTGATTCCGGATAGCGATACCTATGTCAGAAGATTAACCATGCCGGCCATGAATGAGAAACAGTTAGCTGTAAATCTTCCTTATGAGTTTCATGATGTCATCAGTGATGAGAAAGACAAGTATGCTTATGACTATGCAATGATTTCTTTAAATAAAGATGCTCAGGATAAGGTGAAGGATATGACGATGCTGGGGGCAGCTGTGTCTAAGGAAACTATTGAAAAATACCAGGAATTATTCGCAAGAGCCGGTTTAAAGCTGATTAAGGCAGAACCAGGTGAAATAGCCTTACAGTCTCTGATCCGTAATGTCAGTGAAGAGAATGCGGAGAAAGACTGTGCCTTACTGGATCTTGGCTATGCGACAAGCCGTATTGATATATTCCATAATGGTATCTATGAAGTCACAAGAACCATTGATACGGGAGTAAGAGATGTAGCCAAAGCATTAGCCAATGATCAGAATATGGATGAACATATTGCTTTACAGTATATTGAACAGAGTAATGAGAAGATGCTTTCTTCTTCTGCATGCATGAATGTCTATAACACCGTATCTGTAGAAGTGATGAGAGCATTGAACTATTACACATATGAAAATCAGAATAATACCCTGGATACCTTGTATTACACGGGTGGTGGATCATGGATTCAGCCATTTATCCAGGATATCGCAGATACGATTTCTCTGGAAATGAGACCATTATCTGATTTCAATGAAGAAGATCAGGCAGGCTTAATGCACTGTCCGGCTGCTTTAGGTATATGCTTAGAGTAAAAGGAGGTCTTTATGAGTGAGAAGAAAGAGAAAAACAGCAGTTTTCTTTCCAAAGAGATCTCTTTTGGAAAGCATAATGCACCATTAAAATATCCATCCAAGACAACGATGAACTTCATCCCTGAGGCAGACAGAAATTCCCGTAATGGCGTAAATATTGTCTGGTTTGTGGTGTTCTTATTATGTCTTGGTGTCTTTGTGAAGTTTATGGTCATTGATCAGCTTCAGAAAGTGAATGAGCAGGAAGCACAATACAATGAGATGCAGGCTGAGATCAGTCAGTTAACATCTGACAATAAGGATGATAAGGATCTGGAAGCACAATATAACGATATTGTAGGTTCTTTCTTAAATGATGATGAAAGAAACTCCATGAACCGCAGTGAGATGTTAAAGATGATTGATGATGATATTGTGCCGCATGTATCTGTAAAAAGTGTTTCTGTAACAGGAAACCAGATAACGGTTACGACCGGTACAACGAACCTGAATACTGTTTCTGAGATAATCAGTATATTACAGAAAGATGATCGTAATGGTTATGTAACCGTGACAACAACATCAGCCTCAGACAGTGATCAGTCTGATTTAGTAAATGCTGAAATTGTCATAACGTATGGTTCTGATACAAGTGACGGAGGTGATCAGTAATGTTAAAGCATGAATTCACATTCCGTGAAAAGATACTGCTTGTAATAGCAGTCGTATTAGCATTAGGTATTTTCTACTATGAAGTAGCCTGGAAAGGTTTTCAAAGTGCCTATGCACAATACAATACAGCAGATCTGGAAGACCAGCTGAACATTGCCCAGGCCCAGGCCGTTCATAAGAAACAGATGGAAAAGGCAGTGGAAGATGCCAAAGGACAGACATATGGTTCGGTTGAACCATATGACAATATTGCGGCAGAAGTAAATGAGCTTGGCAATATTCTGGAAGGTAAGGCAGATAATATTAACATTACCTGGTCACAGCCTGTTTTGACAGATACAACTGTAAGAAGAACAGCAGATATCAGTTTTACTACTTCTGCCTACAGTCAGGCAGAAGCGTTAATCCAGTCTATAGAAGACTGCCGCTACAGATGCATTATTTCATCGCTTGAAATAGATGCACCGGATGATTCCCTGAATGACAGTGGTGAGGCAGATGTATCTCTGCAGGTAACATTCTTTGAAACAACCGATGGTGCATCTACAACCGCAGGTCTCGTAACGGAACAGAATGACAATACTGCTACCCCGGATCCTGGTACTGCAACCTATAACTAAGAAGGTATAAATGAGCAGAGTAAGACGCAGTAAAGGTTTTACATTAGCCGAATTAATGTTAACGACAGCGATAATCATTATTCTTGCGGCACTTGGTTTTATTGCGCTTATCAACTACCAGAAAGACCTGAAACTAACCGAAATGGATAATGCCGCAAGAGAGATCTTTGTGGCAGCCCAGAACCACTTGACAGCTTCAGAAAAGAGTGGTGAATGGGAAGGATTTTATACAGAAATACGATCATCAGAATCAGATTCATATGATGTAAAAATGAATTCTGAGGATGGCCATGACTATTACTATGTTATCTATAATCCGGATGAAACAGATGCCTTAAAGAACAGTTCTTTACAGTATCTGTTGCCATTTGGATCAATCGATGATACATTGCGTTCTTCTGGTTCCTATATCATTGAATATGATGCAGAGAATGCATCCGTAAGATCTGTCTTCTTTACCGATCGCGGTAAGAGTAATCATGAATGGTTCCATGTTAACACCAGTGTTTCCTGGTCTGATGCGAACAGATTAAGACCAACAGAATCTGATCAGAAGAAACAGGAAAGACGGGATTAAAAGTCAGCTCCCAGATGTCTGGCGGTGTTATCGGATATAACAAGGGAACTGTTAATGGTCTATCTGTTAACAATCAGGATTCCTTTTTCTCTGATATCCAGATAACAGGTAATGATTTCTCTGGTTCTAAAACACAGTATCCTGATGAGAATATGTATGACTATGGTGCTGTTATAGGTAATAATGAAGGAACTCTGAAGAACTTCAGTATGTCAAATGTCAATATGACAGATAATACCTTTCCGTCTGGAGACACTGTAAATATTGGTTTACTTGCAGGAATAAACCAGCTGAATATAGATAACTCTGATACTTCCAGCACACATGATATTCATGATCTGACGATCAATAATTGTTATGGTAATGACAAACAGGAAATATATTCTTATGCCTTTGTTGGAAAAAATTCCGGTCTTGGGAACCAGTATTACAACAGAGCAGTTATCACTGGTGTGGTAATCCGTGATTATGTATCTGGCGGACATGGCTTTGTATATCAGAATGTTAAAGATGGCTTGATACAGAACTGCAGTATCTTAGACACCGATATAGATGATTATGAACCGGTAATGAAAGATAATCAGGTAATTGATTTTGATGTACAAACATTTTTAAATGAATTTTCGGTAATAAATGACACAAGAAATACCAAAATAGACAACAGTGATGTCTTAAAAATTACAGTTTCACCCGACAAAATCTAATAATGTCTAATTTTTCTATTTTTTATAAACAAATACTAACAATTACGATCAAAAATAATGTAGAGTTATATAGAGGGAAGATGAATGAAAAAAGATCATCTAACAGGAATTCCAGACATATCCAGCTTCAAAGAGGCTGGTAATAAGGTTCTTTCCAAGGCGGTATCTGAAGACAGGTATGCGGTTATATTCTTTAATATTGATAATTTCAAACTATACAACAGCGACTATGGCAGAGAAGCAGGAGATGAACTGTTAAAGTTTGTGGCTGGAGTACTGGCAAAAGAGTTTAAAGATGAAGTATATGCCAGAATAGCAGATGATCATTTTGCCGTACTGACAAAGACAGATGACATCCAGAGAAGAGTCAGAGATGTATATGATATTGTACAGAAGTATCACAAGGATATTGCGGTAGAACTAAAGGCAGGCATCTATGTACTCTGTAAAGGTGATGATGTCATGTATGGATGCGATTGTGCCAAGATTGCATGTGACTCCATCCGTCATACATATGACCATATTCTCAGATATTATGAAGATACATTAGGACAGCGATTATTAAACCGCAAGTATGTTACGGATCATATCCGTAATGCAATCCGTAATGGTCAGATTGTGGCTTTCTTTCAGCCTATCATCAGAGTATTTACCGGTAAGATATGCGGCTATGAAGCTTTAGCTCGTTGGGATGATCCTGAACATGGCTTATTAGATCCGGGATTATTTATTACAACCCTGGAAGATGCCCATCTGATTCATCTTGTGGATATTGAGATTGCAAGGCAGGTAGCCCGTTATACCCGTATCAGTATTGATAAAGGACAGAAGACAGTACCTGTTTCTATTAACTTATCAAGATTAGATTTCCTTCTTTGTGACATTGTCAGTGAAATCAATGATGCGGTAGATAAGCAGATGGTGCCGCATGATCTGATTGATATAGAGATCACAGAACGTGCTTTAAGTGAAGATGATGGTACATTGCATAAGGCAATGGAACGTTTCAGAGCACTTGGCTATAAGATCTGGATGGATGATTTCGGCAGTGAATATTCTTCTTTAAATGCATTGAAGGAATATGACTTTGATGTATTGAAGATAGATATGCAGTTTTTAAGAGGTGTGAACGGTGATCTGAAACAGAATAAGTCAGCTATTATCATATCTTCTGTTATAAACATGGCTAAGGAATTAGGTATTCAGACGTTATGTGAAGGTGTAGAAACACAAGAACACTATGACTTCTTAAAACAGGCAGGCTGCGAGAAGGTACAGGGATATCTGTTCCATAAACCTGCCAGACTGGAAGATCTGTATAAAGAAAACAAGTTTGAACCTGAATCCAGAAGTGAAAGAGGGTATATGGATAAAGTAGGCAGAATCAATCTTCTGTCACAGACACCATATGAAGGCAATGAAATTTCTACGATTCCAATGGCTGTCTTTGAAGGACAAGATAATCAGGTTTTATGTATTTTATGCAATCCTGCCTTCAAACAATTCCTGTACGGAGTCAGAATAAATTCTATAGACCAGCTTCAGAAACTGCTTTTACCTGAAAACAGGAAGATATTCGGACAGTTCACAAGAGCTGCACATGCCAGTTTTCAGGAAAACAAGGAAGTCAGCTTTGATCTTGTATTAAATGGTGATTACTGTACTTTACGGATACGCGGCATAGCACAGAATAAGGAAGAAAACAGCTATACCGTATTAGTAAAGGCAATGAATATATCACAGACATTCAATACGGATGAAGTAGATATCCGTGAGAATGTTCTGAGAAATTTATATTCAGTCTTTGAAAGAGTAGATCTCCTGGATACAGAGAAGAACAGAATCTTAACAATCTACCATAATACAGGCAGATTTACAGGTGATTACTTTAATGATGAATTAAGAAAATCATTACGCAGCTTTGTGGAAATGAATGTTTATCCGGATGACAGAGAGGAGTTCCTTGATTTCTATGATCCCGAGAACATGATCCCTCATATCCTTGAAAGCGGTCAGCGTTATGTATTCCGTTTCTTCCGTACCAGAAATCAGTATAAACAGTATGTCTGGCAGGTATTTATCCAGATTCTTGTGAGTGAAGGCGGAAAGTATGTTGTGATGTCTGCGGTATGTGACGCGGATACAACAACTGCTTCTCTGGCAGAAAAGATAGCGGATTCCGTACATAAGCCATCAGAATCTCATACATCCATAAATTATCAGGATGGAGAAAGTACATCTTTTAAAGAGAATCTTCTGGATGATCTCTTAAATGTCATTAATGCCGGTATATTCTGGAAAGATACGGACAGAAGGTTCCTGGGTGCAAACCGGTGGTTCAGGAAGTATTATGGCTTTACCAGTGATTTGGACTTTATTCATAAGACAGATGAAGAGATTGGCTGGCATGTGGATAATGAACCATTTAAAGATGATGAATACAGAGTCATTAAATATGGTGAATCTGTTATAAATGCACCTGGTACATGTATCTCTCATGGTAAAGTCAGAAAGATAAGGGCATGGAAATCTCCTGTATATGAAGGAGATAAGATCGTAGGATTAGTCGGGTATTTCATTGATGTAACGAATCAGAATGACAGTTCTGGCAGAGCGTCTGGTGCCTTTACAGACTCTCTGACAGGTTTATTAGACATGCATGGTCTGATCACGGAATGGGGCGACTATGTACAGTCTTATAACAAGTATCAGAGAGACTTTGGCATTATTACGGTAAATATAACTGATTTCCATGATATGAATGTTACTTATGGTTTTGAAAAGACAGATCATATACTGATTAAGGTATCAGAAACATTAAAGAGAGTAGCTGGTGTAAACAGTACGATCGCAAGATGTGCAGCGGATAAGTTTATCATTCTGCACCAGTTCCATGATGCCGGGGAGGTATCTCTGTTACGTGCGAAGATAGCCCGTTCAATTGCAAGAATCGAAGACTATGATATAGATGATTTTGAAATTACGATGAATACACAGTTATATTCCGATATACCGGAGAAAAAGAGAAAGAATTATCTGGCAGATTATTTATCTGCAGGAAAGAGTGATCATGCATAATGCATGATCATTTTTGAATATTCCTATGCTGGTGTACAATAACGGTATGCAGAAAGTATTGGTAATCGGATCAACTGTAGTTGATATTACATTATATATGGATCATATTCCTTCTTTAGAAGAGGATATCAATCTGAAAAATCAGAAGATGTCTGTTGGTGGATGTGCATGGAATGTTTCAAATATGTTAAGACTATGCAATGTCCCATACCAGTTGTTTTCACCTGCAGGCAGTGGTATCTATGGGGACTTTGTAAGAGCTGCCATGGAGGAAAAAGGAATCAGACCTGCTTTTGACAGTACGGAAGCCAATGGTGCCTGTTATTGTCTTGTGGATGCAGAAGGCAATCGTACATTTATGGCATTGCATGGGGCAGAATATCATATCTATAAGAATGAATTAGATAAGATTGAAATGCATGATACAGGGTATATCTATGTATGTGGTCTTGAAATAGAGGAAACAACCGGTAATGATATTCTTTCCTTCCTGGAAGAACACAAAGATAAGAAGATCTGTTTCGCACCTGGGGCCAGAGTTAAGTATATAGATGAAGACAAGATGAAGCGTATGCTTGCTTTACATCCTTTGATGCATTTAAACAGAAGAGAGGCGGGTACTTTATTACAGAACACTTCATTAACCGCAAATGATATGGCTTTATCTTTAAATCATTTGACACTTGCGGATGTTGTTATTACAGATGGTGCGAAAGATACAGTGATTGCAGAAGATGGCATTGTTAAAACAATCCCTGCCTGTAAAGCAGAGGTTATAGATGGTAATGGGGCAGGAGATTGTCATATAGGATCTGTACTGGCTTTTCTTGCAAAAGGGTATTCTACTTCCAACGCTGTTTCTATGGCAAATTATTATGCATCTGTTGAAACAACATGCAGTGGGTCTGTTATACCAGATGCAGTATTTTATAAACTGAAGGGTATTGAATGAGAAAGTATGTTTTATTAATCACAGGTATAGTAATGGGAACAGTCACTGCTTTATGTGCAGTTATACTCAGTATTGCCTTAATGGATCAGAGTATTCTGCATATGATCCATGGGAAATGGATCATACCTGTATTGATTATTATCATTACAGTATTATTAACCGGATTGCATTATTGTAATGATGCGTATGACTTTGAAAATGGCTTTGCGGGTATTCATCAGGGATCAGACAGATGGACAAAACATACTGTATTTGCGTCAGGTATAGCTGTATACATTACAGCTGCTGTTTTAGTGATTCATCATGTCGGAAATATAAACCTTTTATCTCTTACCCAGCAGATAATACTCTTTGTCTCTGCTGTTGCGGCAATGACTGCCATATATTTCTATCTGCATCAGTATATGACATTAACCAGCCGTAAGATACGTATCCGGTCTTTAATCAGAAAACATGCCAGATATAAGAAGAGAAGATATTCATTAGTAGCCAGAGAAGTTCATGATATAGATCAGAAGGATACAATGCTTATCAAAGGTATGATCCATGGAACAATCCATATCCGCGATCATGTACGTATATTCTTCCCGGGACAGGAAGAAAGAAAGTCTGATGTGACCGGATTAAAGGTGGATGGAAAGAAAGTCAGAAAGGCAACGGATACGGAAGTATCCGTATATCTGTATGTTCCGGATGATGATCCTTTAATTGAAAAGTATTCAGTTATTACAGATATAGAACAGGTTAGTGAAAAGACAAAAGTCAATGATATAGAAAATCCTTTATTATCCGGCTATATCATGGATTATCAGTATTTCATCCTGGATCATGTATTCCAAAGCTTATTCATATGGACGATATGTCACAGCCAGTATCTGGTACCGGGAAGGGTATTGGATCCTGCCTCTCATGATGGAGATATAATGGATCCTCTGCAGGCAACAGCAAGAGTAGGATTTCCTTCGGTCATGACAAGCTATAAGCCAGGCAAACCGATTGTGGCAGCTTTCAGTGACTGGTATGCATTAGCAAAGTGGCCGCTTATGGTCAATGATCCTATGGGTGTAACAGTTGTCAGAGAATTTCCGGAAATGATGGATTTAATGCATAAGGGATATGAAGGAATTGTGATAGATCCTTTCGGACCTAAGCCTTTCTTTTTATCTAAGGAATTTGCGGAAAGTATTACAAATATAGAAGGATATCAGGAAGATATTCTGCATCATAAGAATGAGGATGATACGTTATGAAACTTGGACTTGTACAGATGGCAATGAAGCCGGGTATGGATGAAAATTATCACCAGGCTCTGGAATTCATGGATCAGACAATAGGCATGGATTTACTTGTATTTCCAAGATTACAGTTAAATCCCTTCTTTCCAAGAGTACATGGATTGAATGCAGATGTTGCGTTAAGCCGCATCAATGATACAATGCTCAGCAGTTTTGCTTATCAGGCAAAAAAGAGACGTACATATCTATGCCCGAATGTATATCTGTTACAGGATGAACATAAATATAATGCCTCTTTATGGTTTGATAAGAATGGTGTCATGCATAAAGCAAGCTATCTTGTACATGTACAGGATGAGAGACATTTTCATGAGAAGGAATACTTTGAACCATCTCCTGATGGTTTTATCGTTCATGATACACAATATGGAAAGATAGGAGTAGTCATAGGTTCTGACAGGCACTTTCCTGAATCTGTCCGTACATGTGCTTTACAGGGAGCACAATTAGTTGTCATACCTGTCGCAAATGCGATGGATGAAGATATTGAATTATATGAGTGGGAACTCAGAAGCCAGGCATATGAAAATGGCATCTTTATTGCGATGGTGAACCGTTGTGGAACAGAAGGCAGAATGGAGTTTGCGGGCGGTTCCTTTGTGGCAGGACCGGATGGCAGTGTCATCATCCAGGCAGATAATATTCCCCAGATTATTACATGTGACATTGATTTAAAACAGGTAGATGCTTTCAGAAAGAGAAAAGATTATTTAAGCATGAGGAGACCGGAACTGTATCATGAATGATTTAGATGTACATGTATATGATTCTCTTCAGGAAGAAGAGAAGAAGATACGGGAAGATGTATTTGTAAAAGAACAGGGCTTTCATGATGAATTTGATGAGCGTGACCAGCATTGCCTGCATATGATTCTCTATAAAGATAGTATTCCAGCTGGTGTATGCCGCTTCTTTGAAGATGAGAAAGAAGCACATACCTGGATTATTGGCAGAGTATGTGTTGTAAAAGAATATAGAAAAGATCATCTTGGATCGGTACTTCTGAAGTATGCAGAAGAAGAAATCCGTAAGCGTGGCGGCAGGAAGATACGGTTAGGAGCACAGGAAAGAGCATCTGCTTTCTATGTTAAAAACGGTTATCATCTTACAGATGACAGATATATGGATGAATACTGTCCGCATGTAATGATGGAAAGGAATATCTGATATTTCAGGCTCAGCTTCTTTATGAAGTGAGCTTTTTTCTGTTATGAATAATTTTCTAAACTTTCTTTAATGATTTCTAAAGTTTTGCCTTTTTCTTGACAATATTTATTACGGAAAGGATAAGTTTGATAAGATTAAATCTTCCACACTTGTTTTCTGCATGCATTTACGTGCAGCTTCAATAAGTTTCATTTTCGTGGATATATTTGTTTCATGGATGGTCTAATTGTGCCATGTATAAAAAAGGAAAGGGAACTTTCCCTTCCTTTACGATTACCTGACTGTAAGAATAGAAGATCCTTCTCCATAGACACTCTTCCAGTCATTATTGAAGTCTTCTACTGCCTTATGAATATTCGCATTAGCATATGTAGCTTTGAGAACAGATACAGGAACTGTAACTGCTTCAGCGCCAGCATTCAGTGTATCTCTGACCTGTTGTACAGAATGGAAAGAAGCACCTAATACTTTTGTCTTATATCCATCACGATGGATGACATTTTCTACATCTCTGACCAATGCATACGGGTCACCACCCATAGAGCCTACTCTGTTAACATAAACAGCCAGGTAATCTGCATTAGCAGCTAATGCTTCATAAGCCTGCATGATGTCATAGATAGCGGTAGCTGTTACATGTCTGCCTTCTTCTTTCAGAATACGGATGGTTCTTAAGCCTTCCCAGTCAACCGGGACCTTGATATATACCTGATCATCAATCTCTTTGAAGATTCTTTCTGCTTCTTTTAACTGTTCCTCACTTGTTGTGGCAGTTAACTGTACATGCAGAGATCTCTCTTTACCGATAATCTCACGTACCTTACGCATATGCGGGAAGAATTCCTTAGGGGATGTCTTCTTTACAATAGAAGGGTTGCTGGTAACACCGGCAAGATTGAGATGATCTACTGCATCCTGAATGTCATTTAAGTCTACTGTGTCTACGATAAATTCCATGTTCTTTTCCTCCTATAACAGGTTTCTGATACCTGATTTCATGGCTGTATTTCTTAACAGATTTAACTGTTCATCATTAAGCTTCTTTAGCTTTCCAGGCTGATATGTTCTGCCAGTCATCGGATACTTGGCGGAAGCTAATTCATTGTAGTTTAATAATTCATATTTTACGTCCGGATAAAGAGATGAGATCCAGGATGTGATGCTTTGAATGTTCTCTATGGAATCTGTCATACCTGGTATTAACGGTGTCCTGACAGTTACCTTTGAAGCATGTTCACTTGTTAATAGCCATTTCAGATTCTCTTTGATTAAGGTGTTGTCACAACCGGTATATTCCTTATGTTTTATAGAATCAAATATCTTCATATCACAATATATCTGGTTCAGATAAGGCGCTGCTTTCATAACTGTTTCCATAGGAACATATAAAGCTGTTTCAATGGCTGTATGAATGCCTTCTTTCTGACATTGTTTTAATACAGTAATCAATGCATCACCAGCCAGTGATGGTTCACCGCCAGAGAAGGTGACGCCACCACCATGTCTGAAGAATGCTTCATCCTTATGAATCTCTTTCATTAATTCTTCTGGTGTATACCAGTTACTGTCATAATGCAGTGCGCCGGAAGGGCAGGCATCTATGATGTTATCCTGATTGCCTTTGTAGTGATGGTTTACGACCGGATGATCTGTATCCCATGTTAACTGATCTTTATGAGCTGCACGCAAGCATAATCCGCAATGTATGCAGGTATTGCCTAAGTAGAGAACATCTCTTCTTTTCTCTAATCCTTCCGGATTCTGACACCATCTGCATCGTAAACCGCATCCTTTTAAGAATACGGTTGTACGGATGCCATCACCATCATGGACCGCAAATCTCTTGATATCAAATACAAGTAATTTCTCAGATTCCTGCATAACTTGTACGGGCAATGATTTCATCCTGCAGTTTGCCATCTAATTCTACAAAGTAAGCTGTATACCCAGCTACCCGGATTGTCAGAGAACGGTGTCTTTCCGGATGCGCCTTGGCATCTAACAGATCTTCTCTGTTTACTACATTGAACTGGATATGCGGTATTTCCAGATCTACAAATGTACGTAAGAACATTTCAAACTTATCTCTTCCTGCCTTTGTTGCAAAGAAAGAAGGGAGAAACTTCATGTTCAACAGACCGCCATTGGTTGTACAGGAATCCGGTAATTTCGATACAGATTTCAATACTGCTGTAGGACCGGTGATATCTCTGCCATAGACAGGGGATAAACCGCCATCTGCCAAAGGTTCCTGAGACTTTCTGCCATCGGCAGAAGCACCTACATTCATACCCATTGGAACATGAGCAGATACGGTATACATACCGGTATGATATGGACCGCCTCTGTAGTTTGTATAGTCTTTCATACGGTTGCGAAAATAGGAAGCCCATTTCTTACCGATGTCATCGACATACGGAATATCATTGCCATACTTAGGAGCTTTATGCAGCAGCATTGCCCGGGTAATTTCATGACCATCGAAATTATCCTGCATGGCGCTTAATACTTCTTTACCACTAAGCTTATGATCTTCATAAACAAGCTTCTTTACAGCGGCCAGGGAATCTGCAACATTGGCAATCTGAATCATCTGAATGCCGCTGAGATTGTAGTGGGCACCACCTGCGGTAACATCAAGCCCTTTCTCCATGCAGTCATTGATCACACAGGATAAGAAAGCTGTCGGTAAGAACTTCTGATGGGCTTTCTCTATTTCTACTTCTACTTTCATCATCTTTTCAATATATTCATCGATAATAGATTTGAAAGCTGCTTCTAATTCTGAATAGGTTTTATATGTGTCAAGACCACCTCTGTCTTTGCACATCTGTTTGTTATTGAGGAGGTCATTGCCATGATTCATCGCCAGTTCCAATGCCTTGCATAAGTTGAACATAGCCGCATCACTCCAGCCCAGGTTATTGCCCTGGGTTGTTAATTCCACACATCCGACAATGGCATAGTTTCTCGCATCTTTTTGTGATATACCAAGATCTTCCTGCATGGTTTTAACAATGGCCTTGTCATTGAAGAACTGCGGCATACCGCTTCCTTTGGATACTACTTCAATGGCTGCCTGCATCAATTCATGGGATGTATGTTCATTCAATCTTACAGATAAGTTTGGCTGTGGAAGACCAAGGTCTTCCTGACATCTGAGGCACAGGTAGGATAGTTCATTAACATAGTCATTCCCGTTTTCATCCAAACCGCCAACTGCAATATTGAAGCCAATCGGGAAACCTGCAAAGTATCTTGCACTGCCGGCATTTCTCAGGTAGACAATCTGATTAAACTTCAGCCAGAGACACTCTAATATTTCCAAAGCATCTTCTTCCGTGATGACTTTATCTTCCAGATCTTCCTTCAGATATGGATACAGATATGTATCCATTCTGCCAGGCGAAAAACTGGATGCGTTGGATTCCATCTGCAGGATGATAAACAGGAACCAGATGGACTGGACTGCCTGATGGAAAGTTGCGGCAGGATGCCTGGAAAGATATCTGCAGTTTTCTGAAACCTTTAAGAGATCTTTCTGATAAGGAGAATCAGCTGCCATCTTTTCAGCTGATTCTGCATAACGGATCATGAATTCCTGCGCACCAGTCAGCACCATGTCCATGCATTCATAGAATTCAGCTTCATCCGGATGCTTTTCTTTCTGTAAAGCAGCTTCTTCCTTTAATTTGGCAGGCCCTTTATGAAGCCATAAACTGACGTCTGGGCATATATGACCCTGAGCATGATCAGTCTGGTTGATCTTGACAACTCTGCTTATATTGGAAATCTCATCACCACAATCTTCCCTGATCCACTCTTCCATAGATCTGTTTTTCCAATAGGGATAAATATCCCTGCGGAATTCTTCAATATCTTCTTTTCTGACATTGAATGTATCCTGCGGTCTTGTTGGCAATGTTTCAAATTCTCTGTTTACCCATGAACATCCGCTTTCCGGAAATACGACACCAGCTCTTACACCTTTTGTACGGTTGCCAACAATGAGCTCTTCCGGTTCAATGGAAATCTCCATTTCTTCTAAACATGTCTTTAAAGATAATGCTCGTTTATAAGGAATACTTTTATCTTCATTTTCTTTATAGACTCTTGTGATAATACGTGCCTGTTCAATAGAGGCATATCTTGGCTCTGAAAGCATCTTGTCTTTTAAGATATCAATTCTTTTTCTTTTCTTTAACTGACTTCTGATCATAGTATCGATACATCTTCCTTTCCAAGCTTGTTTTTATCTGATTCATCTAACGAAGAATCTGTGATCAATGCTGTAAAGTCACTTACAGATGCATATGTATAATCTCCATCTTCATGAAACTTATGACTGTCTGCCAATGCATAGCTTTCTGAAGAAAGAGACATGACTTTTCTCTTTAATTCACCATCACTTTCATGGTAGGTAGAAACAGTATTCTTATTTAAATCAATGCCTACTGTACCAAGGAAAGCCTTGTCTATATGACATACGGAAAGATTGCGGATTGTTAAGGAACTCCAGAAGCCATCTCTTTCCTGATTCAATGTACCGCCAGGGAAGAATACATCTGTTTTTTTATCTGGAGCCAATACATTCAATACTTCTAACATATTGGTAATGACATGAACGGAAAGATTACTTTTCACAAGCAATTCCGCTATCTTTACAGAAGTTAAGGAAATATCGAGGAAGATTGTTTCATTATTATGAATTAAAGAGACAGCTTTACGGGCGATCTCTTCTCTTCCTTCAGGATTTCGTTCCTTACGGCTGGCACTGGAATATTCATGCAGGTTTTCTCTGACTGCTACAGCACCACCATATACTTTCTTTAAAAGACCCTGCTGTTCAAGAACATTCAGATCCTTACGGATCAGGTCTTTGGTGACATGGTACTTTTCAGCCAGATCATTGACCTGTACACGACCTGTTTCTTTAATACTATCTGCAATTTCTTTCTGTCTTTCCTGTGCAAACATCTTTATTCCTCTTTATTTTTCACTCTTATTATAGTAAGAATGAATATGTTGTAAACAATAAAAAACAATAATTATTAATAATTATCCTGATAAGTAATATCAATATTAAAAGAATCTCATTCCATTAGAATTGCAGCTATGAATTGAGACTTTTTTGTATTAAGTACAGATTGCGTACAACTGTAAAATCAAAGACGCTGTGACTGCAGCAGTGCTTTTAATAATCAGTAGAATTTATCTGTCTGGGTCAAGACCGGGCTGAGGCTAAAAATGCCTGATATATTAGCTGAATTCAAAAGTGGAAGACATGAAAAAAGTCCGCTGATTAAGCGAACTTTTTGATAGTGCCGACTATAGGAGTCGGGGTTAGCAGAAAGTTATTAACGAGTTAGAACAACCAGTTCTAACTCGTTTTTCTTACCTGGAAAGGATGTGATCTCACATGGAAGATGTATCAGTCGATGAAGTAAACAGGCTATGCAAGCAGTATCTCCGTGACATTTATGAAAGGAAGAGAAGTTATGAAACGATCACATATAGTGATCTGGCCGATTTTCTTGGATGTGATCGGCGCACAGTCAAAGCTGCGCTCGATCCTGAAAGCAATGTCAAAGTATCCGCATCTTTGATCTTCTGCCTTGCGGAATATATGACCATTCCTCCAGAAGAGCTTTTCAAACAGATGGCTGCGTATACAAGAAATGAGCTAAATAGTGAAAAAATTGAAAATTTCACAAACAGTGGAGCGAAGCGGTAACGGCATCGTTTCGATGAAGTTAATAATTTTAGAGAAGAATATATATGACTGTACTAAAGGAAAACAAATATATCAGAGAAGAGATTGTCAGAGATATTGACTGGATCACTGATCCTGCTCAGTGCAAACCGTATATGAAATATGAGCTTGCAGAACCAAGAGATTATGAGTTTCTGACATCATCTTCAATGGATGGAATGACAATACCAGAATTCGTGAATGCTTATGCAGAGGTATCGAAGCAGCATGAGCATCTCAAAAATGGTCAGAAATCAAGGTTTGGGGTGTTTCTGGATGTACTGCTCCCTTTGAAAATTAAGGGCCAGGAAGAAGCTAAAACATTGTGTCAAAAGTTTCTGGAGAATCTGACAGAAGGAAACAAGCAGATCAAATGGATCGCATATACCTACAAGATTGGCAGAGTGAATGTAATGCAGATGCTAAGAGTGTGGATCTGTGATCGGGAAAAGTATTATGTTCCTCATCTTGTTAAGCCCGTATATCAGAAAACTCAGTACGTAGACAAGACAACAGGAGATTTCTGCGGAAAGAAAGCAGAAAATGCAGTTCTTTTATACAAGAAAGGGGATGTGATTCCAGGTGCTGAACCAATAAAGACAGAGTTTGCTTTAGTAAAAGACAGACGCTTCTGTACCTCTAAAAATGATCTGTCAGCAAAGAGAAAGTGGATTCTTGACTGTTGGAAAGAAGCAGTAGCTATGTTTCGCAAGGAGGATCTGATGAAGTTCTTCGTTATGAAGAAAAGGCAGATGAGACAGTCATATAACCGCTATGTGAAGCGCTGCGTCTTAGCTGAAAACCGCACCATCAGAAGAATTGAAAATCTAGCAAACTGGCTCATTTATAAGATTCGCACTACTGCTCCGATTGGATATATTGACTGGCGTGATCTTGCGCTGTCTGGCAGCAATCCGTCAGAAAAAGAAATGCTCGATCTGAAACTGCAAACGCAAGAAGAAAAGACAGTACGTAGTATCGTTGCATCCTTTGCTGATGCACTGAAAGATGGAGAATTCTTTTATAAAGATGAAACAGTCCAGATTAAAAAATTGAGATGTGATAGGGCAGAACGAAACTTTCGGCTGATGGAAAAGGTTTTTGAACAAAAACTGAAGCTGATAGCAATGAGTTAATAGAAAATCCGGCGTTATGCCGATAAAAGAAAGGAAAAAAATATGAAAAAAGTAACAACGTATTTTGTATCGCATGTGATGACCGATTTCCCTAAAAAAAGGTATGGATATAATGAATCTTGCTTTGAGGAAGGCTCGGCATGGTCTGCCGATTGCATTGATGAAGAAGTAATTGATATTTATCTTTCGTTAGATGATGCAAAAAAGAAACTTGCAACATACTCTACAACATTTACAGAATTTTGCAGTTCCGGGATTTCTTATCTATCTGTTGATGAATATGCAATCATTGAACGATCTTATGATCTTGGCTCAATCATAGAAGCCTATGAAGGAAGAATAACAAATGAAGAACAATTTATCGAAGAACTAAAAAAAGATCCTTGGAATTTTGGTGATTATGAAATTTATGAGGAAAGTGAAGACATTTGGGATTTCTCAAAAAGAGCTTTTACAGCCGAAGTAAGAACCGATAACAATACCTATGTGAAGCATTTCAATAATCATAAAGATGCAAAAGACTGGTTAGTCGAACAAGAAGATAAAGCAGTAGAAGATGGAATCTTAATTGATTCCCAGTTGTATTACTATTGATACCTGCACAAGCGATAAAAGAAAGGAAAAAAATATGACAGAAAATCGTGAAGAAAAAGTAGAAAGAACAAGACAGGCCGCTGAAAGAAGGACAAGCAATGCGCTCCGCGATATCGAACGGATCGGCAAGCTTGCATCATCACCCAATTATGAATTTGAGCCGGAGTGGGTAGAGGAAATGTTTGCATCTCTGAATCAGGCAATTCAGCAGGCAGAAGCGGCATTCCATGGAAAATTATCAAAGAAAAGATTCTCGTTAGAAGACAAAGGTGAAAAATATAATGAAAATAATTAGCATTTTGAACATAAAAGGCGGTGTGGGCAAGTCCCTGACCGCAGAAAACCTTGCTCGCGGGTATGCCGCAAGCGGAAAGAAAACCCTTCTTGTCGATGCAGACGGACAGGGGGATGTGTCAGCCGCAATTCTTCCGGATGCCGATTTTGAAAGCAGTGATCGGACAATATGCAGTGTCTTTCTGG
>DXZE01000003.1 GCA_019415435.1 Erysipelotrichaceae bacterium
TCAGCTTCATAATAAAACCCCCTAGGTTGTTGTCCAACTTAGGGGGTTCACTTCAGTATTGAGCTCCTTATGGTTTTCTGGTTGTATTTTCAGAAAGATAAACAATGGAGAGGAAGCCTGGTCCGACATGGCATCCGATAACCGGTCCGAGTTCCATTAAAGAGACACTCCTGGCTGTTGGATACTTTTCCATGACCATCTGTTTCCACTTTTCACCTTCTTCAGGTGTATCACTGTGACCGACAATAATATCTTTACCAGTTGCATCGCCAATATCATGATCTACAGAATTCAGTAATTCATGAATGGCTTTTTTTCTGCCTCTGATCTTGTTATAGGCAAGCAATTTACCGGCATCATCAATATAGATTAATGGTTTGATAGATAATAAGGATCCGATCACTGCAGAAGCATTGGATAATCTGCCGCCGCGTCTTAACCATTCCAGATCATCTACCATAAACCGGTGAGAGATTCTTAACTTATGAGCCTCTGCCCAGTCAATGACTTCTTCAAAGGATTTGCCATTATCTGCCATCTCAACACATTTCATTAATAATAATGAAAGTCCCATGGTTACACAGCGTGTATCCATGACATACAGTTTTGAATCAGGCATATCTTCCTTAATCTGTTCTGCCGCTCTTTCGCAATTGAAGAAGGAAGCACTTAATTCTTTATCCATATCCATGAACAGAACAGGCTTACCTGACTGTAAGAGTTTCTTGAAGAACTCATAATAGGAATAGGTTGTAATCTGGGATGTGTTAGGCGCATGACCTTCACGCATTTCCTTATATAAAGCTGATCTGGTCTCCTGACTGCAGTCATCTACATACACCTTGTCATTGACTTCAAAAGTATAGCTGATTAAAGAAATATCATGTTCATCCAGCCATGGTCTGTCTATATCACATGTAGAGGCTGTCGCAATAATAAAGTCTCTCATAATTAGCTCCTCGTAATAACCTACACATTGTATGGGGAAATACTAAGAATTTCAATGTGTCCTTTCTTCATTCTGAAGGTTTTCTTTCGCTACAGCAAGCATCAGCTTGATTCTGTTTTCCTGATTGACCTTTGTAGAAGAAGGGTCATAGTCTACAGCGGTAATGTTTGCCTGCGGATATAACTGACGGATGCGGTTTGTGACACCTTTACCGGCAATATGGTTAGGCAGACATCCAAATGGCTGTGCACAGACAATATTTGCATAGCCGCCTTCAATCAACTCTACCATTTCACCAGTAAGCAGCCATCCTTCACCCATCTTGACACCAAGTGAGATGATACCTTCCGGTTTCTTCATTAAATCCTTGAATGAACCAGGGGCATAGAAACCTGCTTTTTCAATAGCCTTTGACTGTGCCTTGCCAATAGAATCAAACAGGGAAAGGGCACCACCGGCACCAGCTCCAACGAGATGATTCATGCCATAAAACTTGGAATCCATGTTCCAGTTGGCACAACAATAGTTAATGTATCCCATTAAACCAGGCATATTCACTTCACAATCTTCACTTTCAAGGAATGCCTGCAGGTCATTGTTTCCTAAAGGAGAGAACTTGACATAGATCTCACCAACAACCCCAACCTTAACCTTAGGTACTCTTGTGATTGGTATAGATGCCGCATCATCTGCGATATCCTTAAATCTTTTCTTCATGGCAGGAATGGTGTAGTTCTGATTGGTATGGAACCACTCGGATACCTTTGCGATCCATTTCTTGGCCCAGATCTCACCATCTCCCTTATGATTTTCATAAGGAACAATCTGATTGCGCAATGCCGCAATCATGTCACCATACTCTACAGCGGCTAATAACTTCTCAGCCAGTTTTACCGTGACCGGCATATTACTGCCTGCTTCAAGTCCTGAAGCGTTGAAGGAAGCTACCGGAATATAGCCATAGCCGCTTTTCACCAATGCTTTTCTTAATAACTTGATATAGTTGGATGCTCTGCATCCTCCACCTGACTGGGAAATGATCAGAGCCGTATGATGCAGATCATATTTACCTGAATTCAAGGCATCGAGGAACTGACCGATGACTAATAAAGCCGGGTAACATGTATCATTATGGACATATTTCAGACCAAGCTGGGCTACTTCAGAACCACGATTTGTGAGTAACTCTACATGGTATCTTTCTGATTCCATGGCTGCCTTGATGCATTGAAACTGGATTGGCGCCATATTAGGAATCAGAATCGTATAATCATCCAGCATGTCTTCGGTAAAATTCGGTGTTAGATATTCCATCAGGCATGCACCTCATTTCCCTTTTCATTTGATAAAGCAGAAACAGCACTCATCTGCTTTTCCTTTACTTCATCTCTTTCATCTAATGCCGCAAACAGAGAACGGATACGGATATTGACTGCCCCAAGGTTTGTGATTTCATCAATCTTTAACTGTGTATACAGCTTGTTTCCTTCCTGCAGGATTTCTCTTGTTTCATCTGTTGTAATCGCATCAAGACCACATCCGAAGGATACTAACTGGATCAAGTCCATATCCGGCTGAGTCGTACAGTACCTGGCTGCGGCATACAGACGGGAATGATAAGTCCACTGATTCAATACATTTGTATCAAACTTCTGTACTCTGTTAGAAACAGAATCTTCTGTTACAACAGCTGCACCCTGACGGACAATCAGCTTATCAATACCATGATTGACTTCCGGATCAACATGATATGGTCTTCCGGCTAATACAATGATGCGCTTATGCTGGCGTCTTGCTTCTTCAATGATCTCTTCACCCTTATGACGTACGTCTTCCATGTGTCTGTAATACTCATCATAAGAAGGATCAATCGCATCGACGATTTCTTTCTTTGAAAGCTCAGGGAAGTCTTTCTTCATAAGCTGTGGAAGTCTCTTCTTTAATTCTTTTCTGTTTGATAAATCAATGAAGTCATTGATGAAGGTGGTCTTTTCAAGCTCCTGCATATTATCTTCCAGAGTTTCAGGATAATAGGCGACAATCGGACAGTTGTAATGGTTATCACCCAGATGCTCATCCAGGTTATAAGACATGCAAGGATACCAGATCTTATCAACACCATGTTCTACTAACCAGTGAATATGACCATGGGTTAACTTGGCTGGATAGCAGGCTGTGTCAGAAGGAATGGTTCCCTGACCTTCCTGATACATCTTACGGTTGGATACAGGGGATACAATGACCTTATATCCTAAACGTGTAAAGAATGTATGCCAGAATGGTAATAATTCATACATATTTAATGTAAATGGAATACCGATAGTACCTCTTGTGCCATCACCTGGATTATTGGCATATTCTAACAAAGCATTCAGCTTATAAGCATAGAGATTCAGGGAATCATCACTTGCCTTACCGGTAACCGGCTTTTCACAACGGTTGCCGGAGATAAATCTCTTGCCATCCGAGAAAGTATTAATCGTTAACTGGCAATGATTGCCACAACCCTGACACTGTACATTGGCGACTTTCTGGGTAAAGTTTTCCAGCTCTTCTTCAGAAAGCAGGGTAGACTTCTGTCCCTTTACGGCATGTGCCTTTCCATATAATGCAGCACCATAAGCACCCATTAAGCCGGCAATATCCGGACGGATGACATGAACACCCATCTCTTTTTCAAAAGCACGCAAGACTGCTTCGTTATAGAATGTACCGCCCTGAACAACGATGTTCTTTCCTAACTGATCTGGAGAAGAGCAGCGGATAACCTTATATAAGGCATTCTTGACAACAGATATGGCCAGACCTGCAGAAATGCAGTCAATCGTAGCACCATCTTTCTGGGCCTGCTTGACAGAAGAATTCATGAATACCGTACATCTGGATCCGAGATCGACCGGATGCCTGGCAAATAAAGCTTCCTTGGCAAAATCTTCTACTTTGTAGCCTAATGCTTCCGCAAATGTCTGTAAGAAGGATCCGCATCCTGAAGAACATGCTTCATTTAAGAAAATATCAGAGATAGCTCCATCTTCAATTTTAAAGCACTTCATATCCTGACCGCCGATATCAATAATGAAATCAACATTCGGCATAAAGTACTTGGCAGCTGTAAAGTGGGCTACGGTTTCAACTAATACATTATCACAATGAAAAGCATGACGCATCAAAGCTTCCCCATAACCTGTAGCTGTTACAGAAGCTATCTTCATATCCGGATGGTTATGATACAGCTTTAATAAAGTCTCTCTTACAATCGGTACCGGATTACCATTGTTGGAACGATAGTCTGTAAATAAGAGATTTGCTTTGTCATCAATGACCGCAACTTTTATGGTTGTAGAACCAGAGTCTATGCCAATATGGACAGGACCTGTTTCCTGATCAAAAGGAATTCTTGGTACAGATGCCCTGGCATGACGGTTATGGAATTCCCAATACTCTTCACGATTCTTAAATAAAGGTGGAAGGGACGCAAATGTCGCTGTCTTGCCATATCCTTCAAGACGCTCAGCTACTTCATTGAGATTGAATTCCTGATCTGCATAATACGCAGCACCCATCGCTACATATAACAGGGAGTTTTCAGGACATAATCCCTTAACATGAAGAGTCTTATCAAAAGAATTACGAAGACATTGTGAAAAAGTTAAAGGACCGCCTAAATACAGAATATTACCCTTGATTGGTCTGCCCTGGGCAAGTCCGGCAATAGTCTGATTGACGACAGCCTGGTAAATAGATGCTGCTATATCACCAGCCTTAGCACCCTGGTTGATTAAAGGCTGGACATCACTTTTCGCAAAGACACCGCATCTTGACGCAATGGTATAAGTCTTATCTGCCTGTAAAGCAGCTTTATCCATATCATCTGCACTCATCTTTAATAAGGTAGCCATCTGATCGATGAAAGCACCTGTACCACCAGCACAGGAACCATTCATACGTACTTCCGTACCATTTGTTAAAAAGAGAATCTTGGCATCTTCGCCGCCTAATTCAATGATGCAGTCTGTACCCGGATTCAGATGGTTAGCCGCAACTCTTTCCGCATACACTTCCTGTACAAACGGTACTTTGCAGGAATCAGCCAGGCCCATACCGGCTGAACCGGATATCGCTAAGATGGCTTTTTGACCATGCAGGATTTCCTTATCAATCTTTCTTAACAGTTCTTCTCCTTTTTCAAGGATATGACTGTAATGCCTTTCATATGTTGAATATATAATCCGATTATCATCATCAATAACCGCACATTTAATCGTGGTTGAACCAATATCAAGACCAACTCTCATGATATTCCTCCTCACTTACATATGCACTTTCATGCATAAACATTCGTATTTTAAATGTCTCTTTGTCATAACGCAATGATACTGACCCAGAGATTATACTAATTAAGGCATTTGTATTTTCTGCTTTAGTAGCACGCAAACCTGTTTCATGATAGGATGATGTGATTGAAAGGAAGATTTGTATGAAAGCACCATTTTCAGAATATCTGAGTCAGCTTGTACAACCATTGAAAGCTGTTATAGCAGATCTTGGTCAGGATTATGATTATGTCAGTATTCTGGCAACAGATTCCAAGGGTCTTGCCGTACGTGTATCACAGCATTCCAGTGCCATTGGAAGTGAAACAATGACAACGGAAAGAGGCATTGTTGTACGTGTACATCAGAATGATCACTACAGTGAAGCAGCCCTGAATGTCTTTGATCCATCTGATCCAAAAAAACTGGCAGATCAGATCAGAACCATGCTCAATGAGCAGGAACAGGTTTTAAAACAAACCAATACACATGTTTATAAGACCGGTGTATTGGATGATGAACCATGTACTTTATTTAAAGAGATGGAAACGGAGCAGTTACCGGAAACATGCGATGTCATGGCTTTGTTAAAAGACATGAAAGGTGTCAGTGATGAAGCTATGAAGGCAGATAAAGACATCATTGATGTCAGAGTCAATGCCCAATCCACTCATATATGCAAGATGTTTTTAAGCAAACACCGTGATTTAAGACAGTCTTATGTATATTCCGAAGGAACAGTATTACCAATTGTAAGTTCCAAAGGCAGAACCGAATATGGTTATGAAGGTGTATCCGGTTTATGCGGACCAGAGATCTTTGCACAGTTAAAGGATCATATTAAAGCTGCAGTAAAGCAGGCAGAAGATGTCCTGCATGCGGATCGCATTGTACCGGGTGAATATGACATTATTACTTCTCCTGAAGTCAGCGGTCTGATTGCCCATGAAGCATTTGGTCATGGCGTTGAGATGGACCAGTTTGTTAAAGGCAGAGCATTAGGTGCTTATTATATAGGGAAAAGAGTAGCCTCTGACTTAGTCACAATGCATGAAGGCGCCTTATGTGCAGAAGATGTAACTTCCTATGCCTTTGATGATGAAGGTGTATTAGCTGGTGATGTGACAGAAATTAAAAATGGCATTCTTGAAACAGGTATCTGTGATGCCTTATCTGCTTTACGCTTAGGCACAAAGCCAACCGGCAATGGCAAGCGTGAAAACTTTGAACATAAGGTTTATACACGCATGACCAATACCATCTTTGATTCAGGCAAGGATTCTGTAGAAGATATGATCGCTTCCGTGAAATACGGGTATCTTCTGGAAGGCATGGAATCCGGCATGGAAGATCCAAAGCATTGGGGTATTCAGTGCATCATCAAGCTTGGCCGTGAGATCAAAGATGGAAAGCTGACTGGAAAGGTAGTTGCCCCGGTTATCATGACAGGCTATGTTCCGGATCTTTTAGGAAACATCACCATGGCAAGTACAGACAGAGAAGTATTTGGTAATGGCGGTTGTGGTAAAGGATACAAGGAATGGGTTAAGGTAGCTGATGGCGGACCTTATCTGAAGACGAAAGGGAGGTTAGGCTGATGCTGGAAGAGATCATTAAGACATTGAGAAATTCTGATGCGGACGCATGGGAAGTCAATGATGTTTCTAAAAAAGGCTGGGAGTTTTACTTCATAAAGCATAACCTGGACCAGAACCGTTTCAAGGATACCGAACATATTCAGGTTACCGTCTATAAGAAAATTGAAGATGGAAAGTATCTTGGCAAGGCATCCATGGAAATTCCATTAACTGCAACAGAGAATGAAGTAAAGAAAGATATTGAGCATCTTCTTCAAAGAGCACAGCTTGTTAAAAACAAGCCTTATGCATTGCGTACACCAGAAAAAGCTGAAGCAATGCATGAAGGCAAGATCAATGCAAAGGAAGCTTCAGAAGATTTTATTAATCTGATGAATGACATTCCTGAAACAAAGAGTGAAGATATCAATTCCTATGAGATATTTACCGATGAAATCACCAGACATTTCATCAACTCTGAAGGCATTGATATTACGGAAACCTATCCGAAATCCATGATGGAAGTTGTCACAAATGCCCGTGATAAAGAACATGAAATTGAACTGTATCGTATGTATCATGGCGGTACATGTGATAAAGAAGGTATCAGAAATGATCTGATTAAAACCATGCAGTATGGTAAGGATCGTCTTTCTACTGTACCGACTCCTAAGCTTGGTCGGTATGCCGTTGTCTTTTCTGGCGCAGATGCAGTGTCTATCTATGACTATTTCAAGGAACGTCTGAATACAGCATCCATCTATGAAAAATTCAGTGACTGGGAAAAGGGTACTGCTATAGCAGATAACATTACTGGTGATAAGATAACATTAGAAGCCTTACGATATCTTGAAAATTCAGATGCCAATCATACCTATGATGAAGAAGGTACACCAGTCAGAGATGAAATCCTGATGAAGGACGATGTACCGTGTGCTTTCTGGGGATCTGCACAATACAGCAGCTATCTCAATGAAGATAATACCTTCATTCTGACAAACTATGCTGTATCAGGTGGAACAAGTAGTGACGAAGAAATCAGAAGCGGCAATTATCTGGAAGTAGTGGAATTCTCTGATTTCCAGGTCAGTGCTGTAACAGGTGATATCTTTGGTGAGATCAGGCTCGGTTATTTACATGAAGGAAATACTGTCAAAGCCATAACGGGTGGATCGGTATCCGGCAATATGCATGACTTTGTGAAAAATATGCATATGTCTCTTGATACTGTTCAGCATAACAATGCGCGCATTCCGTCTTTGACAAGGTTAGAAAATGTGACAATTTCTGGTATTGTTGAAGAGTAAAAAGTTGAAAGTAATTTCAGTCTGGTTTATAACATTATCGTGAATTTGAGGGGGGAATATGAAAAAGTCAAATAACAAGACAGTTGCGATTATTGCAATTATTGCACTGTTCGTTGTGGCCGTATTTGCCGGTTCGTATGACATGTGGAGACCAAGACCAACGGTTTCCGGTCAGTTCAGCGGTGAAGCACAGGGTAATGGCGGAACAGTTAAGGTTACATTAACATTAAAAGACAGCGTCATTACTGAGGTAAAGGCAGAAGGTAACAAGGAAACACCTGGCATTGGATCCAAGGCTATTGAAAAGCTTCCTGGTGAAATTGTTGAAAAGAACTCACTGGATGTAGATGGTGTTTCTGGAGCAACAATCACTTCTGATGCAATCAAGAAGGCTGCTGAAGCAGCATTAAGTTCTGCTGGTATTACAGCTTCTGATCTGAAGGCAGTCAGCAGCACATCATCTTCTGATGATAAGAAGGATGTTACAAAAGAAGCTGATATCGTTGTCGTTGGTGCTGGTGGTGCTGGTGAAACAGCCGCAGTTACAGCAGCCAAGGCTGGCAAGAAAGTCATCATTCTGGAATCCCAGGATGCTTCAGGCGGTAACTCCGTACGTTCTACTGGCGGTATGAACGCTGCCAAGACAACATACCAGGATAAGAATGAATGGAATGCAGGTGGCGAAGAGGCAGCTCTTGAAAAGACACTTGCAAGTGCAAGAAAAGATTATGCGGATAACAAGGATATCCAGGATCTCGCTGATACAGTTGAAAAGCAGTATAACGACTACAAAGCCGGTGGTGAACAGGGATACTTTGATTCTGTAGAATTAATGGAATTAGATACAATGGTCGGTGGCCATGGTGTCAACAACATCGATCTTGTAAAGACATTAGCTGAGAATTCTTCTGATGCAATTGACTGGGTCAATGACATCTCCAAGGAAGTTGATGAATCCAACAGCGGACTTGTCAATGTAGGTCAGTTCGGTGGTGCTTCTGTTAAGAGAATCCACAGACCAGTAAACGCTGATGGCAGTGTTATTGCCGTAGGTGCATACATCATGCCTATTCTGGATGCTGAAGTTAAGAAGAACAATGTTGAAGTTATGTATAACACAACTGCCAACAAGATTCTGATGAAGGATGGCAAGGCAGTTGGTGTAGAAGCCAAGACAAAGGCTGGCGGCAAGGTTACAGTCAATGCCAAGGCAGTCGTTCTTGCTACAGGCGGCTTTGGTGCTAACAGCAAGATGGTTGAAAAGGAAAATCCTGATTTGAAGGGTTTTATCACAACTAACGCTCCTGGTGCACAGGGACAGGGCATCACAATGGCTGAAGCCAAGGATGTCAATGCCGATACAGTTGATATGAAACAGATTCAGCTGCACCCGACTGTACATGTTGATGATGATGGCAATGCTCATCTGATCACAGAAGGCTTAAGAGGTGATGGTGCTATCCTTGTAAACAAGGAAGGCAAGAGATTCACAAATGAGGTCGGTACACGTGATGCTGTCTCTGCCGATGAAAACAAGCAGACAGACGGCCAGGCATGGTTAATCGTAGATGATTCCATGGTTAAGGCTTCTGCAGTCATCCAGGGCTATATTGATTCCGGTTATACAGTTACTGGTTCTGATCCTAAGGCATTAGCTAAGGAAATGAATGTTGACGCAGATACACTGCAGTCTACTATTGATACATGGAACGCTGATGTTGAAGCCAAGAACGATCCTGACTTTGGCAGAACTTCCTTCGATCATCAGTTAACAGGTACACTGTATGCATTAACAGTACAGCCAGGTGTTCACCACACAATGGGTGGTTTGAAGATTGATACTTCTGCGGAAGTTATCAACAAGGATGGCGATGTCATCCTAGGTCTCTTTGCCGCAGGTGAAGTTACTGGTGGTGTACATGGTGCTAACCGCTTAGGCGGTAATGCCGTTGCTGACTTCGTTGTCTTCGGACGTATCGCAGGTCAGTCCGCAACAGATTACGCAAAGTAAGCTAAAGATTAAGATCTCTGCTTTATAAGCAGAGGTCTTTTCTTTATAATTTAATAGCAGAGGTATATATGACAATTCAAGAAGAAATAAAGAAATATCAGGACTGGATATTCAGACAATCCGCCTATCAGATGGCACTAAACATTATCGGTATTGATAAACAGACCGTAGCACCGTCAGCCGGTGCTTCCTATCGTGATCAGAGAACGGCTTACCTTTCCGGTGAATTATTTTCTATAGAAACAGAAGAAGATATGATTCCGGTATTGAAGGATCTCAGTGAAAACGCAGATGATCCGGACATTAAAAAGGGCGCAGAACTTTACTACAAAGAAGTCACGAAGACAAAAGTCATTCCAAAGGATGAGTATGTAGCTAGTGAAGAATTACTGAATGCTTCTTATGATGCCTGGCTGAAAGCAAAGAAAGAGAATGATTACAGTATCTTTGAACCATATCTTAAAAAGGTAATTGATTTAAAGAAGAAAGAGTACGGGTATCGTCATAGTGATAAGAAACTGTATGATCAGATGCTGGATGATTTTGAACCTGGTATGAACATGCAGAAGTATGATGCCTTCTTTGAAGCATTGAAGGAAAGACTCATACCTTTCATTCAAAAGGTAAACAAGGCAAGGCAGATTGATGATGCTTTTTTGTATCAGGAATATGATATTGATGGTCAGAAGAAGTTTATGGATCATCTGCTTCAGTATCTGCGTTTTGATCCTTCATGGGGTTATCAGAATGAAACCGAGCATCCGTTTACAGACTGGACATGTGAGAATGACTGCCGTACGACTACAAAGTATCTAAAGAATAATGTCATATCTGCCATTCTTTCCACTGTACATGAATGCGGTCATGCCTGGTATGAACATGATGTAAAGCCTGCATATGACGGCATGATACTTTCCTATGGTATTTCCAGCGGCATGCATGAATCGCAATCCCGCTTATGTGAAAACTACCTTGGCAGATCTCTTCCTTTCTGGAAATACAATTATCCTTTCTTACAGAAACAGTTTCCTGATCAGTTAGACAATGTGTCATTAGAACAGTTTGTTAAGGCTATCAATGTTGCCAGACCATCCTTAGTCAGAACCGAGGCTGATGAGTTAACGTATCCGATGCATATTGTTATTCGCTATGAGATTGAAAAGGGATTGTTTAACGGATCTATCTCTACGGAAGGTTTGGATAAGACATGGAATGACATGTATCAAAAGTATCTTGGTATATCCTCTAAAGACGCAAGGGATGGCATCTTACAGGATGTTCATTGGAGTGATGGTGAATTCGGTTATTTTCCTACATACGCGCTTGGCTCAGCCTTTGCGGCCCAGTTTGTCCATAAGATGAGAGAAGAGATACCAGTTGATGATCTTCTTGAAAACAATCTCTATGAAAAGATCATGGCATGGTTAAAAGAACATATTCATCAATACGGCTGTTTCTATAATGCGGATGAAATCATGCTTAAAGCTACTGGCGAACCATTTAACGTTAACTACTATCTGGATTATCTCGAAGATAAATACACAAAGCTGTATAACCTTTAAACATTATGAAAGAACTAGAAAAACGTATATTGGAAGATGGAACCATTCTTCCCGGAAACATATTAAAAGTAGACAGTTTCCTGAATCATCAACTGGATGTACATCTGTTAAAAGATATCGGTAATGAGTTTCATCGTATCTTTAAAGATGAACAGATTACAAAGATATTAACGATTGAAGCCAGCGGTATAGCGATTGCCTGCTTTACCGCAGAGGCCTTTGATGTACCGGTATTGTTTGCCAAGAAATCAAAGAGTGCCAATATCGGTAATGATGTATATAAGTCAAAAGTACATTCCTATACCTATAACCGTGACTATGACATCACTGTTTCAAAGAAATATCTGAATGCTTCAGACAGAGTATTAATCGTAGATGACTTCATGGCTAATGGCTTAGCCGCAGAGGGTCTGGCGGATATCGTCAATCAGGCTGGAGCCCAATTAGCCGGTATAGGCATATGTATTGAAAAAGGTTTCCAGCAGGGTGGCAAAAGATTACGTGAAAAGGGTATCCGGGTAGAAAGCCTTGCTGTAATCAAGTCCATGAGTGATCAGAATATCACTTTTGAAGAATAGACATGCATGCATTTCTGACTGTAATGAATAACAAAACAGAAGGAGAGTAATCATGTCTTTGGAAAAAGTACAGAAATATTTCAAACAGTATGGCATGAATGACAGAATCATTGTCCTGGATGAATCCAGTGCCACGGTAGACTTAGCAGCACATGCACTGCATACCGAACCAGCTCAGATTGCCAAGACCTTAAGCTTTATGGCTGGCGATCAGCCAATCCTTATTGTGATGGAAGGTACAGCCAGAGTGGATAATCATAAGTACAAGGAGTTCTTCCATAAAAAGGCAAAGATGATGAGTGGAGAAGAATTAGAGAAATATGTAGGCCATAAGGCAGGTGGTGTCTGTCCGTTTGGCATCCCGGAAGGGACAGATGTGTATCTCGATGAATCCCTGAAAAAGTTCAAGATCGTATTCCCAGCCTGTGGTTCCGGCAACTCCGCCATTGAATTAACAATTCCGGAATTAGAAAAGTATTCTAATTTCAAGGTATGGATTGATGTCACCAAAGAGCCAGAGTAATTTTACAAAAACAGAATCTATTCGATGAAAGCACTTATATGGTGCTTTTTCACATTTTTCTCCCAAAATGTTGTTGATGTTATAAGTTAGTTAGACTAAACTAATTCTCGTTAGGGAAAGATAACTAACAGTGTGAAGCGTCAGAAGGAGGCATACTTATGATGCCATTGACATTAGCAGATCCGGGTAAAGAGAACACAATTGTCAAGATTGGCGGCAGTGCTGAAGTAAAGCAGCACCTGGCTGATCTTGGTTTTGTTGTTGGCGGCAAGGTAACTGTTGTTACAGAAGCTAATGGGAATCTGATTGTGAATGTGAAGGAATCACGTGTAGCTATTGGCAAAAACATGGCTATGAAAATCATGGTTTGACAAGGGAGGAAAGATGAAGACATTAAAAGACGCAAAGATCGGTGAAACGGTCAAGGTTGTCAAAATTCATGGTGAAGGAGCTGTAAAGCGCAGAATCATGGATATGGGCATTACAAAGGGAATTGATGTATATGTCCGCAAGACTGCACCATTAGGTGATCCGATTGAAGTAACTGTACGTGGATATGAATTATCCCTGCGTAAGTTTGACGCTGAAAAGATTGAGGTCGCTTAATTAACAACGACGAACAGGGCAAATGCCTCAAAGGAAAGGAACGAGAGAATGGCAGAAACGAAGATTAAGATTGCCTTGGCCGGTAATCCAAATAGTGGTAAGACCACATTGTTTAACGCATTAACAGGTTCCAACCAGTTCGTAGGTAACTGGCCGGGAGTCACTGTTGAAAAGAAGGAAGGACGCTTAAAGAAGCACAATGATGTTATCATTGAAGACTTACCTGGCATCTATTCCTTATCTCCATATACACTGGAGGAAGTTGTATCCAGACAATATCTGGTTACAGAAAAGCCAGATGCAATTCTGAATATTGTTGATGGTACAAACCTTGAAAGAAATCTGTATCTGACAACTCAGTTAACAGAGCTGAATATCCCGGTTGTTGTAGCTGTAAACATGATGGATCTGGTCCGTAAGAATGGGGATAAGATCAACATCGAGAAGCTTTCTGAAACACTTGGAGCAACAGTTGTAGAAATCTCAGCATTAAAAGAGACAGGCATCATGGAAGCTGCTGAAGCTGCTATCACAGCTGCCAAGGAACATAAGGTTCCTAAGTATCATAAGTTTAATGCTGACGTAGAAAATGCATTGTCTGTTATCACAGAAAACTGTCTGAACAGTATTGAAGAAGGCCAGAAGAGATGGTATGCCATCAAGGTCTTTGAAAGAGACAGCAAGGTTCTGGATGGCTTAAAGCTTACAGATGCACAAAAGGTCAAGGCTGAAGAAGCTATCAAGGCTGTAGAAACAAAGGAAGATGATGACAGTGAATCTATCATCACTGATCAGCGTTATACAGCTATTACAAATACATTAAACGGTGTCTATAAGAAGAAGGGCGCCGGTGAATTATCTGTATCTGATAAGATCGATAAGATCGTAACAAACAGATGGTTAGGTTTACCTGTCTTTGCGGTAGTTATGTTCATTGTCTACTATGTATCCATTCAGACAATTGGTATTGGTGCTACAGACTGGGTTAACGATGGCCTGTTTGGTGATGGATGGTTCTGGGGCGGCGTTGGCCGTGAGCAGTATGATGACGCTTCCAGTACATACAGTATTGCCAGTGAAAGAGCTGATGAATTCCTTGATGCAGCCCAGGATGAGGGTGCTATCAAGCTGGATGATGACAATAATGTCACAGTTCTTGATCAGGATGCCTTCGAAAAGGTTACCGTAAGTGAAGTTACCGTTCATGATGATGAAGGTAATCTGATGGATGATGAAGCTATCAGCAACTACAACTACGCTGACTATGAAAAGGATGCAGCTGTAGAAGAACCAGATCCTTCTGATTATGGTCCTTGGGCAGATGGCTTGCCAACATTAATTCAGAATGGTCTTACCGCAATTAACTGTGCAGACTGGTTACAGGATCTGATCCTGAATGGTATCGTTGCCGGTGTTGGTGCCGTTCTTGGCTTCTTGCCACAGATGCTTGTCTTATTCTTCTTCCTGGCATTCCTTGAAGGATGCGGCTATATGGCACGTATTGCCTTCGTTATGGACCGTATCTTCAGAAAGTTTGGATTATCCGGTAAGTCTTTTATTCCAATGTTAATCGGTACAGGATGTGGCGTACCTGGTGTCATGGCATCCCGTACAATTGAAAATGAGCGTGACAGAAGAATGACGGTTATGACAACAACCTTTATTCCATGTTCCGCAAAGCTTCCTATCATCGCATTGATCTCTGGCGCATTCTTCAATAATTCCGGTCTTGTGGCGACAAGTGCTTACTTCCTTGGTGTCGCTTCAATCGTTATCTCCGGTATTATCTTAAAGAAGACAAAGATGTTTGCTGGTGAGCCTGCTCCATTCGTTATGGAACTTCCTGCATATCACTGGCCGACACCTTCCAATATCCTGCATTCCATGTGGGAGCGTGGTTCTTCCTTCGTTAAGAAGGCTGGTTCCATTATCTTAATCGCAACAATCCTTGTATGGTTTTTATCCTCTTATGGAGTTACATCCTCTGGATTTGGCGCCGTATCTGAAGATCAGTCCTTACTTGCTGTATTCGGTAATGCTGTCAAGTGGATCTTTATCCCGACAGGTTTTGCAGACTGGAGAGCTGCAGTTGCTGTTATCTCCGGCTTAATCGCAAAGGAGAACGTCGTTGGTACAATGGGTGTTCTCTATGGCGCTGGTGAAGTTGCTGAAAACGGATGGCAGATCTTCCATTCCATGAATGCTGCCTTCGATGGTTCCGCAATTGCCGGTTATTCTTTCCTTGCCTTCAACCTGTTATGTGCTCCTTGCTTCGCAGCTATCGGTGCTATCAGAAGAGAGATGAACTCTTCTAAGTGGACATGGTTTGCGATCGGTTATCAGTGTGGATGGGCATATGTCGTATCTGCTATTATCTATAACCTTGGCATGCTGTTTGCTCATGGTGTATTCAGCTTCTGGACTGTTGTAGCATTTATCTTTGTCGCATTGATCATCTATGGTCTTGCCAGACCATATCATGAATCAGAGACACTTACAGAAACAGTCAAAGCGTAATGTGTATTGCAATGAGTGAAAAGGAACTGACCCCGTCGTGTCATCTAAGTTATAGGGTAGTTGCCAACACTGTGCAAAAACCGATTTAAATGATTTGATCCAAAGAAAGAAAAGACACTTGATGAAACTGCAGAAAGAGCCTTATTACAGATATTTGAAAAGAAATATGATACTGAACTGATTGCAGAAGGTATACTGGAAGAAAATATTATTCATTATGGTATGGGATTCCGTGGTAAAGATGTCTCAGTAATAATGCAGAAGTAGGAAGACACTGCTTCATAAAAACATTCATAGATTTGAAAAGGTTCTGGAAATCTTCCGGAACCTTTTAACTATCAGGAATAATATGTTTTACAGGATAATACTCTGCCGATGATCTGAACTGGCAAGTCCTGTATTTCCTGTGGCGAGAAATAACGATTTTCGACATCCGGGTTGGCCGCTTCCAGAATCAGAAGCTTGTTTTTAAAGATGACTCTTTTAACCGTCACTTCTTCTCCAATCATTACAACCCCGATTTCACCGCTTTCCAGATGATCTGTCTTTTCTACCAATACCAAAGAACCATCCATAATGCCGATACCAATCATAGAGTTTCCGGTTACCTTCAGATAGTAATCTCCTTTTTTACGTTCTTCCAGGGAGGCTTCTTCTTCACCAAGATAATTTTCTTCCGCAAAAAGATCATATCCGGCTTTGACATAACCAAGAACCGGTAAATGCACGGATATATCCATTCCCTTTAACTCCGGTTCAATGTTATAACCAAACATCTTTGAAAGCTTCGTAACGGTCTCAGAAGAGACATTTTGAATATCACCACGCCCCCAGCGCATGACCGTAGAACGGGATACACCAGCTGCTCTTGCAATATCACTGTCACTCATGCCGGTTTTCTGCTTATAGGCACGAATCATTTCTTTTAATGCTGTCATATGCATATTATAGACTTTATGCATCAAAATAACAATTTTATAAATCTGTTTGTTGCATAATATATTGAAATAAGCAACACACACTTCTATAATTGGAAATGAAATGAGAAAGATATTCCATATTGATATAAATCACTGCTATGCCCAGATTGAAGAAATGCGTTGTCCAAAGCTCAGAAATGTTCCCATGGCAGTAGGAGGACATGAAGAAAAAAGACATGGCATTATTCTGGCTAAGAATGATATCGCCAAAAAGATAGGTATTAAAACAGGAGAATCCTTACGCGAGGCAAAAGAGAAGTGCCCGGATCTTCTGATTATCCCGCCTGACTATGATGCCTATATCTATTACACAAATGCGGTAAAAAAGATTTACTACGAATACAGCGATTGCGTGGAGTCATTTGGTCTTGATGAAGCATGGATCGATTATACCGATTCCGAACATTTATTTGGAGATCCTGTGCAATGTGCAGCTTCTATTCAGAAAAGAGTATTGCAGGAAATTGGTTTAACCGTATCTGTTGGGGTTTCCTGGAATAAGGTATTTGCCAAGCTTGGCAGTGATATGAAGAAACCTTATGGCTTAACAGTTATTACAAAAGAAAACTACAAAGACACTGTCTGGCCATTACCGGCAGAAGATCTGATGTATGTAGGTCCTGCCACAAGCCGCAAGCTTCATGAAAGAGGCATTCTCACCATTGGTGATCTGGCTCAGTATCCTGTTGTCTATTTGGAAAAGGCAATGGGTGTTGCAGGAGAGATGATTCATGCTTTTGCGAATGGAATGGATCCTTCGACAGTATCCAGGACAGCTTCTCAGGCACCTGTAAAGTCTATTGGCAATGCCATTACGATGGTTCATGATGTCTCTTCCTCAGAAGAGATCAGACCTGTGTATTATGTGCTTTGCGAGGCTGTTGCGTCCCGCTTAAAAGAGGCAGGCATGGAAGGAGATACAATCAGTATTTCCTTACGCAATGCCGATCTCAACTGGTATGCCATGCAGCGTAAAACTGCTCAGAAAACCAATGTCAGTACTGAGATTATGATGGAGGCAGAAAGCATGTTAGCAGCCTATGACTTTGCTTCTCCTTTGCGGGCTGTCGGTATCAGTGTCAGTTCTTTATCTAAAGATAACGGTACACGTCAGTTGTCTTTATTTCAGGATGAAAAGAAACATGAAAAAGACAGATGTATAGATCAGGCTATGGATGATATCCGTAATCACTATGGCTTCTATGCCATCAGAAGAGCCTGCACGCTCAAAGACAGACCGCTTACCGAATTTAACGTCAAAGAAGATCATACCGTACATCCGACCGGTTATTTTCAGGGTAGAAAGATGAGGCTATAAATGCAGTTATACAAGCGTTATATAGATGTGATTGTAGAACAGAGCAGAACAGGGAAAATCGTTCCGCTGTATATATGCTGGGATAATGGGCAGAGATATCACATTGATAAGATTTTAAGCAGAGAACAGCGTGCTTCCCAGGTAGGAGGATGCGGAATGCGCTATGTCTGTGTCATTCAGGGTAAAACAAGAAATCTGTTTCTTGAAAGAAACAGATGGTTTATTGAAAGTTATCAGCCGTAATATTATTTATCATTAATTACAGAAATATCATTGGAGACATGCATGTCAGGTGTCATAGCCGTAATCCGGTTTGTATCTGTTAACATGCTGATCTCCTTTTCTTTTGCGTCATTATCCCTGGCTAATGTATCTACCGAATTGCTGATGCTCTGTATCTGTCTTGAAAGCTGGTTATTATAATTCCTCAGAAATGTTTCAGAAATAATGCATGCGGAGAGAGAAAACATAAAGAGAAATGCCACAAATCTTGTAAAACGGAACTTCTTATGATTCATGTGATGCCTCCTCATTCAGCTTCTTCTTAAACCACTCTGAGCGGTTATCCATACTTTCCAATAACTGTATCAACTCAGAATCATGCCTGGTGTTCAGTTTGAACACATATCTTTTCACATATTTTTTCTGATAATCCCTATTGTACTGCATTCTCTTCTGATTCTTTTTCATATTTTCCCCTATGATTGGTACACCAATCATTATAGCACAAGAAATTAAGCATATACGTATAACTTTGTAAAAATGATGTAAAAGTTGTATTCTTAAGCACAACAGGAGGCTGTATGGGTATTACTGTATTTGGAGCTGTTTTCGTAGATATTAAAGGTTATCCGTTTGAAAGATTTGTCCCGGGTGGACGCAATGCCGGAAAGGTAGAGCAGGTACATGGCGGTGTATCCCGTAATGTTGCGGAAGATATTGCCAATGTAGAACTAAGACCTACCTTTGTCAGTGTGGTCGATCATTCCGGTACCGGTACGGATGTTATTGAAAAGCTGAATCGTCATAAGGTGAATACAAAATACATTCAGAGAATTGATGGCGGCTTAGGTACATGGCTTGCAGTGTTTAATCATGAAGGGGATGTTGTGGCATCTATATCACAAAGACCGGATTTATCCGGAATCAATGACATTCTTGATCAGTATGGAGATGAAATATTCTCTAACTCTGATTCCATTGTTGTAGAGATTGATATGAACTCGGATCTTCTCAAACGTATCTTTGACTATGCGGATAAGTATGGCATCAAGGTATATGCGGTGGTGTCCAACATGTCGATTGCGATGGAAAGAAGAGATCTGATGAAAAGAACCGGTTGTGTTGTATGCAATGATCAGGAGGCTGGTCTTCTTTTCTCAGATAACTATGAAGGTATGTCAGCGGAAGAACTGGCTCCAGTCATCATGGATCGGGCCAAGACAGCCCAGTATCCAAAGATGGTCGTGACAATGGGAGATCAGGGTGCCGTATGGACAGATGGCAATACCTGTGGTGTAGCACCAGCCCAGAAGACTGCTGTCGTGGATACTACCGGGGCAGGGGATGCTTTCTTTGCCGGCTGTGCAATCGGCTTAACCTATGGTAAAACTCTTGCCCAGGCTTGTTCTATCGGTACCCGCTTAGCTTCCTCTGTCATTGCCACAAAAGAATCTGTATGCCCGCGCTTTGAACCAGCTGAATTTAATCTGGATACAGCTGCGGCACGCTGCCAACAGATGGACCTGTTCTCTGAAGAACATCTGGACAGTAAATAAAGAATGCGTACAATAGAAACTGTTGTGTTTCAGGGAGGCATCTTGTGATGATCATTATGGCAGGTACAATCGGGGCAGGGAAATCCAATCTGACCCGCATTCTTTCAGAACATTTAGGCACTAAGGCATTCTATGAACCGGTAGAAGAAAATCCTATTCTGCCTTTATATTACAGTGATATGAAACGCTATGCTTTCTTATTGCAGATATACTTTTTAAACAAGCGTTTCCGCATGATTAAAAAGGCCATGCAGGATGATAATAATGTGCTTGACCGTTCTATTTATGAAGATGCACTGTTCTTTCATATGAATGCAGAAAAGGGTAATGCGACGCCTCAGGAAACAGCTGTCTATGATGATCTTCTTGATAATATGATGGAAGAACTGCCTTATGCTTCTCATAAGAAAGCACCGGATTTATTAGTCTATATAGATGTATCTTTGGATACCATGCTGAAAAGGATCCGTCAGAGAGGCAGATCCTATGAACAGATTGAAACAGATCCTTCCTTAAAGGATTATTATGCAGATCTGGTTAAGCATTACAAAGTCTGGTATGAAGACTATCATATCTCTCCTAAGATCAGAATTGATGGAGACAAATACGACTTTGTCTTAAACAAACAGGATAGAAAAACAGTTCTTACCATGATTGATAAAGAACTGCTTACATTAAATAAACTGAGTGATACACAATATCAGAAACTGATGGATAAGCTTACTGATCTCTGATGGCTTCGATAACAGCTTCTGCCTGCTTAATGCCATCTACTGCAGAACTGACAATACCACCCGCGTAGCCGGCACCTTCTCCACAAGGATAGAGTCCCTCTACAGAGATACTCTGTCCTTTTTCATTTCTTACCATCCTGATAGGGGAAGAAGAACGTGACTCCATGCCAGTCATAATACCCTGATCAATAAATCCCGGTATATTATGATCAAAAGCTGCCAATCCATCTTCTAATGCCTGATTTACGGCATCAGAGAATAATGCATGCATATCTTCCATGATGACACCTCTTGAATAGCTGGAAGAAATGCAGGCAGATCCGGGGACATTATGATTTAAATAATCTGATATGTTTTCGCACGGAGCCATAAAGTGATCCCGATAGGCACGCTTTTCCAATTCTTTCTGAAAGATAAATCCATCCAGGGGATGACCATGATCAAACTCAGAAGAAGGGATCTGTACAAGAATAGCCGCATTGGCATTTTTTCCATCTCTGGCAGAATAACTCATACCGTTTACCGCAAGATGTCCTTCTTCCGTAGAGGCAGGAATGACAACGCCACCCGGACACATACAGAAGGAATAGACACCTCTGCCATTTCTACTGCGGTGGGTCAGCTTATAGGAGGCTGCCCCTAAAGATGGATGGTCCCAGTATTTACCATACTGATTTTGATTGATCAGAATCTGGGGATGTTCGACTCTGACACCTGCCGCAAAGTCCTTCTGAATAATGGATACACCATGGTTATATAGAGTTTCATATGTATCAGATGCACTGTGACCTGTACATAACAATACGTAAGAACAGTCATATGTACCATGGTTTGTCACAATGCCATTGATTTCATTGTTTTTAACTACAATATCAAGAAGCTTAGTCTCAAAATGAATTTCACCGCCAAGTTTTATGACTTTCTTACGGATATTCTTAACAATCTTTCTTAAAACATCTGTACCGATGTGAGGTCTGTGTTCATAGGCAATTGCCGGATCGGCGCCTGCTTCTATGAATTCTTCCATGACTTTGGAAACCCGGATATTCTTCATTCTGGAAGTCAGCTTGCCATCAGAAAAAGTGCCGGCGCCGCCTTCCCCATACTGAACATTGGATTCTTTTTTGAGGCTGCCTGTTTTAAAGAAAGTCTCTACATCTTTTGTTCTTTCTTCTACGCATTTACCCCTTTCAATGACAATCGGCTTTAAACCGCATTCTGCAAGTAATAAAGCTGCAAACATGCCAGAAGGTCCAAAACCAACAATAACCGGTCTTTCTTCACTCTTTAAAGGCAATGGATTGTGATATACCTCTTTACGATCTTCACTTACATCCTTCATGCGCAAGTAGCGCTGTTCATTCTTCACATCCGCATAAACGGTATAAGAAAAATGAAGATCTTTTCTTGCGTCAAGAGATTCTCTTTCTATCTCAAAAGAACGTATCTCAAAAGGAGAACAATGCAGCTTATGCGCAATATGGGATACATTTAACTTCTGCCCTACAGGACAATGAATCTGATTAATCTTTAACATAACTGCATGCATTATACATGAAATGATATGAAAATGCGAAAGCTTTGGTTTTCTCCTGTATAATAGAAAAAAGGTAATCTGAATGAATATATTTGATGTAATTGGCCCGGTAATGGTAGGACCCTCCAGCTCTCATACTGCCGGAGCTGTAAAAATAGGCAGAACAGCCTTACGCTTATTAAAAGAACCGGTAAAACATGCGGATATTTATCTGTATGGCTCTTTTGCGTCCACTGGTAAAGGTCATGGTACTGATAAGGCATTGGTTGCTGGATTATTAGGCTTAACGGTAGATGATTCCCGGATACCAGACAGCTTCCGGTTAGCTCGTGAAAGAGGCTTATCTTTTCAATTCTATGCCGATACAGAGGCATATCATGTTCATCCAAACAGTGCAAAAATGTCTTTAACCGGCATTAATGGAAAGAAACTTACAATGCTTGCCTCTTCACCAGGAGCTTCCCGTATTCTCGTTAATGAAATCAATGGTGTACAGACATCTTTCTCTGGTGAAAGTCCGACCATTATTGTAAGAAATGAAGATCATCCTGGCTGTATTGCCAAAGTAACAGGCATTCTGCGGGATCATTCTGTTAATATTGCCAGAATGTCATTAACAAGAGAGAACAGAGGCGGCTATGCGGCTATGATTCTGGAAACAGATCAGGAAGTATCTGAAGATCTGATCAATGAAATCAGACATACAGAAGGCGTACAGAATGCTGTATATCTGGGTAAGGATAAAGGAGATACAATCGATGTTTCAGTCAGTTAAAGATATGAGGGAAGCCTGTGAAAGAGAAAAGCTACCTTTATGGAAAGTTATATTGAAAGAAGACGCTAAGGAAGAAGGTATCTCAGAAGAAGAATCTTTTGCGAAGATGAAACATATGTATCTTGCGATGAAGGAATCTGTAAAGGATTATGATGCCTCCAGAAGAAGTGCTTCTGGCTTGGCGGGCGGATGTGCAGAAAAGGTACATGTCCGCAAAGAAAAGGGTCAGATGATCAGCGGTGACTTTATTGCGGGGGTTATGGAGAAGGCTCTTGCGATAGCAGAAGGCAATGCCTGTATGCGCCGTATTGTCGCAGCACCAACCGCTGGCAGCTGTGGTGTACTGCCGGCTGTTTTAATCAGCCTGCAGGAAGAAAGAAACTACAGCGATGATCATATGACAGAAGCTTTATATATAGCTGGCGGTATAGGTGGTGTCATTGGTTTAAAAGCATCTTTAGCAGGAGCACAGGGAGGATGTCAGGCGGAAATCGGATCAGCTTCTGCTATGGCTGCCGCAGCCCTTGTATATCTTGATGGAGGCACACCTGAACAATGTGGTGATGCATGTGCACTTGCCTTAAAAGGACTTATGGGGCTGGTTTGTGATCCGGTAGGAGGACTTGTAGAAGTGCCTTGTATCAAGCGCAATGTGATTGGCAGTGTTAATGCCATCACATCCGCAGATATGGCTTTAGCTGGTATACATAGTGCAGTGGATTGTGATGAAGTGATCGATGCCATGCGCAGGGTAGGAGAGGCGATGCCGGATTCCCTGCGTGAAACTGGCAAAGGAGGCATTGCGGCCTGCCCATCCGCTCAATCCCTGCTTAAGAAACTGCAGAATCATGATGAAACATAAATACCAGTCTGCTTGTTCGATTATTCAGTATCTTAAGAAACAGTATGGATATGATGCATTCATGGAAGCAGTACATGTACCGAAAACAGATAGTACATGGAAATGGAATATTCCATATTACTGTTATCTCTATACCAGGGATCATCAGGCAGTCTTGTTAGTTACTATTAAAGAAGTAAGAGATACATTACAGGCACAGGAAGATTTATCCTGGTCTGATGTATTGGAATATTATGAAGAAGACTCTTTGAAAGATATGGAAAAAGGAAATATAGCAGATGCTTATTTCTGTGAAACATTCTTGATGATGAAAAGCCTTATGAAATAAAAAATCATATCTTTTATGAGATATGATCTGGTTCCTGCATTTCTTCCATATGGGACAGTCTTCTGACTGCTTCCTGGATATTTCCCTTCATCAGATAAGACGTACGCATAACTATGATTTTAGGATCTTCAGCCATGCCTTTATCAATCCAGTCTAAAACAATACCCGCAAATCCATACTTATAGAAATCCGCAATGAATTTCTTATCTGCTACATTAATATGAATGCCTTTTGAGGCATCATTTACAACATCCATTAGCAGGGTATAGGCACTGTCCTGAATAATATTCTTTAAATGACCGCCGCTGCGGGAATGATAGGTCTTTAAGATGAAATGACTGTTATCCAGCATCTGTCTGCACATGCCCTCCATGCCTTCTTCCCAATTATTGCTTTTGCGGTTGGAACCGATTGCCTCAGAAACAGAAGTTGTATACATCCATTCAATTAGATCATAGATATCATGAAAGTGATAATAAAAAGTCTGACGGTTTACACCGCATTCATCTGTAAGATCACTGATTGTGATCTTATCTAATGTTTTTCTTTTTAAAACTTTTTTCAATGCTTCTGCTAATGCGTACTTTGTATGATCTGACATATTGCCTGCCTTGTCTAATTTCATATTCCTATCATACAAAATTTTCTTCCATATATCAAAAAATAGTGTATACTATATTAGCGTCTCATAAAAAAGACAATGATGGCACTTGCAGGATTACCCAAGTGGTTGAAGGGGCGGGCTTGGAAAGCTCGTAGATCGGTAACACGGTGCCAGGGTTCAAATCCCTGATCCTGCGCCATTTATGCAGGAATACCCAAGTGGTTCAAGGGGCCTCATACTTTTGTATGATGTAGGTCGGCTTGCCGGCGCCTGGGTTCGAATCCCATGTTCCTGCGCTGGAACAGATCCATTGATTTGGATCTTTTTTTGCGTTTATACAAATAATTCTGTTTGGATAAGGAAACTCAATAATGATTTGCCGTTTCCTTTTATTGTTCATATAATGGTGACAGCGCTTACATATATCAGGAAAGAAGGAATTCTATGTATGATGTAATCATTATCGGGGCAGGCATTGCCGGGACAATGCTCGCAAGAGACCTGTCACACTATCATTTGAAAACAGCTGTTCTCGACCGTAACAACGATGTCGCAGATGAAGCTACTATGGCTAACTCAGCTATTGTTCATACCGGTTATGACCCGGAAGACGGGACATTGAAAGCGAAGCTTAATGTAGAAGGCGCAAAGCTTTATCCAAAGCTTTGTGAAGATCTGCATTGCCATTATAAAAGGACAGGTGCTTATGTAGCTGCCGTTGGTAAAGAAGATGAAGAACATCTGAAGGTGCTTGCGGATCGTGCTGATCGCAGAAATATTCCATACCATTGGTTAAGTGGCGATGAGGCAAGAAAAGAAGAGCCAAATCTTTCTGACAATGTGACGAAAGTACTGGATTTCTATACCACTGCTGTTATCTATCCATGGGAAGTAGCACAGGCATGTATGCAGGTGGCTGTTAACAATGGTACAGAATTGTATCTGAATCATACAGTTATCTCTATAGATAAGACAGATCATGGCTTTATTGTCCATACAGATGATGGTGACTTTGAGACAAAAGTGGTGATCAATGCCTCTGGTATCAGTGCGGATAAGATCTGTGCCATGGTCACAGATCATCCTGGTTTTACCATTAAACCGCGTAAGGGGGAATATTACGTATTAGACAGTGATTGTCATTATGTAAATCATGTTATCTTCCCGGTACCGGGACCTTCAGGAAAGGGTGTATTAACTGTACCTACAGTTTATGGCAATACATTAATCGGACCAGACTCTGTTTATACAACCGGCACGCCGGATACTTCTACCACTTCTGAAGGTATGGGTATTGTTAAAAACAATATCAATAAAACAATGAAGAATATACCTTTTAACAAGGTAATCCGTACTTTTGCGGGACTACGTCCATCTTCTGATTCTGCCGACTTTATCATTGATGAAGTCAAGGATGCCCCAGGTTTCATCAATGTGGCATCCTATGAATCACCTGGACTTGCCAGTGCGCCAGGTATGTCACGCTATGTGATCGATGAATTTGTCTCTAAACATCTGGATCTTAAAGTAAATGAGAATGCCGTCATGAGCCGTAAGAAACCTTTGGTCATGAATGAATTAACACCAGAAGAAAGAGATGCCGCAATTCAGAAAAATCCGCTTTATGCAAGAATTATCTGTCGTTGTGAACAGATTTCAGAAGGCGAAATTGTGGATTGTATTCATGCTCCGGTTGGCGCAACAACAATAAAAGGTGTGAAAAAGAGAGTCAGACCAGGCATGGGGAGATGCCAGGGCGGTTTCTGTGAACCAAGAGTATTAAGTATTCTTGCAAGAGAATTGCATTGTTCACCTCTGGACATCGTTCTGGATTCAAAGAAATCCCGGATACTGGAAAGGGAGAATCGATAATATGAAGCATTATCAGGCAGTAATTATAGGCGGAGGCTGTGCAGGGTTAGCCGCAGCCATAGCTTTAAAGAAGAACGGCATTGAAGACGTCATGATTCTTGAAAAAGATGATGAGGCAGGCGGTATCCTGAATCAGTGCATTCACAATGGCTTTGGTTTAACAACTTTCAAGGAACAGTTATCCGGTCCTGCTTTTGCGGAAAGGTTTGAAGATGAAGCAGAGAAACTTCATGTCAATATCAAAACCGGAGCGATGGTTGTTTCGATTCATCCAGACCGTGTCATTGATTATGAAAGCATGGAAGATGGTTATGTCAGCATTCAGGCAGATGCCATTATTCTTGCGGTAGGATGCTATGAAAGAAACCGTGGTGCTATTCAGACGCCTGGTACCAGACCAGCTGGTGTTTTTACCGCAGGGCAGGCCCAGCGTTATCTGAATATTGAAGGCTATATGGTAGGATCCAGAGTGTTCATTCTCGGCTCAGGTGATATTGGCCTGATTATGGCAAGAAGAATGACATTAGAAGGTGCAAAGGTATTAGGTGTAGCAGAGATGATGCCGTATTCCAACGGTCTTCCACGTAATATGAAACAGTGTCTGGAAGACTTCCATATTCCGCTGTATTTATCGCATACCGTTTCTAAAATTTATGGCAATGACAGACTGAGCGGCATTGATATAGCTGAGGTAGGAGCTGACAGAAATGTTATCCCAGGTACAGAAAAACACTTTGATTGTGACACTTTATTGTTAAGTGTTGGCTTAATACCGGAAAATCACCTGGCCGAAGCTTGTGGCGTCAAAATGGACCCGCATATCAAGGGACCATATGTAGATGAAAACTATATGACATCCATCGATGGTATCTTTGCGGCAGGCAATGGTCTGCATGTCCATGATCTGGCTGACTTTGCGGCCCATCAGGGCACTAAGGCAGGAGAAGCCGCTGCCCGCTACCTCAGGGAAGGCAAGAATGATTCTGATATCATTCATACGATTGCTGGTAATGGAGTAGGGTATGTTGTGCCTGGTATTCTTCATACAGATAATCTTCCAAATGCAGTGGAATTCTATTTCAGAGTCAGAAAGCCAATGGATGGCGGAACGATTATCGTAAGATCCAAAGATAAAGTTATTCGTTCCATTCATAAAGACAAGCTGATTCCATCCGTCATGGAAAATATGATTCTTGCCGGAAAGCAGTTAACTGGTTTGAAAGAAGATCTGACTATAGAAGTCAAAGAGGACGCATCATGTTAAAAACAAAGGAATTAATTTGTGTAAACTGTCCAAAGGGATGCCGTATAACGGTGAAGCTCAATGATGGTAAGGTAGAAGACATCAAAGGATACAGTTGTGATAAAGGAAAACGTTATGCTTCACAAGAGACCATCCGGCCAATGCGTGTATTAACATCTACGGTAAAACTCGATGAAGGTAAAATGAGAGTCCTGCCAGTCATGACAAACAAGGAAATTCCATTAGATATGTGTAAAGAGGCTATGGAAGAAATCCGTAAGATTCATGTGACAGCACCGGTTAAAATCAATGATGTCATCGTACCGCATTTCCTTGGTACAGATGCTGATCTGATCGCTTCAAGAAGTGCATCGAGACAATAAAAAAGCTGCAGTGATAATCGCTGCAGTCTTTTCTTTTAATTGTCTAATGTACCTGTTAATGTAACGGTAACATCTTTCTTCTTGCCATCTCTTTCAATGGTCAGATTAATTGTGTCACCGACTTTCTTCTTGGCAAGTACACCGCTTAAATCAGCGTAAGAATTAATATCTGTATCATCAGCCTTTACAATCTTGTCATATGCCTGTAAACCAGCTTTTTCAGCTCCAGAACCCTTCATGACATCTGTGATATAAAGACCTGCACTGTAATTCTGATAATTCTGATCTAACTCCTGCAGATAGACACCTAATGTAGCACGATCCGTTACCTTGCCATTTTCCATTAACTGTTTGGCAACATCCATAGCAGTATTAATCGGAATGGCAAAGCCTAAACCTTCAATTGTTGCGCCAGAAGAAGTGGTACCGGAATCCTTGGCATTAACAATACCAATCAGATTGCCGTTTCCATCAAACAGACCACCACCGGAGTTGCCGGAGTTAATCGCTGCGTTTGTCTGGATCAATTCCATAGATTCGTTATTAATAGTGATTTCTCTCGATGCGGCGGAGATGATGCCATCTGTAACAGTGCCGCCTAATGTTCCTAACGGATTACCGATAACAACGGCTGTATCACCAGCTGCGATCTTGGAAGAATCACCGATTGTCGCAGCGGTAAGACCGCTTGCGTCAATCTTGATTACAGCAATATCAGACTTGGAATCTGTACCAACCAATTGGGCATCATATTCCTTGCCATCGTAGGTTGTTACCTTGATGGAATTGGCATCTTCAATAACGTGGTTATTGGTGATGATGTATCCATCTTCAGAAATGATGACACCACTGCCTGCAGCTGTAGATGTATAAGTTCCTCCAAACATACCATAGGATGTAGAAGTGACTTCTGTTTCAATCTCGACAACACTAGGCGAAGCCTTGGCAGCTACTTCCTCAGTTGTTAAGCCTGTACCATCATCAGAAGACGATACAGTTGTAACTTTGCTGGTGCCGGAAGCATCACTGGTTGTAACGGTTGTCTGGTTATTGGAAGAAGAAGCACCATTATGGCTTACAACAAGATAGGCACCGCCTGTGCCGCATCCTGCCGCAATTACTGCACTTAATACAATATTCAGTACCGGATGATACTTCTTTTCTTTCTTTGGCTTTTCTGTATATGTATTCTGATTTGGATTAAACTCTGTCATACGATCCATCTCCTTTTTTCTTTTTGCATGATCATAGTAGTTTTCTTTTGTGTAAGTTATGTGAACTCTGCGTTAACACTGTAAGAAAACTCGCATTAAATATTATAATTCATGACTTTATCTTTAAAAGTATAATTGCTGATGTGAAAAGTATAATCACGCATAATCGTTGAGAAATCAGCCATTGACAGATATACTAGATAGGGTTAAAGAGGTTTTTTATATGGCAGAAAAAAACACGAAGAAAAAAGTATATGCACCAATTGCCAATCCACAACTGGATGAGGCAATTGCGGAATTAAAAAAAGGTAATGGAGAAGAACAGCAGAAAGCATTGAATGAAGCATTAAAGATTGCAAAGCTGTTATCTCCATGTGACTTTGATGTAGATATCCAGCAGCAGAAAGACGGAACGGTTAAGAATGTTCATCCTTCCCAGATCAAGTTCTATCTGTTGAATACAAATGATGGCAAGACGTTCTTCCCGGTATTTACAGATATGGAGAAGTCTACGCATTTCCAGTTTGGAAAAGATATCAAGCCAAAGGAAGTGGTCAGAACAATCGCTGACTTTGACCGTCTGTTACAGGATCCTAATAACAAGGCGCAGGGTATTGTGATTAATCCGGGTGTAGATAATGTTGTTATCCCGAAAAGATTAATTGCACTTCTTTGTGGAAGAAAAGAAGCACCTGTACCAGTGAAGACTGCAAATGCCACTGCACCATTGAATGTGCGTTATACGGAACCGGCTGTCTATCCGACAAAGATGGTCAATGCCATCTATGAAAAGTGCACCAGGAATCCTGAGATCAGCAGAGTCTGGTTAAAGAACAAGATTGTCGGACATGTTGTGTCTTTCTATATTGTTGTTGAGGCAGATGAACAGAATGAACATCTGTTAAATGAAATCAGGGAAGTGGCTGTTCCTTTAGCAAAGGATATTCAGGTTGAAGTCGTATTTGCTAATGAAGACATTATGAAGAATATCATCAAGGAGGCTGTCGCATTATACGACAGAAATCTGGAACTGTGATTCGCAGATTAACTGCATCAGATGAAGATCTTCTGCTTGCCTATGCACAAAGTATATTACAGAATGCAGAACATGGTTATGAGATTTCTGACTTATTAAAAGAAAGAGTGCATCTGTATGAAGCATTAGGCAGCTTTGGTGGCAATGATCTGAATGGTATCCTTGTCTATGAAAAAGAATTATTCAGAATCATATTTCTGTTAAGAGATACAGATGAAATCGGTAAATCTCTTCTGGATGAATTTGTCCATATTGCGGAAAGTCAGAACATAGCCAAAATTACAGTCAATGCATTAGAACAGGATGTCTCATTTTATACAGACTATGGTTTTGATAAGACTGGTGAGGCAATGAAGGCCGGTAAGCTTACTTTTGTACCGATAGAATATTTAACGGAAAGAAGATTTCTAGGGACAACCGTTACCGTCATCATTGATCATCCATATGGTTCTCTCCATCCAAGTAATCCGGATGTTCTGTATCCATTGAATTGCGGTTATATCAAACAGGATATAACAAATGAAGACGCATACTTTCAGAATGCCTATGTCTATGGACCTGAAGAACCATTAGATACCTTTACCGGTGTTGTGGCAGGAATTGTCTATCATCGTGAAGATAATCTTTCCCGCTGGATTGTCATACCAGCTGGTATGGTTATTGATCATAATGCGATCATACAGAAGATTGCATTTGAAGAGCAGTATTATGATACCCGGATTATCTGGGCGTAAGGAGGAATGTTTATGTCTACCTGGATTATGGCAGTCATTGTCATCGCACTAACAGCAGCTTCCTGGATTGCCGGGATAGAAAAGCATTAAAAGTCAGCGTACAGACTTACTGTACGCTTTTATCTTGAAGGAAAGGATACATGTATGTTAAGAGGGTTTATTAACTGTCACATATGGCATAGTGATGCCGAAGCGATTCTTGTCTCTGACGACAGGATTGAGAAAACCGGTACAAATCAGGAAATCAAAGATGCCTTAGGCAGTCAGGATGAACTGATTGACGTTAAGGGTATGTATATTGTGCCGGGATTTATTGACTCCCATATGCACCTGTTGGAACTGGGGTATTATTTAAGCCATGCCCAGTTATCTCTTTGTAAGAGTCTGGATGATATCCATGCCAAATTAACTGCTAATCTTTCACAATTAAAAGAAGGAGAATGGTTAACCGGAAGGGGATGGAATGAAGAAAATCTCAAAGATCATAAATTCCCTGATAAGAAGTTTCTGGATACTGTTTCTACTACTGTTCCGATTGCCATAACCCGCAATGATGGTCATGTCATGTATGTCAATTCCAGGGCTTTGGAAAAAGCCGGTATTCAGGAAGATATGGAGATGGATGATGGCTTTATTGACTTTGATACAGGCAGAGTAGAAGAAAATGCCATCCAGACAATTCTGAAGGCAGAACCTGAACCAGACGTACAGAAACTGATGGATTATGTATTGACCGGCATGAAGTACGCTAATGCTAATGGCATTACAGCAGTTGGCAGTGATGACTTCCTCTCGCTTGGAACAGACTATGATAAGCCATTAGATGCTCTGGAAAAACTATCTTATCAGGATCGTTTAACGATCCGTATTCAGGAACAGTGTGAGTTTAAGGATATACAGTCTTATGCAAAGTTTCTGGATGATGGATACACCTTTGATGTCGGCAATGATCACTTCCGTATCGGTCCTTTAAAACTGATTCTGGATGGTTCCTTAGGCTCTCATACAGCATATATGAGTAAGCCATATGAAGATGACAGGAGTACACAGGGATCCATGTTGTTAGAGGATGATGAGATTGAAGCTTATATAAAGCTTGCTCAGCACTTCAATATGCCTGTGATTGCCCATGCCATTGGCGATGGAGCACTGGATCATATTCTGGATTTATATGAAAAGAATCTCTATGAAGGCAATCCATTGCATAGTGGTATTGTGCATTGTCAATTGATGCGTAAGGATCAGATAGATAAGGTTATCAAAATGAAGCTTTCCTGTTACTTCCAGTCCGTATTCATTGATGAAGATGCACCAATTGTAGAGAAAAGGGCAGGTAAGGATCTTGCCTTGACTTCATACCCTTATAAAACGCTGTATGAAGGTACACTTAGTTCCAATGGATCTGATGCACCAGTAGAGATGCCTTCCGCCTTAAAAGGCATAGAACTTGCGGTGACACGCCATTCTGTTTCTCATCCTGACTATTCTTTGAATCCGGATGAATGCTTAAGTATAGACGAGGCAATTGCTTCCTATACGGAAAAGGGTGCAGAGCAGTTATTCATGCAGGATCGTATTGGTTCTATCAAAGAAGGATACTATGCAGACTTTGTATTGTTGGATCAGGATATTACAAAGTGTGATGTGAATAAGATTCATGAAACAAAGGTTATGATGACAGTCATGAATGGAAGGACGGTATACGAAAGATGATCAGAATGATAGATCTGGAACGTGACGGCATGTCATGCTGGTGGTGGTACAACTGGTATATCACCCATTCCACAGCTACGTTTGAAACAGAACCTGTTTCTTCTCATGATTTCAATGAGAGAATCCGTACAATCCGTAAAAAATATCCATGGATCGTATTAGAGGATGATGAGAAGCTGCTTGGCTATGCCTATCTGAATCGTTTTAATCCAAGAGCTGCCTATAACTGGACTGCCGATCTTTCCATCTATCTCTCTCCTGATCAGTGTGGAAAAGGCTATGGCAGAATGCTAATGAAGGAAATTATTGATCTGGCAAAGAAAGACGGCTATCACAACATTGCCTCCTTAATCACCGGAAACAATACTGCCAGTATGAAGCTTCATGAATCCTTTGGCTTTGTCAAAACCGGTACATATCAGAACTTCGGCTATAAGGATAATACATGGCTGGATGTCTCTTACTATGTATTGAAGCTCTGTGATCCAGATCCAAATGTTATTCCAGAACAGCCAAAGAATCTGAATCCATATGAAGAAGTAAAGCCGCATCGTGTACCTGTACAATGAAGAATATTATTCTCTGCGGTATCAGAACAGATGAATCTGAACATGTCTTTACAAGCAGGATGGAAGAGCTGGAAGCACTCTGCAAAGCAGATGATCTCAAGGTTGTTTCCAAAGTCATGCAGAAAGCTTCTTCCCTGCATCCCAAGACTGCATTCAGAGAAGGCAAGCTGCATGAATTAGCTGTATCTGTACAGATGCACGAAGCAGACATAGTCGTCTTCTATAACAGCCTTAGTCCAAAGATATCTCAAAGAATTGCGGAAGTATGCAAATGTAAAGTCATAGACAGAACGGCTGTTATTCTGGATATATTCGCTGCTCATGCCCGCTCAAGACCTGCCAAATTACAGACAGAAATGGCAAGATTACAGTATGAATTACCTTATGCCATGTCTCATCACAAACCGCAGGAGCGCATGCGGGGTGGCGGTGTGACAAACCGCGGCAGTGGTGAAATGCAGAATTCTTTGATAGCCGGTAACTATAAGAAGAGGATTCATAACTTACAGAAAGAACTGGACAGAATCCAGCTTCAGCATCATCAGGATGAAAACAGACGAACAAAACTGCGTATTGCAAGAGCCGCCTTAGTCGGTTATACCAATGCCGGTAAGAGTTTCTTAATGAATGCATTATTAGATTACAGTGATGCCAAAGGCATGCAGGTGCTCGAAAAGGATCAGTTGTTTGCGACATTGGATACATCGGTAAGACTCATTCATGATCAGAATAAAAGCTTTCTTCTCTATGATACGGTAGGCTTTGTCTCTGATCTTCCAAAAGACTTATTAAAGGCATTTGAGACAACTCTTTCTGCAGTGAAAGACGCGGACTTACTGATTCATGTCATTGATTCCTCAGATGAGGAGTATGAAGAGAAAATACAGATTACAGAAGATACATTAAAAGAGATTCATGCGGATCATATACCGGTATTAAAAGTCTATACAAAATCAGATTTATTATCAGATAAAAGTGATGGCAGATTCTATGTATCCAGTGTTACACAAGAAGGTATTCCTGCCTTTATTAAGGAAGTCATTCACAGATTATATCCTCATGAAACAATCATGCATTGCCATATTCCATATGGTCAGTCTGGACTGTTACAATCATATACACATGCTGTAACAATCCAGTTTCTGGATAATGATGAAACTGGTATGAATGTACATATAGAAGGACCTGAGAGTTATCTTAAGGTATTTCAACCATATAGAAAGAAGGAAAAGTAATGTCAGAAAAGAAAACAGTATGGGAAAAAATGAACAAGAAACAGAAGAAAGAATTAATGAAGTTTAATGAAGAATACAAGGAATTCTTATCTGTTTCAAAAACGGAAAGAACATTTACCGCTAACAGTGTCAAGGCTGCTGAAAAGGCAGGCTTTGTCAATCTGGATACAGTTAGGAAATTACATGCAGGAGATAAGGTATATGCCGTTAACAGAGGCAAGAACTTCCTTGCCTTCATTATTGGTAATAAGCCGGTAAAAGAAGGTATGAATATCCTGGGGGCACATATCGATTCCCCACGTATGGATCTTAAGCAGCATCCGCTCTATGAAAAGGATGGTCTTGCTCTATTGGATACTCATTACTATGGCGGTATTAAAAAGTATCAGTGGGTGGCAAGACCTATGGCTTTAGTAGGTGTTGTCGTCAAGAAAGATGGAACTAAGGTTTCTATTAACATTGGTGATGATCCGGATGATCCGGTAGTAGGCGTATCTGATTTATTGATCCATCTTGCAAGAAAGCAGATGGAAAAGCCAGGCTCTACCGTTGTAGAAGGAGAGAAGCTGGATCTTCTTGCCGGTTCCATACCTGATGAAAAAGTTAAGAAAGATTCAGTCAAGGCATATGTATTACAGATATTGAAAGATAAATATGACATTGATGAAGATGACTTCATGTCTGCGGAAATCGAAGTAGTACCAGCAGGTAAGGCAAGAGATTATGGCTTAGATCGTTCTATGATCATCGGTTATGGTCATGATGATAAAGTATGTGCCTATACATCTTTAAGAGCCTTATTAGACATGAAAGAAGTACCCGAAAGAACATCCTGTGTCATCCTTGTGGATAAGGAAGAGATTGGTTCTGTAGGTAATACAGGTATGCAGTCAGCTTTCTTTGATCATGTCGTCGCAAAGCTTAATGCCTTACAGGGTAATGTCACTCTTGTAGATCAGAATGATACATATGAAAATTCCAGAATGTTATCTTCTGATGTTTCCATTGCCTATGATCCAAACTATCCGGAAGTTATGGAAGCCAATAACTCTGCTTACTTTGGAAAGGGTATCTGCTTTAACAAGTATACTGGTTCTGGAGGAAAGTCAGGATCCAATGATGCCAATGCAGAATATATGGCAAAGATCAGAAAAGTCATGGATGATAATGACTGTTATTTCCAGACATGTGAGCTTGGCGCCGTAGATGCTGGCGGTGGCGGAACCATTGCCTACATCATGGCTGATAAGAACATGGATGTCATTGATGCAGGTATCTGCGTACAGAACATGCATGCCCCATATGAAGTCGTATCCAAGGCGGATGTCTATGAAGCTTACAGAGCTTATATAGCCTTCTTAAAAGATATGGATTAACACAGCTGAATATCTGATACAATAAAGACAGAGTTTATCTGTCTTTTTAAATGGCAGTCCAAAGGATATTCTATGAAAATAACATATTATTTTGTAAGACATGGAGAAACACTTTTCAACCGCAAGGGACGTGTACAGGGAGTATGTGACTCTCCTTTAACAAATAACGGTATTCGTCAGGCAGATCAGGTTCATGATGTTTTTAAGGAAGTTTTCTTTGATCGTATCTATACTTCACCATCGGAAAGAGCGATGGATACAGCTGCCCATATATTAGAGGGTCGGCATGTACAGCCTGAAGTCATCAATGACCTGCATGAAGTGGACTTCGGAAAACTAGAAGGAACAAGATTTACTTCTCACCCGGATGAGATACGCTATTGTTTCAATCATCAGGATTTCTCATCCGTTGGTGGAGAGAATAAAGAACAGGCAGGTAAGCGTGCCTTAAAGGTCATGGATGAAATCACGAACCGGTGTAATGATCAGGATTCTGTGCTGCTTGTTTCACACGGTTTCTTTGAATTCTTTATCATGTCTGCTGTTCTAGGTATGGATGTAAATACATATCGTGAAGAAAAGGAAAAGGAAGGAAAGAGTCCGATTCCTAATGGCGGGATTATGGTATTTACTTATGAAGATGGTAAATACAGTCTTATTGAAGAACCTGTATCCCCAAAAGAGTTCAAACCATTAAAGGAAAACAAGACCGTACATTTCTGGTATATGAGACATGGAGAAACAGAGTTTAATCTTTATAACCGTATCCAGGGATGGTGTGATTCTCCTTTAACAAAACAGGGAATTGCCCAGGTAGAAGAAACTGCAGAAACTTTAAAGGATATTCCTTTTGATAAGATCTATTGTTCTACCGCAGGCAGAGCCCGTGCTTCCGCAAAGATCATGGCAGAAGGAAGAATGGTAGATCCAATGCCGTTACGTGGTCTTAAGGAACTGAACTTTGGCGACTATGAAGGCATTATCCGTGATTCCTGGAAAGATGAAATCATGAGAAGACACCGGGAAGGTGAAAACTGGGATGATGCTGGTGGTGAAAGCGGTAAGGAACTGGAAAAAAGAATCCGTCATACCTTTGATAAGATAGTCAGTGCTTCCAAAGACAATCAGAATATTCTGGTTGTCGGTCATGGTACATACTACATGAATATACTGCGTATCTTCTTTGGTATGGAAAGAGATACGGTAGAATCCATACGCCGCTCATCCGGTCATAGGCCTATGCCGAATGCCGGTATCTTCCGGTTTGATTATAAAGATGGGGAATATCAGCTGGTACAGTTGATGATATCTGCAGAAGAATACAGAGAAGAAAAAGAAAGTGAAGCTTAATTCACTTTCTTTTGCTTAACGGTATATACTCCTGATATTCACCGACATATTTATAGGCAGGACGAATAATACGACCGGCAAATTCAATTTCCTCAATTCTGTGTGCACACCATCCGGCTACTCTCGATATTGCAAAGATAGGGGTGTATACATCCGTAGAGAAACCAAGTATTCTGTAGATCAGACCACTGAATAAATCCATATTGGCACAGACATGCTTTGTCTGTCCTTTTTCTTCTTTGAATACTTCCGGGGCTATTCTTTCAATCTGACAAAGCAGGTCATATTCTCTGCCAAAGCCTTTCTGATAAGCAAGATCCCTGGAGTATTTCTTTAATATCTGGGCTCTGGGATCACTCTTTGTATAAACAGCATGTCCCATGCCATAGATAAGACCGGATTTATCGCCAGCTTCCTTATGGATAATCTTACGCAGATATTCCTTAACTGCCGCATCATTGTTTACGTCTGATACATGTTTAAGAATATCATCCATCTGATCCATAACTTTCAGATTGGCACCACCATGTTTCGGACCCTTTAAAGAAAGGACAGATGCCGCAATAGCAGAATAGGTATCTGTGCCGGTAGAAGACAGCACTCTGGATGTGAAGGCAGAGTTATTGCCACCGCCATGATCTGCCTGAACAACCATACATAAGTCAAGAAGCTTTGCTTCTTCATGTGTAAACTTCTGGTCAGGACGATATGTCGCAAGAATATGCTCGGCAGTATGTAATCCCTTTACAGGATAGTGGAAATACAGAGATCCATGTTCATAGACATGTTTCTTGGTTATATAGGCATATACCATCATCGTTGGTAATTCCGCAATTAAGTTAATAGATTGTTTTAAGATATTCTCTAAAGAAGAATCTTCCGCATCTTCATCATAGGAATACATGGCAAGTACGGATCTTGCCATTTTATTCATGATGTTTGGAGATGGGGCAGCCATGATCATTGTTTCCGCAAAGCCTTCCGGAAGCTCCCGGTGATTTTCAAGAAGGGAAGAAAACATAGTCAGATTTTTCTGACTTGGTAAAGATCCAAATAACAGCAGCCAGGCTGTCTCTTCATATAAGAAACGATCATTTTCAAATGCTTCCTTTACAATATCCTGAATATCAATACCACGGTATATCAGTTTTCCATCACAGGGAATGATATTTCCATCTTTCTCTTTTTCATAACCTATGACATCGCATATATTTGTAAGACCTGCAAGTACACCTGTGCCATCCGCATTACGCAAACCGCGTTTGACACCAAGCTTCTCACTGATTTCAGTATCAATATGATTATGTCTGCGGTATTCATTGCATAACAGCGTTAATTGTTCTTTCGTCAGGTCCTGTACATCCGGATAAAACATGTAACACCTCCAGTAATTTACATTCTAGATGTAAATATTTACATAATCAATATGTAAATAGTGAAAGAATATGAGTAATCTTGTATTAAAATAGATTCGTTGAGAGGTTTTGAATATGATAGTTGTATTAATTCCCGGAGATGGTATTGGTCAAGAGATCTCACAGAGTGTTAAAGAAGTATCAGAAGCTTTATCCTGTCCGATTGAATGGGAGGAATATAAGGCTGGTGCAGACTACTACAAGGAAAGCGGTAATCTGATTGAACCAGGTACCTTAGAGGCCATACAGAAGACTGGCATTGCCTTAAAAGGGCCTACGGCAACGCCTGTTGGTACAGGTTTCCGTTCTATCAATGTACAGCTTCGCCAGCATTTCCATACATACGCAAACTTACGTCCGGTTCATTCCATACCTGGTATTAAAAGCAGATATGAAAATGTAGATCTTGTTATTGTCAGAGAGAATACGGAAGATCTGTATAAGGGAATTGAATACATGCTGGATGAGGATACTGCTAATGGTGTCAAGCTCATTACCAGAAAGGCATGTGAAAGAATTGTAACGTTTGCCTTTGATTATGCTGTAAAGCATCATCGTAAGAAGGTAACAGCCGTTCATAAGGCAAATATCATGAAGCTTACAGATGGCTTATTCTTAGACGCATTCCATCATGTGGCAGAGTCTTATCCGGATATTGAGGCAGATGATGTCATCATCGATGCCTTATGCATGAAGTTAGTGATGGATCCAACCCGGTTTGATGTATTAGTCACAGAGAATCTGTATGGTGACATTATCTCAGATCTTTGTGCAGGATTAGTCGGTGGTCTTGGTTTTGCGCCAAGTGCCAATATAGGTGAAGATGTACGTATCTATGAAGCTGTTCATGGGTCTGCACCAGATATAGCTGGTCAGAACAAGGCAAATCCAACTGCCTTATTGTTAAGCTTTGCCATGTTACTAAAAGATAACGGTATGATGGATAAAGCAGAAAAGCTGGAGAATGCGATCTACTCCTTAACAAAAGAAGGAAAGCATCTGACTGCAGATGTAGGTGGATCGTCAACATGTACTGAATTTACCAAAGCAATCATAGAAAGGCTGGATTAAGTATGGAACTTCATAACCATGGTGTATTCCTTATTGATGGAAAATTAATTGAAGATGAAAACAGAGACAAAGAAGAAGGCAGAAAGAAGACCATCTCATGGAAGATATTAAATAAGCATGATAATCATACGGATCCTGCGCTTCTTCATATGCACTTTGATTCTTTGACTTCTCATGACATTACCTATGTAGGCATTATCCAGACAGCGAGAGCTTCTGGTTTAAAGGAATTCCCGATGCCTTATGTATTAACAAATTGCCATAATACACTTTGTGCAGTAGGTGGAACCATCAATGAAGATGATCACAGGTTTGCTTTATCTGCGGCACATAAATATGGTGGTATCTATGTACCGCCAAACATGGCTGTCATTCACTCCTATAACCGTGAAATGATGACTGCCTGTGGCAATATGATTCTTGGCTCAGATTCCCATACCCGCTATGGTGCACTGGGCACAATGGGTGTTGGCGAAGGCGGTGGTGAACTAGCCAAGCAGTTACTTGGCAGAACCTATGACATGACAAAACCAGAAACCGTCTTAATCTGGTTAACAGGAAAACCAAGCCCCGGCATAGGTCCTCATGATGTGGCGCTTGCCTTATGTGGTGCTGTTTATGCCAATGGCTTTGTCAAAAACAGAATCATGGAATTTGCCGGTCCTGGCATTGCCTCATTATCACAGGATTATCGTAATGGCATTGATGTCATGACAACCGAGACTACCTGCTGGAGCAGTATCTGGGAAACCGATGATACAACCAAGGCATATTATGTCTCTCATGGAAGATCCGATGCCTATCATGAATTAAAAGAAGAAGATGGTGCTTACTTTGACAGATACATCACATTAGATTTAGGTTCCATAGAATCCATGATTGCCTTGCCAATGCATCCAAGCTATGCCGTATCGATTCATGACTTATTACAAGATCCTTATCATTATCTCAAAGAAGCAGAAGACCGTGCCAATGAACAGTTAAAGGGCAAGGTAAAAATGGACCTTGTTTCTAAGATTCATGGTAAGGATGTATTCGTTGATCAGGGAATCATTGCCGGATGCAGTGGCGGTACTTATGACAACATCATGGCCGCAGCATCTATATTAAAGAATCAGGATACGGGCAATGGTGAATTCAGACTTTCTGTTTATCCGGATTCCATGCCGGTTTATAAGGCATTAAGTGAAAACGGTACTGTTGCAGAACTTGTAAGCAGCGGTGCTATCTTCAGAGAAGCATTCTGTGGACCATGCTTTGGGGCAGGAGATACACCAGCAAATGGTGAATTATCCATCCGTCATACAACCCGTAACTTTCCTAACAGAGAGGGTTCCAAGCCTAATGAAGGACAGCTTGCTTCAGTTGCCTTAATGGACGCAAGGTCCATTGCGGCTGCTGCCGCAAATCAGGGTAAGTTAACTGCCGCAACAGATGTATGTCATGAAGAAGAAAAGATTGTCCCATATATCTTTGACAGGTCTTTATATGAAAAGCGTGTCTACAATGGTTATGGCAAAGCAGATCCTGATTATGAGCTTCACTTTGGACCGAATATCAAGGACTGGCCAGAACAGCCATCTCTTCATGATGATATGTTAATTAAGGTTGTTTCCCATATCGATGATCCTGTCACAACAACCGATGAACTCATCCCTTCTGGCGAAACAAGTTCTTATCGATCCAATCCATTACGCTTAGCTGAATTTACTTTATCCAGAAGAGATCCGGAATATGTACTATCCGCAAAAGAAGTACAGACAATCCGTAATGATAAAGAACAGGGTACAGTAGACAAAGAACTGCAGGATGTCCTGGAAACATTAAAGAATCATGACATTACTGTAGATCTATCTGAAACAGGTATCGGTTCTGCTATCTATGCCAATAAACCAGGCGATGGATCTGCCAGAGAACAGGCAGCCTCTTGTCAAAGGGTATTAGGTGGTTCAGCAAACTTTGCCCATGAATATGCCACAAAGAGATACCGCTCCAATTGCATTAACTGGGGTATTCTTCCATTTGTGACCAAAGATGATGCTTATTTATCCAAAGGAACATGGGTCTATCTGAAAGATATCAGAAAATCCCTTAAAGAAGATCTTCCGGTTAAAGCATATGCTGTTTCAGGTGGTACAGTGCATCCTGTACAGGTAGAAACAGGTTTATTAACAGATGAAGAAAAAGACATCCTTATGGATGGATGTCTCATTAACTATTACCGTCATTAATGTGATGCGGCAGGGGTAACTCTGCCGTATTTCATTTGATCAGATCAGGAAAGAGATAAGGAATAAATACCGGTACGATCTTTTCCCAATCCGTTTCAGAGTGATGACCGCCTGGAGTTAAGTGAGGATAGGTATGACATCCTCTTTCAGAATAGAGACGGTTCATCTTTAACATGATTTCCATAGAGTCAATGAATAACCGTTTGCCATGAGCTTCCTGGGATCCCTGATCTATGTAGATGTAAGTATCAGAAGAGAAATCTGTATTTCTGATTAACTTTTTTAAATGTTCATAGTTAAAGAAAGTAGAAGGGGATACACAGGCAGCTCTGGAATAGAGATTGTTATATGCGGCAATCATATATTCTGACATTAAACCGCCCATACTGCTTCCGGCAATCCCTACATGTTTTCTGTCCTTACGTACATGATATCTTTTCTCTGTTTCCGGTTTTAATACTTCCGCAAACCATCTGGCTGTTTCCTGTCCGCACGCATGTATCTTTGGAAGATCTTCCAGATGTGTCTTTTCAGGCGGATAAGGACAATACTCCGCAAGTCTTCTGTTACCTCTGTGGTTGCAATCCACCCCTGCGACAACAAGATCTAATCCTGTTTTATCAAGATAGTCTTTGATGCCCCAGCATTTACCATATGTCGCAAGATCATCAAAAAACAGATTATGACCATCAAACATATACAGAACATCATATTTTCTTGTATTGTTTTCATAACTGTCTGGAAGATACACCCATATCTTTCTGGGAGATTGTGAGAATGGGTGTATATCCAGTGTAAACATTTCTACTTTTCCCATGGTGCCTTACCCATCCACTTGATATGACTTTCTTCATGATTCTTCATTCTGATGATATTAGCCTTATGTCTGTATGTCACAAATGCCGCAATAAGCATTAATGAAATCCATATACTCATATCACTGTATAGTCCCATGCAATACCGTATCAAAGCAGTGATAACAGTAATCCATAAAGCACTCATACTGGAAAAAGATACAATTCTTGAAAAGAATAAAATCACAAAGAATAAGAGAATAGGCCATGCAAAAGTCCAGAACCATTCATGACTTGCATAAAGTGTTAAACCTAAGAAGAAACCATAGCTTGTCGCAACTGCCTTACCACCTTTGAAGTGGGCAAAGATTGGAAAGCAATGACCAATGCAGCAGGCAAGCCCTGCATAGATTTCCGTACCTGGTGCTATCAGATGGGCAATGATCATTGAAAGCAATCCCTTTAAAGCATCCAGGGCAATGACCAATACACCAACAGGCTTTCCTAATACACGTCCTGCATTAGTTCCGCCTGTATTACCAGAACCTTCCTTACGGATATCCTTATGAAAGAAAACAAGTCCAATAACCAATCCCCATGGAATAGATCCAAAAAGATAAGCTATGATCATAACTACTATTACAGAAAAGATGTTCATATCATGAACCTCCGCATCCATTCTACCATAGAAGAAGAGAGACTGCTTTTGAAAGAGAAAGGAGTCTTTTCATTATCTGAAATAAAAAATAGTAGAAATAATCAACTCCATCTTGTGAAAAAAAACAAAGTCTATGATTTAGGCAGTACTTTAAAACCCTTTTCATCATAAAAGGGCATAAGGAAGCGAGGGGAATTACAATGAATGATAAGAACATAAGCAAACGAATCATTACCTCAGCCACCATGGCAGCTGCCATAGCTGCAGGTACTGCAGCAAACGCAGTCCAGGTATTTGCATCAGATACAGGGGATCCTGTAGAAGGTTTTCCTGTAGATGCTGCAGAAGCTACACTCACACAGGCAGATCAGTCTGTAGAATCTGCAAAGCAGACACTTGATATTGCAAGTGAGAATTTAGCAGAAGCTCAGAACAAGGTTTCTGCATTAACAACCCAGAAGTCTGAAGCAGATCAGAAGCTTTCTGATGCACAGAATCAGCTTGCACTCGCTCAGGCAGATCTTGAGCAGGTAAAGACAAAGGCAGATTCTATTACTCAGAATGATATTGATACAGCAAAGACTGCAGTGGATGAAGCAGCAGCTGCAGTTGAAACAGCACAGACCGATGCTGACAATGCATCCAATGCATTAAATAAGGCAAATGCCGATCTGACAGATGCAAGCAACAAGGCTGCTGCAGCAAAGAGTGCATATGATCAGGCTGTAGTAGATCAGCAGGATGCTCAGACTGCTTACAATAATGCCGTTGCAGCACAGAATAGTGCTGATGAAGCAGCTAAGAAGGCTGAATCTGAAAAGGATACAGCTGCTGAGAATGCCAAGAATGCAGAAGATAATGCCAAGAAGATAGAGGCAGAAAATCCGGATGCCGAAAAGAATGCACAGGATGCTGAAGAGGCGGCTCATAATGCAGACACAGCACAGGCAGATGCACAGAATGATGCCGATGCTGCCGCAGAGGCAAAGAATACAGCCGAAGCAGAAAAGAACAGTGCTGAAACAGATGCTAACAATGCGTCTGCGGCTGTTGATGATGCAACTCAGACTGTAACTGATAAGACAACTGATGTCGCAAACGCAGAAAATGCTCAGACCGCTTCTCAGACTGCATTGGATAATGCCAACAAGACGTTAGAAGATGAAACAAACAAGGCTGGCGATGCACAGAAAAAGGCCGATCAGGAAGTGACAGACCAGCAGGCTGTTGTTGATCAGAAGAAACAGGAGAAGGATGCTGCCGATGCAAATTTAGCACAGGCACAGACTATCCAGGCAGAAAAGCAGAATGAGCTTGATTCCGCAAATGCACAGCTTGATGCAGCCAAGGCTGAACAGGCTGAAGCAGAAAAGGAGCTGAAGACAAAGCAGGATGCTCTTGCTAATGCTCAGAAGAATCTTGATAATGCTCATGGTGATGTAACAAAGAAGCAGAAGGCTGTAGAAGATGCACAGGCTGAAGTTGATACAGCTCAGAGCAATGTTAACAAGATTACTGATGAAGTTGAAAAGCTTAAAGCATCTGCAACTGATAAAGAAAAGGCACTGGAAAATGCTAAGCAGAATGTCCAAGACGCAAAGCAGGCTAAGGACAGCGCTGATGCAGCTTTAAAGGCTGTCGAAGATGGCGATATGTACTTCAGCATCTATGCCGTAACTGACCCGAACAAGCCTTTAACAAATGGCAGAACGGACACTTTCACTGTTCCTACAATTCCAGAAGCAAATGGGGCTAAAGTAACATTCAAGGTAGATTTCGATGATGGATACAGCAGTTTTAGAAATAATCTGGTTGACGCACTGAATAATGGTGAAAGCTATACGCCTAATGTACGCAAAGTATATTACTATCCGGTTTATGATGAGAATGGTAAAAAAACAGGTGTAAGCCAAGGATATTATTCTCCACAGGAAGACAGGAAAGATCTAAGTCGTACTGAGGAGAGTATTGAAGGCAAAGGCGTTAATTACATCTATGCTCAGTGGACTGACGAAAGTGGTAAGGAGCATAGTAAGAGAATTTGTGTCAATGTCGATGACAATACTATTAAGTGGAACACTGATGACTATAACAAGCGGCTTGACGTGATAGTTGCCGAAATCATCAAACCTGGCATGACTTCAAAGCAGAAGGCAAAGGCTATTACTGATTATGTATATCAGAATTTTGAATACGGGTACGATTCTGGCGGCTATTCAATGCTGTTGAAAGGCAAAGGTGATTGCTGGGGATCCACCGACCTGATTATTGCGCTTGGTGAAAAAGCTGGATTTGTTGGCACTGTTCATAATGATAACTATCTTCCTGGCTCTGGAAACGGTCATGAAAATGCATGGCTGTACTCTCCTGAAGACGGAAAGTATTACGAATGTGAAGCTGGATACAGCAGAACCAAGAACCCAGACACACTCAAATGTGATGGTGAAGGTGATACTCGGGAAGTGACAAAACAGGAAATCATCATGGATAAGACTGACGCGACTTATAGCGGAGGATTTTATTCAGGTGGTGCTAAGGATATTCCTGGTGTTATCGGTCAGTTTACCCACTATGAAGATTCTGAAATTCATGTTCCGACTGATTCCAAGTACACAACTCTTGGAGGACGTGAAGATGGCTATTTTGCAAATGGTCCATTTGAACTGTTCAAGAACCCACCGACAGTATATGTTGGTGCTAATATCACTACGATTAATCCAAATGCATATGGTTTGTTAGTCGACTGGGGGAAGATTGCCAACTCTCCAAAATGGGTTATTGATGAAAATAATCCGAATTACGCAAGTGATGCTGATGGAAGACTGTATAAGAAGAATGCTGATGGAACTAAGACTCTGCTTGCAGATCCAACAGTAGTTGAGGATTTCAGATCTCTCACCACTATCGCAGAATCCAATAGCAAGACAAACAATCAGTATATTGACGAGTATAATGATGCAGTAAGCAAGGCTGCTCAGGCAGATTCTGCATACGATTCTGCAAATGAGAAATATGCCGTTCTGAAGAAAGATGGCTTTGCAAAGGCTATTGAAGATGCAGAAGCAAGAAAGAATGCAGCCCAGGAATTACTGGATGCCGCTAAGACAAACAAAACAAATGCTGAAAAGGCATTAACAGATTCTCAGAATGCTGTAACTACTGCTGAGCAGGCTGTAACTACAGCAAACACAGCAGTTGAAACAGCACAGAATACTGTTAATTCCAAGAAGACAGCAGTAAGCAATGCTCAGGGCGTTGTTGATAAGGCTTCTGATGCTCTTAAAACAGCAAAAGAAAATGTAACTGCTAAAAAGAGTGCTGTAACAGATGCAATGAATGCTGTATCCGAAGCAGAAAAGGTATTAACAGACAAGAAGGCTGCCGCAGAAAAGGGTGCTCCTGAATCATTAATCAATGCTCGTAAGGCTGTAGAAGCAGCTAAGGCAGATCTTGATGCTAAGAAGCAGGCTCTTGCTGATGCAAGAACAGCTCTTAAGGCAGCACAGGATACACTTTCTGACAAACAGAGTGCTTTGAAGAAGGCTAATGAAGCATTAGATGCCAAGAAGAATGCTCTTGCAAAGGCAGAAGATACATTAGCTGAAAAGAATAATGTTCTTGAGACAGCCAAGACAGCTTCCAGACAGGCTCACGATGCTTTAGATAAGGCAAATACTGCTTATCAGGCAGTTGCAGATGCCAAGGCTAAGAGTGCCAGTGCTGCTGATGCTCTCAAGAATGCACAGGCTAAACTTGGTCAGGCAAACAAGGCTCTTGATGATGCCAAGGCAGATGCAGAATCCAAGAATGCTGAACTGACTGCTGTTAATGAGAAGGTTGAAAAGCTCCTTGCTGATCTCAAGATTGCAAATGCTGATGTGGACGCAAAGAAGCTGGATGCTGATAGTGCCAAGACTCTCTATGAAGATAAGGCAAATGTTCTTTTCTCCAACAAGTCTGAACAGGCAAAAGCACAGGCAAAGCTCGATGATCTTGTTAACACTCTGAATAGAAGAGACAAGCTTGAAGAAGAGATCAAAGGTCTCAATGAAGCTATCCCTGAATATGAAAGAGATGCTGAAGATCTGGATTCACTGTTAGCCGATGCCAAGGCAAATGCATCTAGTATGGAAAGTATCTATAAGGGTGCTAAGAAGGCATACGATACATTAGTTGCTGAACAGAAGAAGGCTGACGAAGCCAAGGCGGCAGAAGAAGCTAAGAATGGAAAGGCTGAACTGGATGTTAATAACAACACTATTTCCTATAGTGCCGCTGAAATCAGTGTTAACACTGATGGTTCCCTTACCTTCAGATCCAATGCTGACTATAAGAAGTTCAAGGAAGTACAGGTGGATGGAAAGACAGTTGATCCATCACAATACACTGCATCTGAAGGAAGTACTGTAATTGTTCTGCATAAATCCTTTGTTGATACATTAAGCAAGGGTAATCATACAATTACGATTGTCTCTGAAGATGGTTCTGCCACAACATCATTTGTGTTGAATGACAAGGGTGCTTCTGTTGTAAATAACAATACAGCAAAGACTAATAACACATCCAGGTCATCTGAGACAAAGGCCTATATCTCTGCTACTCCAGATACATCTGATGTAACAGAATCTGCACCATGGGTATTCATGGTAGTAGTCTCCTTAGTAACAGTAGGAGGAGTTGTCTATCTGAAACATTCTCATGAGTAATAAATGATATGATTAAGACCTGAATGGACGATATCCATCAGGTCTTTTTCTTCTTAGTAACGTTTTTCTTGTTATAATAACTTAGTTAACGAAGTGAGGCAGTAAATGGCAGAAAAGTATGATGACAGCAGTATTCAGATATTAGAGGGATTGGAACCGGTCAGAAAGAGACCGGGTATGTATATAGGTTCTACCGATACACATGGCTTACACCATCTGATATGGGAAATAGTAGATAATGCAGTAGATGAAGCTATCAATGGCTATGGTAAGAAGATTACCATTACACTTGAAGCGGATGGCTCTGTAACCGTAACAGATGAAGGCAGAGGTATGCCTATAGGTAAACACGCTTCTGGTAAGAATACCCTGGAAGTTATTTTTACGGTTCTGCATGCCGGCGGTAAGTTTACTTCTCATGGCGGCTATAAGACAGCAGGCGGTCTGCATGGTGTAGGTGCATCAGTAGTCAATGCCTTAAGTGAATGGCTGACTGTAGATGTATGTCATGATGGCGAACACGTCCGTATGGAGTTTAAGAACGGCGGTAAGAAGATCGGTAAACTGCAGCACCTTGGTAAGACGAATAAGACGGGTTCTACGGTACGTTTTAAACCAGATCCGACTATCTTCCAGACAACTGAATTCAAGTATGATACGGTATGTGAAAGGGCAAGAGAAGAGGCTTTCTTATTAAGTGGTATCTGTTTTGCAGTAACTGATAACCGTGGTAAGAAACCTGTATCAGAAACATATCTGTATGAAGATGGCATGACTGCTTTTATTGATTACCTCAATGAAGATAGAACACCACTTATGAAACCAGTAAAGTTTGAAGGAACAGCCTTAGGCATTCAGGTTTCGGTTGCTTTCCAATATACCGATGACTATCAGGAGAATACATATTCTTTTGTTAACTTAGTCCGAACAATGGATGGCGGTACACATGAAGTAGGATTCAAAGGCGCTTTTACAAAAGCTGTTAATGACTATGCAAGAAAGCATGGCATCTTAAAAGAAAAAGATAAGAATCTGGAAGGATCAGATGTCAGAGAAGGATTAACGACAGTCCTGGCTGTATCTGTACCGGAAGAAATACTGCAGTTTGAAGGTCAGACTAAGGGCAAGCTTGGAACACCACAGGCAAAGCCTGCGGTGGAACAGGTTGTCAGTGAGAAACTGAACTACTGGTTAGAAGAAAACAGAGAACAGTCTGATATGCTTGTCCGTAAGATGCAGAAGGCAATGATCGCAAGAAACGCTGCCAGAAAGGCAAGAGAAGAAGCCCGTAAGGGTAAAAAGATTGGTAAGGGAGAAAAGGTGCTCTCTGGTAAACTGGCTCCAGCCCGTACAAAGAATTCTGCTATAAAGGAATTATTCTTAGTCGAGGGTGATTCCGCCGGAGGCTCCGCAAAGCAGGGCAGGGATTCTGTCTATCAGGCAATCTTACCTTTAAGAGGAAAAGTTTTGAATACAGAGAAATGTTCTTTGGCAGACATAGAAAAGAATGAAGAATTAAATACGTTAATTTACACAATCGGGGCAGGAGTAGGACCTGACTTTGATTATGAGGATTCCAACTATGGCAAGGTTATTATCATGACCGATGCCGATGATGATGGTTCTCATATTCAGATTCTATTACTGACATTCTTCTATCGGTATATGCGTCCTTTACTGGAACATGGCATGGTCTATATTGCCTTGCCGCCACTATTCAGAGTTACCAAAGGCAAGACATTAGAATACTGCTATACAACCGAAGAATTAGATTCCTTGAAAAAGAAGTTAGGTAAATGTGAGATACAGAGATACAAGGGACTTGGTGAAATGAATGCTACCCAGCTATGGGAAACAACCATGGATCCTGCTCATCGTACCTTAATCAGAGTAGGTATAGAAGATGGCGTTAAGGCAGAAAGAAGAGTATCTACTCTGATGGGAGATAAGGCGGAAAGACGCCGTAAATGGATAGAAGATAATATCCGCTTTACTTTGGAAGATGACTATAAGCTGGAGGATCAGCAGGCGTGAGTAAGAAGAAGACAATAGAAGATCATACAAAATATATTGATGAACGTTTGGAAGACATCATGGGTTCAGGCTTTGGCCGCTATGCCAAATACATCATTCAGGAAAGAGCCCTGCCTGATGCAAGAGATGGTCTGAAACCGGTACAGAGAAGAATTCTCTATGCCATGTATCATGATGGCAATACATGGGATCATCCATACCGTAAATCAGCCAAGACGGTAGGTCTTGTCATTGGCAACTATCATCCGCATGGTGACTCTTCCGTCTATGAAGCCATGATCCGTATGTCACAGGACTGGAAGGTAAGATTACCGTTGATTGATGTCCATGGCAATAACGGTTCTATCGATGATGATCCGCCGGCTGCCATGCGTTATACCGAGGCAAGACTTGCCAAGGTAACGGAAGTTATGGAAGATGACTTGGACAAGAATACGGTTGAGATGGCGCCTAACTTTGATGATACCGAAAACGAACCGACAGTACTGCCGGTTCCTTTCCCGGTTATGCTTGTTAATGGAGCTACCGGTATAGCGGCAGGTTACGCTACCAATATGCCTCCGCATAATCTGAATGAATGTGTCGATGCTTCTATCTACAGACTGCAGAATCCAGAGTGTTCTTTGGAAGAAATCATGGAAATCATACCTGGTCCCGACTTCCCAACTGGCGGTATTGTGCAGGGAGAAAAGGGTATTCATGATGCTTTTGCGACAGGCAGAGGCAGAATTGTTGTAAGAGCCAAGGCAGAGATTGTAGAGACTCATACCATCCAGCAGATTGTTATTACAGAAATACCATATGAAGTCATCAAGGGACAATTAGTCAAGAAGATGGATGAAATCCGTCTTTCCAAAGATATTGATGGCATTCTCGATGTGCGTGATGAATCTGACCGTAATGGTCTGAGAATTGTTGTAGATGTTAAAAAAGACTCTGATGCCCAGATGATTCTGAATTATTTCTATAAGAACACGGACTTACAGATCTATTACAACTACAACAATGTTGCGATCATAGACAAAAAACCAGAACAGGTAGGATTATTGGGTCTTCTGGATGCTTTCCTGGATTTCAGAAAAGAAGTTGTTCTACGCAGATCAAAGTATGAACTAGACAAGATGGAAAGCCGTATTCATATTATTGAAGGTTTGATGAAGGCTGTCTCTATTCTGGATGAAGTCATCCGGATTATCCGTGCTTCCAAAGACAAGGCAGATTCCAAGAAGAATCTGATGAAAGAATTTGATTTTGATGAACCGCAGGCTGAAGCTATTGTCTCCATGCGTCTGTATCGTTTATCCAATACGGATATCATGATATTACGCAATGAATTTGCAGAGTTAATCAATAAGATTGAAGAGACAAAGGCAATCATTGAAAATGAGAACGTTTTAAAGTCTGTCATCATCAAAGAATTAAGAGAAGTCAAGAAAGATTATGGTGATCCACGCCGTACAAAGATTGAAAAAGAAGTAGAAGATATTGTCATTGACCGCTCTTCCATGATCTCTTCTGAACAGGTAATGATTACCGTATCAAAAGACGGCTACCTGAAAAGAGTATCCTTACGCTCCTATAATTCATCTACAGACAAGATGACCGGGTTAAAGACTGGCGATATCCTGATAGGCAGTATGGAAGCTAATACCCTGGATACACTTCTGTTATTTACAGAAAAGGGCAATTATGCCTCTGTACCGGTATGGCAGATAGATGAAGCCAGATGGAAAGACATCGGTATGCATTTGAACAAGGTTGTACGTATTGAAGGAGATGACAAGATCATCAATGCTATTACCGTACATGACTTTGATACATATGCATGGATTGTAACAGTTTCCTCTGGCGGACAGATTAAAAAGACACCTGTATCAGTATGGAAGAACAGCCGCAATAACAAGGTTATGACAGCTATGAATATGCCTTCTGGTAAGAAGATGCTCAGTGCCTTTATGGCTTATGCGGATCAGAAGATTGTGGTTGTATCCAAGGATGGTTTCTCCTATCAGTTTAATCTCGATCAGATACCTTCTACGGGTGTGAAATCCAAGGGTGTCAAGGCAATGAATCTTGGTAAGGGAGATGAGCTTGTTTACAGTTGTGCTTTATCAAATGAAGATAAGGATGTTGTCTATATCAGTGAAGATGGCGGTATGAAGAGAATTCATGTCAGTGAGATTGCGGAAGGTTCAAGACCTTTAAAGGGAACACTTATCTCCCGCAGATTAAAGACCAATCCATCTTCCTTACGGTATGTATTATCTGTAAGACCTGGTCAGGATCTTACTTTCTATGATCCTGAAGAACAGGTACTGCATGCTTCTGATATTGCCTTAAAGCCAAGAGAAGCAGGCTTTACACATCCGCTTGTATTAAAGGATGGATGGGATATCTTAAAAGGTATTGAAGACTGCAGGATTATTGATATACCAGCTGACAGTGATCAGACTGTACATGAAGATGTAGAAAAGCTTTCTCTGTTTGATGAAAGCGGGAGTAATTTATGAAGAAATGTAAAGGATGCGGTGTAACCCTGCAGAATGCAGATCCCAATAAACCGGGTTATACCCCAAAGAAAGACAGTGACTATTGCCAGAGATGTTTCAGACTCATGCATTATGATGATCTGACCATATCCATGCGTACAGGCATTGATCCTGAAGAAGTATTAAGGAAAGTATCTGAGATGGATGCTTTGATTGTATGGGTTGTAGATCTGTTTGATTTTGAGGCGGGGATGTTACCGGGATTAAACAGATTACTGTCAGATAAAGATATCATTCTTGCCGGAACCAAGCTGGATCTTTTACCGGAAACATTATCTTCCGAAAAACTTGCGAGATTCGTCTTTTCACGTTTAAAGGATCAGGGTATTCATATTCACTCACTTACCTTTATCAGTTCTACCAGAAACATGGGTGTTGATGAATTAAAAGAAACAATACTTTCTGAAGCCAAAGGCAGAAAAGTATGCTTTATTGGCAAAGCCAATGCCGGCAAGAGTTCATTGTTAAACAGATTGCTGGATTCTAACGTTTTAACAACATCGAGACACCCGGGTACTACCTTAGCCTTCAATGAGATCGAACAGGATGGCATTACCTATGTGGATACACCAGGTATTGAATTATCCCATGACATGTTAATGGAAGTAAAAGAGTCTGATTTAAAGACGATTGTACCAGATCATGCAGTAAAGCCTATCGTATATCAGCTCTATAATAATCAGTCATTTATGATTGGCGGTCTTGCCAGAATTGAATTAGGTGTAGAAGGCAATGCAGGCTGTGTATTCTATATGAGTGATGCCTTAAAGATTCATCGTACAAAGACTGCAAATGCAGATGAACAATGGCAGAAACATTATGGAGAATTATTTAGACCTGTTCCTTTAAAAAATCATTTTAAAAAGTATGAAACACATAAGCGTTCTGATAAGATGGATATTGTCATAGATGGTTTAGGCTGGGTATGTCTCAGCGGTTCTATCGGACATGCATCTGTATATGTACCGGAAAATGTATCCATTACATTTAGAAAGGCGATGATCTGATGTTAACAGGAAAGCAGAAAAGATATTTAAGAGCATTAGCTTCTGAAGAGAGAGCTATCTTTCAGATCGGACATGACTCTTTAAGTGATAATCTGATTGAACAGGTATCCAATGCCTTAGAGGCAAGAGAGCTTGTAAAAGTCAGTGTATTAAAGAATGCGCCGGGTGATCTTCAGGAAACAGCTTTTGATCTTGCAAGATATACACATAGTGAATTAGTACAGGTAATCGGCAGAACGATTGTTCTTTACCGTCCCTCAGATGATCCGGAGATTATCTTACCATGATCGTTTCAGGACCTTTTGATCCAATCACAAACAATGAGATCAGCTGGCTGAAGCTTCAGCATCATCTCTTACAGGAAGATATATGGATAAATGTTAGTAAAGAAGGCAATACAGACATACATACACGCATGCACATGGTAAAGCTTGCGATTAAGCCATACAGATATATGCATGTATGTATGAATGAAACAGATGTATCCATACCAGGAGATCTTGTGTTGGAAGAAAAGAAGGTAAGAGAAGGATATTTCAAAGACGGGGCATATGGCATCCAGACATACCTGATAGAACACAATCTCTATCTGGATAATGTTGTAGAAGCCATGTGCAAGCCGCATCGTGCCATTCACTCTAAAGGTGTCGCAGATACATGTGTCCATCTTGCCAGGATCCATCATCTCGATGTTTCCCTGGCTTACCGGATGGGTATGCTGCATGATATTACCAAACGGTTCAGTGATGAAGAAGGCAGAAAGATCATTTCCTTATGGAAGCCGGAATGGCTGGATATATCACCTAAAGTATGGCACAGCTATACAGCTGTAATCTGGTTAAAGCAGAATATGAATCTTCATGATGAAAAGATTCTCCATGCCATTGCCCATCATACGCTTGGAGATGGTCATGGTGCTTATGATCATCTGCTGTATATCGCTGATAAGATTGAACCTAACCGTGGGTACGATACAACAAAAGAAATGAAATGCGCAGAAAAGAATCTTTCTGAAGCTGCCGCATTCATCAAAGAAGAATCCCGTGCATATATTTGGGAAAAGGAGGGAGTACATGTCTGAATTAGTAGATATCGTAAGACATACGCTGGATGAAAAACAGGCATCTGATATTGTGACAATCAATATGCAGGCTGTGAATCCATTTACGGATTACTTTGTTATCTGCACAGCCCGCAATGTCAGACACGCAGCTTCACTAGCTGAATTTGTAGAGCAGGAAGCTGAAAAGCATGGCTATGAAGTACGGGCAAGAGAAGGTGAAAAGGACAGTACATGGATCTTGCTTGATCTCAATGAAGTAGTCCTGCATATCTTTACTGAAGAGACAAGAAAACAGTATCGTTTGGAATCCTTATGGGCTGACCAGCCGCAGGAAACCTATGATACCGAGGAAACAGTTTCTATCTGATCAGGGACCTGTATACAGACTGTTATCCTTCAGCCATTGTTCTAAACTATCTACACTGATCGGGTTAGCATCATCCCATTCCAGCTTGTTATTGACGACAGGCTTTCCATCTTTTAAAGATACTGCCGCAAAGGCAGGAATGGATGATATACCCCAGTCTTCAGACAAGCGGTTTGTTTCCATACTTTCATCAAGGTTTGTTACATCTACAATTTCAATCAGACTGCTTAACTGCAGATGTGTATCTGCTTCTGTCTGAGTCAGAATGCTGTCTTTGACATAGACAGCATTTTCATTGTCAGAACTGTAAAACAGAAGATAATGTATACTGGCATCCCCGGTAGAAGTGATATAGTCTTTTAAAGATGCATAGTCTATTGTATTGGATGTATCTGAAATGGTTGTCTGTTCAGGTTCAAAATATCTGTAACCGGCAGCGATGATACTGTACAGGATTAACAATATTAAAAAAGTAAAAGTTATTTTCTTAAACATAACAAAATAGTAACATTGAATTACGTGAGGTACAAAATGAAATGGTATGAACAGAAATATGTAAACCATCGTGACTGGATTCTGGATAACCTGCAGTTATTAGGCATGAGCAGTGACGAAACTGTAATGGTACTTCTGATTGATTTCATGAATGAACATCATGAAAAGATTACAATGGAAGCTTTATCTCAGAAATCAGGTTTATCCATGGAAAAAACAGATGAAGTAATATCGGTATTATGCGCCAAGAAGTATCTTGAAATACGGGTATCAAGCCAATCAGTTCACTTTCTTTTAAATGGATTGTTTGAAACAGATATTGCCAGAGATGAGAGAATTCTGGATTCTTCATTATTTGATATATTTGAATCTGAATTCAAAAGACCTCTTACAAATAATGAAATGCAGAAGATATCTGACTGGAATAAGACAACTGACAAGAAATTAATTATCTATGCACTGCGTGAAGCAAGTGCCTATCAGAAGATGAGTCTGCCTTATATCGAAAAGATTCTTTCAGAATGGAAAGAAAAAGGCGTAACAGCAGAGATGGTGGATGAGGGAAAAGTATAATGGAACATATGACTGTAGATGAAATCTTAAAGCATCTGGATGCTTTATACCCGGATGCCCATTGTGAGCTGATACACCGTAATAATTATGAAATGGCAGTAGCTGTTATCTTATCTGCCCAGACAACAGATGCATCTGTAAACAGGGTAACACCTAAGCTTTTTGAAGACTTTCCGGATGTCTATGCATTAGCTGAAGGGAATTTTTATGATATTGAAAATGACATCCGTACACTTGGCTTATACCGCAATAAAGCCAGGTCTATTCATGGCTTTGCCAAAAGAGTTGTCGATGACTTCCATGGTGAAGTGCCGCATACAATGGATGAATTAACAACATTACCAGGTGTAGGCAGAAAGTGTGCCAATGTTATCTTAAGTGAATGCTTTGGTATACCAGCTTTAGCTGTAGATACACATGTATCGAGAGTATCCAAAAGATTAGGACTATGTTATCAGAAAGATGATGTGAATACCATTGAACGTAAGTTAAAGAAAAAGATACCTCCTGAAAGATGGATCAAGGCCCATCATCAGATGATATTCTTTGGAAGATATATGTGCCATGCCCGTGATCCGGAGTGTTACCGCTGTCCGTTTGTATCAATCTGTCATGAGAAAAACAAGAACTTAAAAGGGAAATCAGAATAACTGATTTCCCATATTTTTTTATTGTGGAACTGTTGCCGTATTAGCAGCAGTGGTATCGGTTGGCGGACCATCCGTACCTTCATGTTCACCAGCATTTGGTGTAACAGCACTTGGATCAACTGGCGTATGAATCGTTACACAGATTTCATTAGATACATCTGATGTACTCTCATATCCATAATAGCCGCATACTTCTGTATCTGTATCCCAGGCAAGACCAGTAACAGTCTGTGTGGAAGTAGGGGTCTCAGAAGTGATTTCACCAAGCGTAGAGCCATTCTGTGACACTCTTGCTTTATATAATACCTTACCGGTTAACAAATTGATGTTAAACAGGTTTGTAGAACCCTCAGCTGGTTTAGGTGTAGCCCCATCTGTTTCACCAGGATAATCAGCCCATGTAAAGTTGATATCCAAAGTATTTGTGGCTGCTTCAGCAGTGAAGCTGCTGAGGTTCTGCAGAGCAGGGATATCGACATTGAAGTCTTCCAGCTTATCAAATCCCTTCTTGATTAAACCAGTCACAACCATGTCAGAAGGCATATTTTCAGAAGCTGCTACATAAGGGAAGATACCCTTAACATGTGTGATATTTACAACATCAGATGGTTGTGTTAATGCATCAGGCTTACTGCCATCCGCATGTACGGCATCCAGTATTTCAGAACTGATATGACCAGGAATATTCATCCATGCCTTGGCATTGGTGAAGTAACTGCTCTGACCAGCTACAGCTTTTTCATAACCTACCCATACAGCTGTTGTAAACTGCGTATCACTGGTTACCATCCATTTATCTTTCATGGCTCCCTTAGGAATACCATACTGTAAACCGTAATCGCCCCAGTCAGATGTACCTGTCTTACCATACGTTGCGTAATCTCTTGCCAGGATTGGCAGATAGTTAGGAACATTATCATGTACAGCATTGTACATTAACTGTGCTGACATATACGCAGCTGCATCAGACATAACCTGTTTCTTCTGATACTTAGGCACATAGTCATCCTGCTGACCACTGCGGTAAACAATCTTTGTGATTGTATGAGGCGTAATATAATTACCGCCATTCATCATAACGGCATGAGCAGCCATAAGCTGTTCTGGTGTACAAACGAAGTTGTTACCACCGATAGCATAGGAGAGGTCCAAACTATCCGCAACATTATCATCAAAGCCAAGAGCCTTCATGTAGTTCACATACCAGTCCTGACCCTGTTTCTTCATCACTGCCTGCATTGCCTGAATGGCAGGGGTGTTCAAAGAGTAATCAATAGCTTTTGTTAAATCAACAATACCGTAATCAGCACCACCGGCATTTTGATATGTCCAGTTGCCTATCTGTAATGGAGCAGAATCCAGCTCATGTGAAGTAGCCCAGCCTACATAATCAAATGTAGGTGCATAATCCAGGAAAGGCTTGACAGAAGAACCAGGCTGCTTGTACTGCTCGGTAGCGTGATTTAATAACATACTGCCGCCAGAAGCATAGTTTCTGCCACCGCCAATCGCGACGATTTCACCTGTCTGGTTATTTTCAGTGATGGATCCCATTTCCATGGCATCATCTGCGAAGACAACATTTGTATCTGTACCAGCTTCAATATCTTCAACCTTGGACTGTACATCCGGATCCATCGCTGTATATATCTGCATGGATACGGATAATGGATCCTGGTTGGTTACCTGTACAGCTTCCTTCAATACTTCATCAATATATGCCTGATACTGATAACCATTGGCATCTAAAGAAGTAGTTGGATCAATTAACAGATCTTCAACTTTAATGCTCTTAGCAAGGTTATATTCTTTTTCATCAATATAACCATGTCTTAGCATCATCCTTAGAACTGTATTTCTTCTGGTTGTCGCATGATCCAGATAGTTATGAGGATCATAGTAATATGGTGAATTGACAACGCCGGCAAGCAATGCACATTCGGAAATGTTCAGATCACTGACATTCTTCCCGAAGTACTGCTGCGCAGCTTTCTGGACACCACGGATATTACCAATACCACCGAAATTCATCTTGTTCAGATACATCGCAAAGATATCCTTTTTATTGGATTTCTTTTCTAACTGCATTGCAAGGTCAATCTGCTGGATCTTATACTTGATATCCTTTGTTTTGGAAATACCCTTATCATCATTTTGGAAGTAAGTCAGTTTGACTAACTGCATAGTGAATGTAGAACCACCTTGTTTATTACCATGAAGTACAGTGTTAATCATGGATTGTACAAAACGCGGAAGGTCAAATCCATTATGCGTGAAGTAACGGGAATCCTCTATGGAAAGGAATGCATCTACCATCGCCTCCGGAACTTCATCATAGGTGATGTTTTCTCTTAATTGTGTACCGACGTCCGCAATCTTATTGCCATCGGCATCATAGATTAACGTAGATTCCGGGGCAAAGAAGTCATCCACATTCAGATCCGGTTCATCCTTGATCATTGACTGGATGCCGATTAAACCGATGGATCCTACTACAAGTTCAAGTCCTACCGCAACAACCAACAGCATTGTCACAAAGCGGAATCCATGAAACTTACGCTTCCCGTTGGCTGGTCGCTTTGTATACTTTTGTCTGCCGTTATTACTGGCTGCTTTCTTTCTTTTTTGGTCTCTCATAATGAATCAGAGCCTCCTTTATCAAAATAGAGTTGGTCGAGAATTGTCAGATAATCAACCGGCTTCAGATAACTGCATGGTATTACATGCCCGTTTTCACAAAACCATGAATAGGGTATAGAACTTCTCTTTGCATGATCCCAGAAATCAATCGCATTTTCCGCTGGTACCAGGAATGTCTGATCCAGCGCTGTAAACCGTACGATCAGAAATGCTATCGCCCCATGTCTTAATACAGCAGCTAAATGCTTGATCTGATGAGGATGAATTGATTTCAGCGGGAAACTGGTTTTTGAGATACATTCCTTTGCCTCAAAATCCAGATATTTTGCTTTATAAATACCATTGTAATCTGTGGTTGATGGAATCTTGAAGTAAGCTTCTGTAATCTTGGCGGCACTTCTTTTCGGATAATCTACATGTACGATCTGTACAGGGGTAGGTTTCTTATGAATCACCGCAATATCATTGGAAAGATAATACTGATTTGTCACATTAATATCTTTCTCAAGACGCATGCCGCGTCCACCAGCTGAAGTAGCTGCCTGATTCCAGTTGTTTTTCTTACCGTTAGGATAATATACCATCAATCATGATCACCCTTGACATTATACATTTGTTCACTTAATCAAGGAAGGTTTATTAATTCGGTACTTGAACAGTTTTAAACAAGCAAAATATCAATTTGCGGCTAAACAGCCTCTTTTTTATGCCACTGATTCTAAGGATCCGTTTTATCGTGTTGCCAGGTCTGTCCGTGTTAATGTTGTAATCAAGACTATTATTGTCCATGAAACAGGTCGTCACTCTGATCTTGCAAAACTCATGACGATCCTCTCGCCTATGCCAAGTCGGAAGTGGCGTGGTATAACGAGATGTTTAAATCTAGGAAAGTCTCTCTTACTCTCGATATCAACTTTAATGAAAAACTATAAAGCAGAGATTCGGATCTTTCCAGGTCTACTACAGTTAACATTGGTTACTTCTATCTCATGTCTGTTTATCAGAAGCTCAATATGCAGAAGTGGTTTAATTCAATATCTGAAAATTCCAGAATTAAATATGATCCAAATCTAATCATTCGCTTTCTGACTGTTGCACGTGTTCTGGATCCTAAGTCTAAACACGCTACCTTTAATGATCTGGATACATATTTTGAAATGCCTGACTTTTCATATCAGAATGTAATGAGATTTATGACCCTGCTTGAACAGAACAGTGGCAGTTATCTGGAACATCTGTTTCCGCAGAGTTCAAAGATTGTTGACAGAGACTTCTCTGTCTGCTATTACGACTGCACAAACTTCTGTTTTGAAACTGAACAGGAAGACAGTGATTATATCGACGAGGTAACTGGAGAAGTCATTCATGGACTACACAAATATGGAATCGGTAAAGAACATCGTCCTAATCCCATTGTAAAAATGGGATTGTTCATGGACTCAAAAGGCATACCAATCACAATGTCCCTGCATCCTGGTAACACCAGCGAACAGATTGCAGCGATACCGTTGGAAAAACAGCTTATAAAACTCATGAATGGGAAAAACTTATTTATTGTGCTGATGCAGAACTGGGTTCTGCCAATATACGTCTTTTTAACAGTATGGGAGGCAGAGCGTTTGTTGTAACACAATCAGTCAAGAAGCTGTCGGATGTACTTAAGCAGGCAGTTTTCAATGACTATGACTACAAACTGCTTTCCGATGATTCAAAAACCACTATTCGGTCATTAAAGAGCTTTGATAATCTTGATCCTGATAATTTTGATCTTTATAACGATATGGCATACAAAGTCATTGAGGCAGACAATGCGGTTGATCTTGGACTTTATGAAGAAAAGCATTACAAGAATGGCAATGTAAAGATGGTCAAGTCAAAAGCCAATATGAAGCAGAAGATTATCATCACCTTCTCACGCAAATATTTTGAATATCAGCGTGCAGTAAGGCAGCGCCAGATAGACCGTGCAAAGAGGCTTTTGGAATCCAGGATCCCGAACAAATAAAGAAAGGATCGAATGACATAAGACGCTTTATTAAAAGAAAAGGAAAGAAAGATGAAGACCAGTATTATCTGGACAAAAGTGTTATCGCAAAGGGGGAAAAATATGATGGATACTATGCCGTAGCCACAAATCTGAACGATTCAGTAAAAGACATTCTTGCGATTAACAGCCAGTGGTACAAGACAGAAGATTGTTTCAGAGTAATAAAGACCAATTTCAAAGCACATCCTGTTTATAACTATACAGAGTCACACATCAAAGCACATTTTTTGATCAGTTATACAGCACTTCTGATATACAGATTGATAGAGGTGCAGCTGGATAGTAAAAATGTACGTCACACAACGCAGGAGATAATCGAGACGATGAAGAATATGAATATATGCAATAACAACGATGTCTGCTACACAGCCTGCTACACCAGCAACAGAACATTGGAAGCACTGGAACTTGTTTACCAACTTGGTTTAGGCCACAAATACTACGCTTCCGGTGATCTGAATAAGACAATCAAAAAATTATTGAAGTAATGAATTCCTTACTACAATCATAAATACACAAAAGCTGCAGGTTTTGGCTTAATTAGGCTTTATACTGCAGCTTTACTTCTTCATAACTGTTCAAGTCGGGGTTGTACATTTGTTCACTTAACCAAGGAAGGTTTATTGATTTTCAAAAATTACGATGCGATAATTACGTTTAGGAGGAATTTTTATAATGGCTGGCAAACTGAATCTTGATCCACAAACAATAGTTGATAAGGAATTTGATATAGATTTTAAGGGATATAATCCCGATCAGGTCGATCATCTTCTGGATCAGGTGATTCAGGACTATCAGACATTCCAAAATCTTCTGAATGAACAGGATAAGAAGATTCAGGATCTGGAAAGAACGAATGCTTCTCTAAGAGCCAAGCTGATCCAGGTAGAAGGCAAGGCAAGAGCCCATGAAGATGCTGATCCTATTACGGCCGGGTCTTCTCAGGTAGATATTCTGAAAAGATTATCCAGACTGGAAAAAGAAGTCTTTGACAATTCCAATAAAAGAAGGTAAAACACTATTGCACATGAGGCAGCCGCTGGTCTTCCAGAGGAAAGTCCATGCTCGCACGGTCTGCGATGATCGTAGTGTTTGTGCTGACTGAATCAATAAGGTCAGGTACCGTATGGTAACGGCGGAGCAGAAACCTAAAGTCTTTGACCATGGTGGATGCCCTTAAGGTGTCACAGTGACGAAGCTTATGAAGAAATTCATAAGGTGGAACGAGATAAACCCCGCAAGCGAGAAACCCAAATTTGGTAGGGGAACTGCTGAGAATGAAATGAAGTTTAAGGCAGGTACGCATGTACAGATAAATGACTGCCGCCCCCAAGGGAACAGAACATGGCTTATGATTGTGCATAAGAGGGAAGGAAACTTTCCTCTTTTTTTAATACATTATGTTTGATACGTATCATTCTGAAAGTCTTTGCATTACGCATGTGTTATACTATTCTGCGTTAAAGAGAGGCTAGTTTTATGAATTTACCAAATCGAATTACAATATTCAGAATTATACTGATTCCCGTTATCATTCTTGTATATCTGTTTCCATATTCTGCTTTCGGTATTGAACCTGCTGTATTGAATGTAGGTGGGGTTGAATTATCCGTCATTAATCTGATCACACTTGGCATTTATGTATTAGCTGCGGCCAGCGATGCGGTCGATGGCCATATTGCCAGAAGCCGCAACATGATCACAACATTCGGTAAGTTTGCGGATCCGATTGCGGATAAGCTTTTAACAACAACCATGTGGCTGCTTTTCTTAAAGCAGGGGATTATTCCGGTTATTCCGGTCATCATCATGATCGCAAGAGATACATTTGTAGATGGTTGCCGCATGATGGCCGCATCTAATGGCAAGGTTGTTGCGGCTGGCATGATGGGCAAGCTCAAGACGGTATTACAGATGGTTACAGTTGCTTTAATCCTTCTGAATAATCTTCCATTTGAGTTATTAAGATTACCAGTCAGTGACATTATGTTATGGTTTGCGGCTCTTGTTTCCTTCATTTCCGGTGTGCAGTACTTCAACCAGATGAAAGATGATATTCTCGAATCTAAATAATTTTTGTGGAATCTGTACTTTTTCCGATAATACATATATAGAAGGAGGAAGCATATGGCTAAAGAAGTAAAGAAAACAGCTTCAGAAGATGAAAAGAAAGATGAGTTGTTAAAAGACGCATTAAAGGCAATTGAAAAGGAATATGGCAAAGGCAGCATCATGCGCCTTGGCGACAGGGCAGATGTATCTGTAGATGCCATTCCTTCCGGTTCACTTGCCTTAGACAAAGCACTTGGTATAGGCGGTTATCCAAAGGGAAGAATCATTGAAATCTATGGTCCTGAATCTTCTGGTAAGACTACCCTTGCATTACATGCAATTGCGGAATGTCAGAAACAGGGAGGACGCTGTGCATTCATCGATGCCGAAAATGCAATTGATCCGGTTTATGCAAAGAATTTAGGAGTCGATATTGATGAACTGATTCTTTCCCAGCCGGATTCTGGTGAACAGGCATTGGATATCTGTGAACTGCTGGTAAAGAGTGGCGCAATTGATCTTGTCGTGGTTGACTCTGTCGCAGCCCTTGTTCCACAGGCAGAACTGGATGGTGAAATGGGTGATACATCTGTAGGTTTACAGGCAAGATTAATGTCCAAGGCCATGCGTAAGCTGGCTGGTGTCATGAATCATTCCCAGACTACTGCAATTTTCATTAACCAGCTTCGTGAAAAGGTGGGCGTTATGTTCGGCAACCCAGAAACAACGCCGGGGGGACGTGCACTCAAGTTCTATGCGTCTGTACGTCTGGATGTAAGACGTGCTGAAACATTGAAGAATGGTGGCGAAGCGTATGGTAATGTTACCAAGATCAAGGTTGTAAAGAATAAGGTAGCACCGCCATTCAAGACAGCTGTTGTAGACATCATTTATGGTGAAGGTATCTCACATGTTGATGAAGTTATCAATCTTGCGGTTGAAAATGACATCATTGAAAAAGCAGGTGCCTGGTTCTCCTATAATGGAGAAAAGATCGGCCAGGGAATTAATTCTGTAAGAGAGTACTTCAAGGCTAACCCGGCCTGGACAGATCAGGTTACGGCACAGGTGCATGATGTATTATTCCCTAAGGATACAGCTGATCAGACAGAAGAAAAAACGGAAGCGTAAAGCATAAGCAGGATATCATAATACATCCTGCTTTTTATGCTAGAATGTGAGCGTTATGAACTATCCTGAATTTTATAAAAACATAACTGCCTGGTACAGAAAATCAGATAAGAGAATGCATGCTTTAAAGATATCCAATATGATATTTACATATTTTTTCTATATTTCTTATCCATTGCTGCTGTTATATCTTCTGATTACAAAAGATGCTTTTCTTTTCAAGGCATTTATCGTACCGGCAGTGTCCTTTGTCATAGTGACAGTTATCAGAAAGCTGATTAACCGTAAAAGACCATATGAAGCTCATGGTATTCATCCTCTGATCATTAAAAATACAAAAGGTAAATCCATGCCAAGCAGACATGTCTTTTCGGCTTGTGTGATTGCCATGGTATTCTTACATATCCATGTATTTATTGGCATTGTTATGCTTATATTGGCACTCTTTGGGGCAGTTATCAGAGTGATAGGCGGCGTCCATTATCCATCGGATGTATGTGCGGGAGCATTGATTGGAATTATCAGCGGGTTATTTTTGTGGTTGTGACAACGCTTACATCATACTGTCAATTGTTTTCAATAATGTCCCATAAAAGATTAAAGATGAGCGGGAGAATTTCCCGCTTTTTGGTTAACAGATTCATACATTCTGAATCATCATGCATACTGGCTATAGTCTTCACGATCTCCTGATCGAAATCTTTAGAGACCTTATGATTGCGCTCTATAGAGGACAGAAGATAGACTTTACATACATGGTGTTATCAAACGCGATGATTACAAGGTATTCTGTGTGTGATTCTTAAAGCATACCAGCTGACCGTCTTCGTTAAGAGCCTGGCAGAGCTGGTTCTTGTAGGAGATAGCAGATCCACTGTCAAACTTTCTCAGTGCGCAGACAGCCAGTGTTCTGTTGATTCCCCAGACTGCCTTCTAAATCAAGAAGTTCGATAATCCTTGGCAGATATAGTATTTTACAGATTTTATCCGGAATCGGCAGTTGTGAAAGCACCAGCCCTGAGATAAGAAAAGAAGTCATACGCAAACGCATATGACTTCATTCTGCTCTGACCATGCAGTAGCCGATTCCGATATGGGTCTGGATGGAAGACTCTCCATGAAGCTTCTTACGCAGCCCTGCCATGAATACTCTGAGGGAGGCAATATCACTGTCATAGGAAGAGCCCCAGACATTCTTTGTGATGAACTGATAGGTCAGAACTTTGCCGACATTATGGGAGAGGAGGTCCAGCAGTTTGTATTCAATCGGGGTCAGATGAATCTGTTCTCCGTTTACATAGACCGCTTTGCCGGCATAGTCGATTTTCAATGCTCCGTTATTGAAGGAAGGTTTATCCGGTCCGCTCTGTTTCATATAGGTCAGACGGCGCTGGGTGGAACGGATGCGGGCCAGCAGTTCTTCGACGGAGAAAGGCTTGGTCAGATAGTCATCTGCTCCGGCATCCAGTGCCTCAATCTTATCGGTATCTTCACTGCGGGCGCTGATGACAATGATCGGGGTGACCGACCAGGAACGGACGGAACGGATAACTTCCACTCCATCCAGGTCCGGCAGGCCCAGATCCAGAAGAATAATATCAGGTGAATGGTCAGATGCTACACGGATGGCCTGTTCGCCTGTGGCTGCGGTCATGTATTGATAGTCATGGGAAGCCAGGGTAGTGGAGATGAGGTTGCGAACCGGCGTATCATCTTCTACCACCAGAATCAGACAGTTATTGTTCATGAATGTTTACCTCCTCGGCCGGCAGGGCAAAAGTAAAGACTGTCCCGCTGGGATGATTGTCCTGTACACTGATTGTACCATTATGGACGGTAATAATGGACTGGCACAGGGACAGTCCGATGCCCAGAGAACGTCTGGCATCGGCTACCTGGTTGTTGCCAGTATAGAACATCTTGAATGCATTTTCTTTCTGCTCATCACTCATGCCCGGACCGTTATCCGCAACCGATACCCATATCTTTCCCTTATCTTTCCATGCCTGAATGGTGATATCAGAACCGTTCTGGGTATATTTGATGGCATTGTTCACCAGGTTGACAATGACTTCCACCATCAGTCTGGCATCCATCTTTGCCATCAGGATGTCATCGCTGCAGTGGACAGAGATGTGATGATTCTTCCCGTCCCGGTCCAGATGCTTCATGGCTTCATCAATGACTTCATCCATAAGCTCTGCCTGCTTGTGCAGCATGACTTCCCCGCTCTCAAGCCGGGTAATCGCCAGTAGATTCTGCACCACTTCAATCAGCCACATGCTGTCGGTGGCAATATCAGAATACATCTGTTTCTTTTCTTCTTCGGAAAGGTTTTCCTGGGTTTCCAAGATACTGGCATTGCCATAGATGGATGTCAGCGGCGTACGCAGATCATGGGAGATGGAACGCAGAAGATCAGCCCTGAACTTCTGATTTCGGGCTGCTTCTTCGGTCTTTTCCTTTTCCTGTACGTTCCTCTCGTTTTCCATGGCCATGGCACATTCATCCATGATGGAAAGAAGCAGAGAAAGCAGGAAGGCATCCATTTCGGTTTCGCTTTCATCAATGCCGATGACCCCATAGGCATGGTCTCTGATGCGGATGGACAGATACAGCATGCGGGCACTGGGATAGACTGCAGTGCCTGCCCCGGCTCTTCGCCGGTTGACCCAGGCCCAGTGAGCTGCCTCCTGATCGATTTCACTGAAACAGCCCGGATCAATTTTCTGATCGGAAGGATAGATTTTCGGTGCTTTGAGGGTATCGTTTTCAGCCAGGTATACCACCACACATTTTTCGCTGAGCTTGGCGATCTGAGCAGCAGTTACCCCGGCAATGGCTTCATTGTCGGATACCTGCTGCAATAGCTGTGATGTATCCAGCAGCACTTTGGTGCGGTAGGAGTTCTGGGCCGCATGGCGGGCATAGTCCTTTAAACGAACGGTCAGGGAACTTGTCAATAAAGCTGAGACAAACATGACCAGAAACGTAACAAAGTAGGCATTGTCAATGACCCTCAGCGTATATTTTGGTTCCGTGAAAAACCAGTTGAAGACAAAGACGGAAAGGATGGAAGCGCTGATGCCGTAGATCGGGGAAGAGGTCAGTACGGAAATGGCCAGTACGACAAGAATATAGAGCGGGATGATGTTGGAGTCGCCCATGTCGGCTGCCCCGAAGAGCAGACCAACCGCTGTTGCGGCACCCAGCAGCCCCACGGTGATGAGAATATCCTGACTGCGAAACGGCATCGGTTCTCTCAACAGCCATTTGAAACGATACGAAGTGGTATGGGCTGGCCTGAGAGGGACAACATACAGGTTGATATCCGGGTCATCAGAAATGATGCGCTCGGCCATGTTTTTTTCGCTGATGCCGAAGAAGGAACGCTGGGGGCTGCTGCCCAGAATGATTATACTGGCACCGATTTGTCTGGCATATTTGGCAATCTGATAGGCGACATTGTCGCCGTAAATGGTTTCCACATGTGCTCCTTTTTTCGCTGCATAGCTGCAATTGCGTGAAAGCTGCTTCAGCATCCTGTCATCCGCATGTGCACGGAAAGCAGCTGTTTCTACAAATAACGCACTAAAAGCAGCCCCATGGACCGATGCCATATGGGCTGCGGAAGAAATCACTTTGCGATTTGTCTCAGAAGAGCTGAGACATACCAGTACATGTTCTTTACTCATAACAGTCTCTGAAACTTTGACCACTCATCCATCGAAGCATGCTTTTTTCTGAAGGTATGCTTACGGGGATGTCTCTTTCTTTTCGGATTGGTTACCGGATTGATTATATCATAGAGTTTCAGCGCTGCTGCATATATCAGCAGCATTTCCAGCGGTACGGATATACAGATGATCAGCGTAACAGCCATATGTTCTTTCTCCTATCTGACGTTGAAACACTTTGTGACATCTTTTGTGCGGCCAAGAACCATCAGAGTCTGTCCCGACTCCAGGGTGTAATCCGCCCCGGTTATGACATCCATCTGCCTGCCTGTCTTTACCGCAACAATGTTCATTCTGTAATGGCTGCGCACACCGATCTCACCGATGGTTCTGCCCACCCAGGCCGACGGTACGCCGACTTCAAACACGCCGAAGTCGCTATCCAACTGCATGTAATCAAAGATATTATCCCCGGCATAGCGGACGGCAGCCCATTCGCCCATGTCCCGTTCCGGATATACGACATCATCTGCGCCGTTTCTTAACAGGAACTTTCTCTGCGTGTCTCTTGAAGCACGTGAAACAACTTTCTTTGCCCCGAGTTCCTTGAGATATGATGTTGTTTCAAGAGCTGCCAGGAAGTCATCACCGATCGCGACAATACAGACATCAAAGTTGCGTACGCCTAGCGAAGAGAGAAAGTCCTGGTTTGTTCCATCACCCACCTGGGCATTGGTTACATAGTTCAGTACTTCTTCCACTCTTTTTTCTTCTTTGTCCACAGCCATGACCTGCATGCCCATGTCATTGAGTTTTGATGCGATATGACGGCCGAATCTGCCTAAACCTATAATCAGAAAAGATCTTGTACTCATTATAATCACCCCACTATAATTTTTTCTTCTACGCAATGTGCGTGTTTCTGCCTTGCATTGGCAAAGATGGCATAGATCATGGTCATCCCGCCGATGCGTCCGATGAACATCAGGGCAACAAGAATTGCCCTTGAAAACAGGGAGAGCCCTGTGGTAATGCCTAAAGTCAGACCGACCGTACCGATGGCCGATGCTGTTTCAAACATACACGTCAATAACGGCAGTCCTTCATACCGGCTGATCAGACATCCGCCGATCACACACAGCGACACATACATGACGGAAAGCGTCAGGGATGTGGAAATCGTATCGGCAGATATTGAACGGTTGAAGGCGGAAGGCTTGTCTTCCCGCATGAAAATGGCTTTGGCAGACAGAAACAGAACGCCAAGCGTTGTTGTTTTCATGCCGCCGGCAGTGGAACCAGGCGATCCGCCTGTCAACATCAGAAAGATCATGACCATGACTCCGGTCTCAGATAAGGCGCTGAGATCTGCCGTATTGAAACCGGCTGTACGCGGTGTGACCGCCTGGAAGAAAGAGATCAGCCAGCGGGTCAGACCGGTATAGCTGCTGTACTCAAAGAAATAGAAGTACAGGGTCGGCAGTACGATCAGCAATGATGTAATGACCAGGATCAGCTTGGACTGCAGAGAGTATCTTCTGAAGTGAAAGCGGAACTGATAGAAATCATTCCAAGTCAGAAAACCAAGTCCGCCGATGATGATGAGACAGGCAATGGTAATGGATACCACCGGATCTGACACATACTGGGTTAATGATCTGAAGTTTCCCATCAGGTCAAACCCGGCATTGCATAAGGCTGAAATGGAATGAAAGATGCCATACCAGATACCTTTACTGATCCCGTACTGTGGAATAAACCGGCTCATCAGGATCAGTGCCCCGATACCTTCAATGAGAAATACGCCTTTGACAATAAAACTAGTCAGTCTCACAATACCGCCAAGCTTTGGGGCACTGAGAGAATCCTGCAGTGTCGATCTTTGCATCAGACCGATCTTTCTGCCTGAGGCAATGGCGATCGCCCCGGCTGTAATCACAATTCCAAGTCCGCCGATCTGAATCAGACAGATAATCACAAACTGACCGAAAAACGACCAGTACGTTGCGGTATCACGCACCACAAGTCCGGTCACACAGACCGCACTGGTTGAGGTGAACAGTGCATCCGCAAAAGATGACCAGTGATGAGCAGCAGATGCCGCAGGTGTCATCAGAAGAACCGTCCCTACAAGAATCAGAAGTGTAAATCCATATAGAACCACCTGGAATGAAGACAGGTGTTTTTTTCCTATTAACATATCCGGAATCCATCCCTTCTTACGCTATAAGTATGGCGGAGGAGAAATTAAAACCGGATAAAGATTGGCCCTAAGAAATTAGGATTCTGTTAAGAAAGATGTTAAGAATCTTTAGACCGGAGAGATGACAGGGGTTACAATAAAATAAAGTGGTAAACATATGGGAATTGGTATTGTCGGCAATGGCAAGATCATTGCCACTGCGTTGGATGGCTTTAAAAAGGCCGGAATTCCCGTGGCAGCTTTGACACCGTATATATAGGATTAGTCAACAGTGTTCACTATGAATATCTTTAAAGACATAAAAGGCACATAAACATGTCATTGTGGAAAAGCCGCTGACTTCTACCTACAGAGAAGCAGCGGATCTTGTGCAGACCGCGGACGAAGAGAATGTCTTCCTGTTTGAAGCCATCCTTTCCTGCTATTCCCGCAATTATGATGCTTTGTCAGAACATCTCGATGCCTTAGGCAATCTTAAGATCATCCGGGCCAACCACTCCCAGTACAGAAAGGGAGAACTTGCCACGGCCTTTGATCCCAGGTGCTCCGGAGGATGTCTCTATGATCTCAATGTCTATAATATTCATTTTGTGGCAGGACTTTTCGGAGCACCGAAGTTTGCCTGCCATATGGCCAACAAAGGCTTCAACGGCATTGATACAAGCGGCATCCTCATCATGGACAGTTCAAGGCTGTACTGACCGCTGCCAAGGACAGTGTTTCTCCCAGAGGTACGATTCTGCAGGGAGAAGACGGATTCATGACCATGCATGATCGGATCCATGGAACAGATACGAAACTGCAGCTGGAGTATGAACCGGAAGACATGGCATTCCGGAATGACTTCCTGCGCATGCAGGAAGTCATCGATACTGATAATCATGCCCAGGAACAGGTATGGCTGAACCGCAGTCTTACCGTAATGGAAATTCTGGAGAATGCCCGTCAGGATGCCGGCATCACGTTCCCGGCTGACGAGAATGAAATTGTTCATGAAGAAAAGAAGCTTGATCCAGCTATGAAAAAGCTTCTGAAAGACTTTGGAAGATAGGAAAAAAGCCGCGGACATCCGCAGCTTTTTCAGAATCTGATCTCAGCAGCTACCTCATTGATCTCTTCCAGGTTCAGCGGTGTTGTAACTTCTTCCCCGGTATCGTTCTCTCTGCTGTCCTTCATCTTTCTGTGCCCCCTTAACCATGTAAGATCATAGTATCGAAAAAGGAAAAGAAAAGAAGTTGCATTTATACATGACTGTGCTTGTGGCTTAAAGATGGGCTGAAATTTTTCAACATGCTTGAGAAAAACAGAGGGCAATGTTAAGGTACAGACTTAGGTGAGGTGAGTTTTGCATGAATGCTTTCTTTTTACCAGCCGTGCTGTGGGGAATCTTTCTGGTTTCATTTCTGTATAACCGCAGCCGGCTGAGAAACTGTTTCTATTTTACCTTTGCGGCAATCGCAACGATTGTGGCAGCGGTGAGTCTTGTCGGGGGAAAGGCTGCCCCGTATGTATTGCTTGTGATCGCGATTGCCGTGGCGGTGATCATACTGGCTGTGCCGTTTTTTCTCATTGCCAACGGGGTAACGATGATGAAGAAAGAGAGCAGATCGCTGGCCAACCGGCTGTCGCTGTTCTTCGGTATTTTCATTCTGGCTGGGGAAATGGCGTTTCTGTATACGTTCCTTCTGCCATCATCAGGCCAGAGGGCGATGCCTGGCGGAATCAGCCGGGTGATCATCTTTTTCGGTTTAAGCGTGTTCTATCTTTCCTGTATCTTTGTGACATTTCTGTTGTATACAAGGTTTATTGAACATGTGCCTCATACCCGGGACTTTGACTTTCTGATTGTACATGGATCCGGTTTGATCCATGGCGATCAGGTATCAAAGCTGCTGGCAGACCGGCTGGATAAGGCAATTGAAGTCTATAACAAAGACAGGACAAAGCCGAAGATCATTACAAGCGGCGGCCAGGGACCGGACGAAACAGTCAGTGAAGCCCATGCCATGGCCATGTATTTATGTGAACACGGGGTGCCGGCAAGTGATGTGATTGAAGAAGATCAGTCGCCGGATACGATGACCAATGTCATCAATTCCAAGAAAATCATTGATGCGTCAGAGGGCCGCAAGAGAACAGCTCTGATCTCCAGCAACTACCATGTGTACAGGTGTATGATGGATGCCCGCAGGGCGGGACTCAGATGTATCGGCATCGGCTCGCATACGGCTTCCTACTACTGGCCGAGCGCTCTGATCCGGGAGTTTGTCGCCGTGTTTACAAGGCCGCTGTATCTGACCTTTCTGATCCTTGGCTGGCTGCCTGTCTGTATCATTTGTTTTGCCTGAAAGAAAAAGAATACTTGGTGTCAATATTTTTCGATAATGTCCCATAAAAGATTAAAGATGAGCGGGAGAATTTCCCGCTTTT